>JBFHPA010000064.1:0-11000 GCA_041592955.1 Pontiella sp.
GGTCCATGTGATGACGGTGAAACCCGGTTTTTGCCGCACGAAGATGACCGAAAACATGGAACTGCCCGGTGCGCTGACCGCTGAGCCGGCGCAGGTGGCCCATGCCGTTTTCCGCGGAATGGAAAAAAAGAAAAACGTCGTCTACACGTTGTGGATGTGGCGGTGGATCATGTTGATCATCCGGCATATTCCGGAGCCCATCTTCAAAAAAACGGGCCTGTAGGCTTTACGCGCCCTGCTTCAATAATCCATCGAAATACTCGATGGTTTTAGCCAAACCATCGCGTAGCTCAACGGTCGGTTCCCAACCAAGCTTCTCTTTTGCGAGCGTAATATCCGGCTGGCGCTGTTTCGGATCATCGGCGGGAAGCGGTTCGAAAACCAGCTTGGAACTCGAGCCTGTCAGCTCAATCACATTTTCCGCCAGTTCAATCATGGTGAACTCGCCGGGATTGCCGATGTTGATGGGGCCGGTCACATCGTCCGGCGAAGCCATCAGGCGGATCCAGCCTTCGATCAGGTCGGATACATAGCAGAACGAGCGGGTCTGTTTGCCATCGCCGTAGATGGTGATGTCCTCGCCCTTCAGTGCCTGCATGATGAAGTTAGATACCACGCGGCCGTCCTGCGGGTGCATGCGGGGGCCGTAGGTGTTGAAGATGCGCACCACCTTGATGCGCAGGTTGTGCTGGCGCCAGTAGTCGAAGAAAAGTGTTTCGGCGCAACGCTTGCCTTCATCGTAGCAGGAGCGGACCCCGATGGGGTTGACGTTGCCCCAATACGATTCCGGCTGAGGGTGGATGGATGGATCGCCATAGACCTCGGATGTAGAGGCCTGAAACACCTTGGCCTTTACACGCTTGCCCAATCCCAGCACGTTGATTGCGCCATGCACACTGGTTTTAGTGGTCTGTACGGGATCAAACTGGTAGTGAACGGGGGAAGCGGGACAGGCCAGGTTATAGATTTCATCCACTTCGACGTAGAAGGGGAAGGTCACATCATGGCGCATCAGTTCAAAATAGGGATTGCCCATCAGATGCGCAATGTTGGCCTTGCGGCCGGTGAAGAAGTTATCCATGCAGATGACATCGCATCCTTCATCGAGCAATCGTTCGCACAGAAACGACCCCAGAAAGCCGGCACCGCCGGTAACCAAAACGCGTTTTTTAATTATGTCCTTCATGTGACGCACCTCTTTCGATGAATAGTTAATCGCAGACTATCCCATTAGTCCGGGTAGAAATAAATTCCAATCCCCATAAAATTAAGGGATAGTCGCGGTGTTTGGACGCCAAGGAGTGTGATGCAGGAAGATTCGAGCAAACCGGTTGTCGGCCGCAATGAATGGTTGAAACGCCTCCCGAAGGAAGAGAAGGGGCTCTATGCCATGTATTCATCGGTCGTTGACTGTATCGTAACCAATCCCTCGTACATGACCATCCCGATCGATGATCACATGGTGCACCGCGGGGATGGCGTGTTTGAATCATTCAAATGCCTCGATGGAAGCATCTACAATCTTTCCGATCACTTAAGCCGGCTGGAAAAATCGTGTCATGCGATTGGGATCCAACTGCCGGTAACGCTGGAAGAGATTGCGGACATCACCGTTCAAACCATTCGAGCCGGGAAGCATCGCGATGCGCTGGTTCGTCTGCTCGTATCGCGTGGCCAGGGAACCATGGGCGTCAATCCCTATGCCTGCTTTCATCCCGAATTTTACGTTATTGTCCATGAGCTGAAGCACGCCAGCATTAAACAGCTACCCGGCGGGGTCAGCGTGGCCGTGAGCAAAATTCCAATCAAGCCCGGGATCTTTGCGCAGGTAAAAACCTGCAACTACCTGCCAAACGTTCTCATGAAAAAAGAAGCGGTCGATCTCGGTGTCGATTTCACCGTGACGCTGGATGAAAACCGCTGTCTCGGAGAGGGTGCGACCGAAAACATCGGAATCGTGACGCTCGGCAAAGAACTGTTCATGCCGCCGCCTGAGCGGGTTTTGGCCGGAACGACCGCCAAACGCGCGATGGAGTTTGCACAGCTGCTGGTTAAAGAGCGTGTATTAACGAATGCGGAGTTTCGTCCGATCAATCTTGGCGCGGTTCGTTCTGCGTCGGAAGTGCACATCTACGGCACAACACCCAACATCACGCCTGTCGTTCAGTTCGATGGCAAACCGGTGGGTAATGGAAAGCCCGGGCCGATTGCGCAACGGCTTTTTGATATGCTGAGACAGGAGATGGTACCTGATAGCAGCAGGTTGACCCCGGTATTTGAGTGATGAAGGCAACGGCCATCCACATTACCGGCATTGTGCAAGGCGTCGGTTTCCGGCCCTGGGTGTGGAGGACCGCAACAAATCTGGGTTTAAACGGCACAGTGCTCAACAGTTTCGATGGAGTACACATTCATCTGCAGGGTGATGCCGCTCCGTTTCTCAAAGCGCTCGAAATCAATCCGCCTCCTCTGTCCCGAATCGATACGATTGAAACCGGTGAGATCGAATGCCAGCCTCTGGACTATTTCGAAATTCTTGAAAGCATGGGTGCGGGTGAGGCGCTGCAGCGGATTTCGCCCGACATTTCTATCTGCGATGATTGTCGCCGGGAGCTGTTTGATCCTGCAAACCGCCGATTCCGCTATCCCTTCATTAACTGCATCAACTGCGGGCCACGGTTCTCCATCATAGAAAACCTGCCCTATGATCGACCGCAAACCAGCATGCGTTCCTTTGCCATGTGCGGGAGCTGTTCATCCGAATATACCAATCCATCCGATCGACGATACCATGCGCAACCCATTGCCTGTCCCGAATGCGGACCGCAAATGGTGCCGGAAAACTGGGAGGAACTTTGGATTGAATCGATGGAGCAGGGGAAGCTCGTTGCTGTAAAGGGCATTGGCGGCTATCACCTTGCCTGCGATGCGCTGAATGCCGAGGCGGTTGCCCGGCTCCGGAAACGGAAGGGCCGGGAATCAAAACCCTTCGCGCTGATGATGCCGAATCTGGACTGGGTAAAAACGGTATGCATAGTTTCACCTGACGAGGAGCATTTGCTCACCTCCCGTGAACGACCGATTGTGCTCCTGAAACTCAGGAAGCGCTTTCCAACCGTCGAAGATCTTGCGCCGGGTTTGAATACCTTGGGTGTCATGCTTCCGTATTCACCCATGCATGAAATCATGTTCAATTTGTTTCCACATCCGGTCGTCATGACAAGTGCAAACTACACCTCGGAGCCGATGATTCATGAAAACGAGGCAGCCGAAAAAAAGCTGTCGGGCATCGCGGATCTGTTCCTGATGCACAATCGCAAGATTGTAAATCGCTGCGATGATCCGGTGTGCGCTGTTCATGGTCGGCAAACTGTTGTGCTGCGTCCGGGCAGGGGCATCGCACCGGTTTCCATGCCGGTCGATTCGAATCAATGCATTCTCGCATTCGGCGCTGACATGAAAAACACCTTCGCGCTTGCACATCACGGACAACTCACGCTTCATCCCTACATCGGCGATCTGGAAAACCCTGAAACCCAATTGATTCTTGAGCAGGCGGTTCAGCGCGAGCTGGACTGCTTCCGTATAAAACCCGATTGCGTGATGCATGACCTTCATCCCGATTATTTTTCAACACGCATCGCGCGCAAGTTTGCCGAGAGGCACGACCTTCCCACCCTTGGAGTCCAGCATCACCACGCCCATCTGGCCGGCACACATCCCGGTCCGGCTATCGGCTTTGCCTTCGACGGCACGGGCTACGGCACCGATGGTTCAATCTGGGGCGGAGAAGTGATGCTCTATGATACAGCCGGGTTTGACCGTAAATTTTATCTGCGCCCGTTCGCCCTCCCGGGGGGCGATGCGGCGATACGGGATCCGCAACGCGTTCTAGATGCCTTGCTATATCAAGTCGACCAAAGCGCGCGGATTGCTCCGTCGACTCTGGCCCTCTTGGAATCGGGAATCAATTGTCCGATGACTTCAAGCATGGGCCGTTTGTTTGATGCAGTTTCCTGTCTGCTCGGTATTTGCAGGCAACCGACCTTCGACGGGGAAGCCGCCATGCGCCTGGAGGCGGCGGCTGATGAATCGGAATGCGGCGATCTCGCGTTCAATATCCAGGACGGTCAGATCGACTGGCGTCCGATGATCGCGGATTTGATAGACGCGCATGAAGGCTGCGTTTCGAAGGAAGTCCTTGCCGCCCGATTCCATAACTCGCTTGCGGAAATCGTCTATTGCTGTGGCCGAAAGCTTGCAGCTGAACAGGACGGGCTTCCATGGGTTTTTGCCGGCGGCGTATTTCAGAACCGTCTGCTGGTTGAGCGCATCAAAGCGGTGGTGGGCAGTGAACATGAGCTGATCTTCTCAACCTATCCAAATGACAGCGGCATTCCGATCGGGCAAATCATTGCGGGGGCCTGCCATGGGCATTGAGATTGAACGTAAGTTTCTGGTTATAAATGATGCGTGGCAACCGTTGGCCGATGAGGGACGGCTATGCCGGCAGGGATATCTTGTGGCGGCGCCTGATAAAACCGTCCGCGTGCGTATTATCGGTAAAGAAGCCTGCCTCACGATCAAGGGCGCCACGATAGGACTCACGCGTCCGGAATTTGAATATAAGATTCCGGAGCCTGACGTCGAAGCCCTGCTCCAACTCTGCAGCAACCTTGTCGAGAAAACGCGCTATACCATCATGTATGGTGGCATGCTCTGGGAACTGGATGTTTTCTGCGGAGAAAATAAAGGGCTGGTCATGGCCGAAGTCGAGCTGGAGTCCGAAGAGCAGGTCGTTGATCTGCCTGCATGGATCGGCGAAGAAGTCTCGGGCGACATTCGCTATTATAATGCCTATCTCGCCTCGCATCCGTTCAGCAAATGGGAGCAGCACTAGTTACCGCATGCGGAAGATCATGATGCTGCCGAGCAGGTAGAAAAACAGGATCGATGTCCATGCGCCCGTCCACGGTGGAATCAGCATCTGCTTGGCCAGATATTCCATGGTGAACTGCATGGCGTAAAACCCGAAAAACATGCCAATGGCCAGCATGATCCCCGCCAGCGCGCCTTTGCGACCGGTATGCGCTCCAACCGGTATGCCGATGATCGTGGCGATGAGGCAGATGAAGGGCATGCTCAGCTTGTGGTGCAGATCGACGGTATAATTGTTGAGGGTCTGCTCCGAAAGAAACTGATGGGTGCGGATATACTTCCAGAGTTCGAACGAGGATTGATGCGCCGTATCCTTGGCTTCGCCTAAAAAGTCTTCGGGTATCTCGGGCAGGTTGCGCATTTCCCGGGTTTGGAATTCCTCGGCCATCCCGGCAAGATTGTTGTCTTCATCGAAGTGCTGGATGTTGCCATCCTCGAACCACCAACGGCCGTCAAGCCAGGCTCCCTTGCGGGCAGTGATTTTTGTTTTGTCTGATCCATCCGGACGGCGTTGCCGCAAGGTGATGCCCTGCATGACATGTTTCGGTGGTCGGGTGTCAAACTGCTCAATGTACCAGGTGTGACCGATCGTGGGATTGTGGAAGGGGATGTTTTCAAAGTAGACATCGTCGGACGAACTTTTGTTGCTCTCCAGCAGCTGATGCGCACGGTATGCGAATTTTGGACCGGTGTATTCATTCACCACCGCTGTGAACAGGGAGCAGATCAGGCCCATGAGCAGGTAGGGCCGCACAATGCGGTAGATACTGACCCCGCTGGCGCGCATCGCCACAATTTCACTATGCCGCGTCAGCGTGGAGAGGCTGTACAGTGTGGCAAGCAGGATGCAGATGGGCACAATAAATATCATCAGCGATGGCAGCTGAAGACCGTAATACGCGAGAATGGTCCATATTGAAAATTCGGCCTGAACAAACTCAACGGCATGGTCATCCATCAGATCCGCCATGATGAACAGAAGCGTGAAGACCAGCAGCATATAGAGCAGCGGCTTCAGCAGGTTCATGAACAGGTGTCGGACGAGAATTTTCATGGATTGAATGCGCTCAAGGTAGCTGGAAAACGGAAGTACCGCAAGCGTTGAAAACCCCGTAGAACGGGTGTAGAGTTCCAATCTTTAAAGGAAGCGAGCCGCGTATGCCTGTAATGGGAATGATTGGTGAAAGTCGTGTGCATGACCCTGTTACAATCGTCATTTTCGGGGCATCCGGGGATCTGACGCATCGCAAGCTGATCCCGGCACTCTACATCGCCTTCACACAGGATCTCCTGCCTGAACGGTTCACGATCGTGGGTTTTGCGCGGCGTGAATATGACGACAATATCTTCCGCGGCATGATGGCCGATGCGATCCATGAGTATTCACGCCTGCCCGCCGAGCCGGAAAAGGTGGAGCAGTTTGTCGGCCACATCCGCTATCACAAAGGCGATATTTCCACCACCGAGGCCTATCAGGCACTCAAGCAGAAATTTGAGGACACGGAGAGCTACCCCGAAAACCGTCTTTACTATCTCTCCATCATCCCGTCTTTGTTCAGAACAGCCGTCCAAATGCTGAATGAGACCGGTTTAATAACGAAAACGGGTTCGGAGCATTGGTCGCGGGTGGTCATCGAAAAGCCCTTCGGTCGTGATCTGGAAAGCGCACGGGAACTCAATGCGGAATTGCTGCGCTATCTTGATGAAGGGCAGATCTACCGCATCGACCATTACCTCGGCAAGGAAACCGTCCAGAACATTCTTTCGTTCCGGTTTGCCAATGCCATCTTTGAACCGGTCTTTAACCGCAGCTATGTCGATCATATCCAGATCACGGCATCCGAAACCGTCGGCATGGAGAAGGGGCGGGGCGGGTACTACGACGAATATGGCGCGCTGCGCGACATGGTGACCAACCATCTGTTGCAATTGCTATGTTTTGTGACCATGGAGGCGCCGGGCGATCTTTCGGCCGAGTCGATCCGCAACGAAAAGGTCAAGGTACTGAACGCGATGAAACTCAACATCCGCAAGAAGATCTCGGATGCCGTTTGTCGCGGCCAGTACAGTGAAGGCGTCGACGAAGAGGGCCAGCATGTTAAAGGCTACCGGGAAGAGGACCGCATTGACCCCAATTCAACCACCGAGACGTTTGCGGCGATGCGCCTCATGATCGATAACTGGCGCTGGGCGGGTGTGCCGATCTTGCTGCGCACCGGCAAGCGAATGGCGAGAAAAACCACGGAAATTGTGGTGCAGTTCAAGGTTCCTCCGCTGCAATTATTCCAGCAAGTCGAGTGCGAGGGCGATGTCTGCGATATTACCCGCATCAAGCCCAATACACTCATTTTTCAAATTCAGCCTAACGAGGGAATTTTTCTAAAAGTCGGTACCAAGCGGCCCGGCATGCGTTTCGTGGTGGAGGATGTTAAAATGGACTTCAACTATTCCGAAACATGGAACAAGTCCCTGCCGGAAGCTTATGAACGCCTTCTGCTGGATACCCTTCATGGCGACTCGACCCTGTTCACCCGATCCGACGAAGTCGAGGCAGAGTGGCGAGTGGTGCAGCCCATCCTAGATAATCTGGATAAACTGAAACCATATGCTTATCCACCCAGCGCGTGGGGCATGCCCGAAGCGGACTCGCTGTTTCATGATATTGAAGGGCAATGGAGGAACAAGTAGGACAGGCTATGGATGCATGTTTTGTATATGTGACTGCCGCAAACCGGGACGATGCGGAGAAGATCGCAACGACCGTGGTTGAGGAACGGCTTGCGGCCTGCGCCAATCTGCTGGGTGATATTGACTCGATCTACTGGTGGGAGGGCAGGGTCTGCAATGAGCGCGAGGCGGCGCTGGTCCTGAAAACGTCCGATGCCCGCAAGGAGCAACTCGTGGAACGGATTCGGCAACTCCACTCCTATGATACGCCCTGCATTGTCTGCCTGCCCATCATAGCGGGTAATCCCGATTTCCTCCGATGGATCGAAGCTGAAACCGCGGAATAGACTTGCAGTCTGTTTTCGATGCGTGGAAATTATGCGGCCAATGTCGACGCGCTATAAAATCAAGGTTGCATATGACGGCACCAATTATTCCGGTTGGCAGGTCCAGCCGAAGCATCGGACCGTTCAGGGTGAGATCGAACGATTGCTGAGGGAGATGACCGGTCAGAAGCGCGTGCGTTTGGAGTCTTCGGGCCGCACCGATACCGGAGTGCACGCGCGCGCGCAGGTGGCCCACTTCGATTTGAAGGAGCCGATTAAAAACGTCAAATATTTTCAACGCGGACTGAATGCGCAAATCGATCGCGATATACGTATTCTGACATTGGAAAAGGTTTCGCCCGACTTTCACGCGCGGTTCAGCGCTGTGGGCAAGGAATACCGCTATTTCATCTACAACGGGCTGATCGTGCCGCCCACCAAACGACTCTACCGCCTGCAGGAAGGTCGTCCATTGGATGTCGAACGTATGCGTGCTGCGGCGGAGTATCTGGTAGGCACACACGACTTTGCCCCCTTTGCCGCCAACCGCAAAGTGCCGATCAAGGATACCGTCCGCACGATCCATTCGTTCTATGTCCGCAAGCACGGCGCCGACATCACGCTGGAAGTGCAGGGCAATGGGTTCCTCTACAAAATGGTACGCGGGCTGGCCGGCTTCCTGATTCACGTAGGAATGGGCCGCCTCGAACCCGAAGCCGCCGTCGATATTCTGGAACACGGCAAACGCACGGCCAAAGTACAAACCGCTCAACCCCACGGGCTCTTTCTGTGGAAGGTTTTTTACTAGCCTCAGAGCTCAAGCTGTTCCTGCTTAGGCAAAGCATTCTTTAACTGCCGAAGTAGCGCTTCCATACCAACTGCTGTGGCTTGACGAATCAATACGGCGCGCGTTTCGGTGGTTCCTTCCTCAATATGCATCGCCGCTTCGACAAACATCTGGTGATGCGAATTGAGCAGGAATGAAAACACGTTCTGTCCCGCTGTATCCAATATGATGCAGTGGATTCCGAACACCGTCTGATTGTTTCCGCGCTGCGGCGGGAAGAGAACCTCCATCACGATAGCATATTTTTCATCAATCTTTTTCTTTTGAACGTTCTGGCCGATTACCGCCATATCGTTTTGAAACCAGTCAAACTGACCGCGGCCCTTGAACTCGCCGGGATCAATGGTGTTGGTATCCGAAACCGCTTTGGCGATTTCCTTTTCGCTGAGGAAAGCCACGACCTGCTGCTGTGATTCCATGGAAAAGGTTGTGTTCGTTGGTGTCCGGATAATTGTGGGATAGACCCGTATGGTCGCGGTCTTCACGTCAGCAACGAATGCCGATGCCAGTTCGCTCTCGGGACGGAATCCCGGGGCAGGGGTTTTCTCTTTGGTCTCATGGGCCGGCAGCGCCAGGGTGAACGAGGCAAGTGCCAGCGCAATGATGACGCGGGTTGATACTTTCATGGTATTCCCTCCTTCCAACGCGAGAGGACGTTTCGGCCTTCACGGGCAAACGCCCGAAAGATCGGGCCTCAACTACCGTTTCCTCTAAACGGTAGTGTAGATGCAAAAGTAGCGGATTCACAAGGTGTTAAGTCGAAAAGATTTATGGGTTGAGGCCTTGTCGGGCAGAGAGTAGCCTTCGGCCATGAGGTCGGTTCCAGGCAAATCACTTTCGCTGTTCGACTCTACCTGCATCATCGTGGGTATTATTATCGGGGCGGGGATTTATGAAACCTCGCCGATGGTGGCGGCTTGTCTGGGCGGGTGGGGCGGAACGTTTGCGATTTGGCTGGCGGGCGGATTGCTGGCGCTGTGCGGCGCGCTCTGCTATGCCGAGCTGGCCAGCACCTATCCGAGCCAGGGCGGCGATGTGGTTTATCTTGCCCATGCCTATGGGTCATGGGCAGGCTTCCTGTTTGGCTGGAGCCAGATGATCGTAATTCGTCCCGCCGACATTGCCCTGATGGCCTATGTTTTTGCACGCTACGCGGCTTCGTTGTATGCACCGATTCCCGACCCGATTCCGGTATATGCCGCCGGTGCCGTGATGGCGCTCACGGCGATCAGTATTCTCGGTGTGCATGAGAGCAAGTGGGTGCAGAATATTCTGACATCGGCAAAAGTGGCAGGGATCGCGTTTATTATTGTTGCGGGCCTGTTGTCGTCCGGCGGAGAAATCCCATCCTTCCGCAGTGAGGTTTCGTTTGAAGGCCTCAAACTGGGAATGATTCTGGTGCTGTACACATATGGAGGGTGGAATGAAGTCGCCTATGTGGCGGCGGAAATCCGCAATCCCCGAAAGAATATTGTACGCGCCCTCGTTTTAGGGACGGTGGCGGTCACGGTGCTCTATCTTTTGATCAACGGAGCGTTCTTTAAGGCGCTGGGTTATGGGGGCATCATTGAGTCGGATGCCGTGGCGGTCGATGCTGTCGCGACCGTACTGCCCAATATGGCCGGTCGTGTGGTTGCCGTGATTATCTGCATCTCTGCGTTGGGCGCCGTGAACGGACTGATCTTTACGGGGGCACGGATCTCCTACGCCTTGGGAGCGGGGCACAAGATATTTCGTCAGCTGGGCAAATGGCATCCCCGCCTTGGGACCCCCGTGGCCGCACTCGTACTGCAAGGATTTCTAAGTCTGGGTATTATCCTGATGGCTGGGTCTTTCATCGACACCATCCTATACAGCGCTCCGGCGGTTTGGTTGTTTTTCCTGGGCAGCGGTGTTTCACTTTTTGTGCTGCGCAAACGTGAACCATGCCGGGATCGACCCTTCAAGGTTACGGGCTATCCGGTCGTACCGATCGTTTTCTGTGCCACCTGCGCCTTTATGCTCTACGGCTCCGCCAGCTATGCCTTTTCGGAACGGCCGATTGGTCTGCTGGTGCTGTTTGCCGTGTTGATGATGGGCGGAATGCTCCATGCGCGCGGTAAATAAAAAAGGACTCCGCCGCAAACGACGGAGTCCAACTTGGTGGGCCGGCCGGGGCTCGAACCCGGGACCCTTTGATTAAAAGTCAAATGCTCTACCAACTGAGCTACCGGCCCAAAAAA
>JBFHPA010000065.1:0-10977 GCA_041592955.1 Pontiella sp.
ATGCCGATCGATTGGTGCGCCGCGCAGCCGCTTGAGAATACCGAGCTGGATCTCCTGCGGCTTCAGCGCGAGCAGGCGGTTGAATCCGGCTTCGAAGCTATCGAGGTCTTCGCCCGGAAGCCCGGCAATCAGATCGGCGTGGATATGCACATCGGTCTCTTCTCTCAGGCACCGCATATTGGCTTCGATTTTTTCAATGTTGAGCGGCCGTTTGATGCGATGCGCAACGGTTTCGTTAAAGGTCTGGATGCCGATCTCGAACTGGAGCATGCCGGGCGGGCACTGCTTGACGGCTTCAATCAGGTCGTCCGGCAGATGGTCGGGGATGATTTCGAAGTGCAGCATCATCCCCGGCTCACGGCGCTCTTTGAAGAAGGCCAGCACCTTCAGCGCAAAAGCGACATCGATATTAAAGGTGCGGTCGACAAACTTGAAACGGCGCGCTCCGCGGTCGAGCAGGTTGGAGAAGGCGGAGAAGAGTTTGGCCTCCGGAAAGTAGCGGACGCATGGATCGAGCGATGACATGCAGTATTCGCATTGAAACGGACAACCTCGCGATGCTTCGACGTAGATGGCGCGGTGGGCGATGTCCTCGTCCGTGTAGAGATCATAGGGCAGCTCAATCTGCGTAACGTCCACCGGCTCCGACTTGATGATCTTTGTGGTCTTCGTTTCTCCGTGGTAAAGAATCCGTTGGCAGAGCTTCGGCAATTCGATCTCCCCTTCGCCGCAGACAACATGGTCGGCGTACTGAAAGATGTCCTGCGCCTCGGTCTCATAGCTGATTTCCGGGCCGCCCAGAATCAGTCTGACGTCGGGGCGGACGCTTTTGAGCAGGGCGGCCACCTGGGTGGCAAGATCGATATTCCAGATATAGCAGCCGATGCTTACGATTTGCGGATGGCGCTCCAGAATCCTTTCCACGGCGATGCGCGGCTGCACTTGGAGATCAAACTCCATCAGCTCGGATCGATTCCGCAGCAGACCCATGTTGGCGAGCAGATAGCGCGCGCCGAACGAGCAATGCGCATAGCGTGCGTTGAAGGCCGCGAAGACAATGTCGGATTTGTAAGCTTGCTGATTCATGCCGTGCAGCAGGTATACCGCGAAGGGGCCGAATTCTCAAATTCAATTGACAACACCTGCCAACTCAACGAAAACCTACACCCATGAGTTTACCTATTTGCACATACGGCAACCCCATCCTGCGGAAGAAGGCGGACGAGGTGAAAGAGGTTACGGAGGACATCCGCGCGCTGGCGAAGGAAATGCTGGAGACGATGTATAAGGAACGCGGTGTCGGGCTGGCCGCCGAACAGGTCGGGCGCACCGAACGCATGTTCGTGATTGATGTTCCGCCGGACAGCGATGTCGGCGACGACGGCGCGCGCGAAAATCCCGATCTCGAAATGCCGCTGGTGATGATCAATCCCGAGATTGCGGGCCATACCGAGGATGTTCAGGTTGGGCCCGAAGGGTGTCTCAGTTTTCCGGAAATCTTTGCCAATGTGGAGCGCTGGTACGAGATTGATGCCGAGTACATCGATCTCGAAGGCCGGCGAATACAGATCCATGCGAAAGGGCTGGTGGCCCGCGCCATCCAGCATGAGCTCGATCACCTCAACGGAATTCTGCTGGTCGACCGCATGTCGCATGTGAAGAAGGTCGCCCTCGGCGGCAAGCTCAAACGCCTCGTCAAGCAGACCAAGCTGGCGCTTTAGGAGACCATGGAAAAACGCGGGATATGGCGGCTTCAAAAAATCCGTGTATTCCGTGTATTCCGTGGTAGATTCCACGCATGATCACGCTCAACAAAACCATACGGCTGTTTCTCGACGGCATTGGCCGGCGGGAGGAATACGAGTTCTATCTCGACAAGTTCCAGTCCGAACATTCCGCCTGCTTTGCGCTGCTCTGTCCCGATCTCGGCAGCATCGAGGCGGGGGCCGAGGTACTGGCGTTCGATCTTCACTTTTTGCTGCGTCTCGAACTGGTGCCATCCATCCTGCTGAGCGGTCCGGAAGCGGCCAAGATGCAGGCGGCCCTGGCCGTCGAGCCGATCTTCGAATTCCAGGCGCTCGAGGCGGGTACGGTTGCCGCGCTGATCCAGCAGGCGCGCGAGCATGAAAAGGTTCCTGTGCTTGTGGCTGAAGATACGCCGCTGGAAACGGCATTGCTGCAACTGATTCCCGAGACGGCCAAACGGGTCCATTTTATCCGCGCAGCCGGCGGACTGAAGACGGATACCGGCGAGCCGCTTCCCTATATCTATACCCATAAGGAAAATCTTCAGGCCTGCGAACCGCTGGAATACGATTTTCCCGCGCTTGGAAGAAAACTTCTCGAAGCGCGGCCCGGCGTGCACCTCTCAATCACCTCACCGATCAATCTGCTGCAGGAAATCTTCACGGTCAAAGGGGCGGGAACGCTTTTCCGAAAAGGGAGCGAAATCAACCATTTTACTGGATTGGAAGGCGTTGACCGAACCCGCCTGCTGAATCTATTCGAAACCAGCTTTGGGAAAAAATTGTCCAGCGAAGCGTTTCTCGACCACGTTTCCGACGTGTTCATCGAAAAAGACTATCGTGGTGCGGTGCTGCTCGAAAAACATGCGGCCGGTTTCTACCTCTCTAAGTTTGCCGTCGGGCGGGAGGCGCGGGGCGAAGGTGTGGCCCTGGAGCTTTGGCGCGAGGTCTGCCGCAATCACGAGAGCTTGTTTTGGCGCTCCAACAAAGCGAATCCCTTCAATTCGTGGTACCACAACCAGGCCGACGGCCATCATGCCGAAGGGAAATGGCAGATTTTCTGGCGCGGTGTCTCAGCCGACTCCATTTCCGGGATCATCGATTTCTGCTGCAAGCGCGCTGAAGACTTTGTGTCTGAAGCATAGGGGTTGCTCCATAATTGACACCCTGTGGTGCAATCATTAGTTTTGCCCGCATTTCCGAACTGAACCAAAGGACGATCACATTATGAGCACATTCGATTTTGCGAAGAAGGAACTGGAGCTGTCATCCGGTAAGAAGGTGGGCTACTTCAGCCTCAAAGCGCTGGAAGAAAAGGGCTATGGCGATCTGTCGAAGACACCGAAATCGGTTAAAATTCTGATCGAGTCGCTGGTGCGCATGCAGGGCCATCCCGCCTACACCCCCGAGCAGGTCGAAGCGCTGACCCAATGGACGCCTACCGTCGAAAAACAGGAACTGCCCTACATGCCCGCGCGCGTGCTTTTGCAGGACTTCACCGGTGTGCCCTGCGTCGTCGACCTCGCCGCGCTGCGCTCCGCGATGGAAAAGGCCGGCAAGGATGCCGGCAAGATTGAGCCGCTTATTCCCGTTGATCTCGTCATCGACCACTCCGTCCAGCTCGACGATGCCGGGCATGCGGCCTCGTTCAAGATCAACGTCGACCGCGAATTTGAGCGCAACGAGGAGCGCTACAAGTTTCTCAAGTGGGGGCAGCAGGCTTTTGACAAGCTGCGCGTTCTACCTCCCGGCCTGGGCATCTGCCATCAGATCAATATGGAATATCTCGCCGGCTGCGTCATGACCGGTGAAGACGGGGTGGCGTATCCCGACACGCTGGTTGGTACGGATTCGCATACGACGACCATCAACTGCATGGGCGTGCTGGGTTGGGGCGTCGGCGGCATCGAGGCCGAAGCGGCCATGCTCGGGCAGCCGATTCCGATTCTCACGCCGGAGGTCGTCGGTTTCAAGATGACCGGAAAACTGCGCGCCGGCGTCACCGCCACCGAC
The DNA here is from genome assembly GCA_041592955.1 of Pontiella sp. Taxonomy (GTDB): domain Bacteria; phylum Verrucomicrobiota; class Kiritimatiellia; order Kiritimatiellales; family Pontiellaceae; genus Pontiella. Next base: position 3,759 of record JBFHPA010000065.1, read on the forward strand.
CTCGCGCTGACCGTCACTAAAATGCTTCGCGAACAGGGCGTCGTTGGAAAGTTTGTCGAATTCTACGGTGAAGGCGCGGCGGATCTCTCGCTGGCCGACCGCTGCCCGGTGGCCAACATGGCCCCCGAATACGGAGCCACCATGGGCTTCTTTGCCATCGACGAAAAGACCATCGACTATCTGCGCGAAACCGGCCGCTCCGATGAACAGTGCGAGCTGGTGGAGCGATACTGCAAGGAGCAGGGGCTCTGGGGATTCGACGGGGAAGCCGACTACACGGCCAGGCTGGAGCTGGATCTCGACAGCGTGGTGGCTTGCGTCGCCGGTCCGAACAAGCCGCAGCAGCGCCTGGCCATCGGAGAACTCAAGAAAGAGTTCAACGACGATTTCCAGCCTTCTGCAAAAGATGTGAACGTCCCCGGTTTTGGAACGCTGAAGGATGGTGCGGTCGTGATTGCCTCCATCACCAGCTGCACCAACACCTCCAACCCGAGCCTCGTGATGGGGGCCGGTCTCGTTGCCAAAAAAGCGGTTGGGAAAGGGCTGAAGATCCCTGCCTACGTTAAGACCTCGCTGGCACCGGGCTCGCAGGTGGCGACGGAATACCTCACGGAATCCGGACTGCTCGGCAACCTGGAAACGCTCGGCTTCAATGTTGTGGCCTATGGATGTGCCACCTGCATCGGCAACAGCGGTCCGCTGGCCGATCCGATCGAGGCGGCCATCAAGGAAAATGACATGACCGTTGGCGCGGTGCTCTCCGGCAACCGCAACTTCGAGGGCCGTGTGCACCCGCTGACCAAAGCCAACTATCTCGCCTCCCCGCCGTTGGTGGTGGCCTACGCGCTGGCCGGGACAGTCAACATCGATCTCGACAACGACCCGATCGGAAAAGACAAGGACGGCAACGACGTCTTCCTGAAGGATATCTGGTATACCTCCGACGAGCTCGGCGATGCGCTCAAGATTGCGTCCAACGCCAAATACTACAAGGACGTCTATGCCGATGTCTTTACCGCCAACGAACAGTGGAATGCGCTTGAGGTGGCTACCGGCAACACGTTCGCATGGGAAGATGATTCAACCTATATCCGCGAACCAACCTTTTTCGAGGGGTGCGAGCAGCCCGCCGGTGAACTGGCCGACATCAGCGATGCGGCGGTCCTCGGCTACTTTGGCGATTTCATCACCACCGACCACATCTCCCCGGCCGGCGTGATTCCGGCCGAAAATCCGACGACGGAATACCTGCTCGAACGCGGCGTCGAGAAAAAAGACTTCAACAGCTTCGGATCGCGTCGCGGCAACCATGAAGTGATGATGCGCGGCACCTTCGGCAACATCCGGATCCAGAACAAGCTCGTGGATCGGGCCGGCGGCTTCACCATGAAGGATGGAGACGTCCTGCCGATCTACACGGCGGCCATGAAATATATTGAAGAGGGCAGAAACCTCGTCGTGCTTGCCGGTCAGATGTATGGTGCCGGCTCGTCGCGCGACTGGGCAGCCAAGGGCACGAAGCTACAGGGCGTCAAGGCGGTCATCGCCGAGAGCTTCGAGCGCATCCACCGTTCCAACCTCGTCGGCATGGGTGTCGTTCCCTGCGAATTCATCAACGGGGAGACCGCCGAGAGCCTCGGTCTCACCGGCAAGGAAGGCTTCACCATCACCGGAATCGCGTCCGGCTTCGCACCCGGCAAGATCCTCGATGTGAAGGCCGGAGATAAGAGCTTCAAGGTCAAAGCGCGCGTCGACACGCCACTTGAAATCGAATACCTCAAGAACGGCGGCGTGCTGAATTATGTACTGCGCAGCTTTATCAGCGGAGCGTAATTCGCAGCGCATAGCGCATGGCGAAAGACGGCCCGGGAACGGGCTGTTTTTTGTCTCCATATTTCAGAGAATTGTATATACAGGCCTTGAGGTTGGAGCTATATAGCGGCTTGATTTCCAACCCTGGGGAAACATGAATCTTATTATGTGTTCGGATGTGGTATGCCGTCGAGTCGGCCTGAATCGGATCAATGACCTGCTTGCGCTGGAGGAGTCGTGTTTCACATGCGACCGGAGCAACCGCCGCAGTCTTCGGCGCTTGCTTCAGTCCCCGAGTGCCTATTGCCTTGGGGCCTACCATCGCGGCGAACTGGTCGGCAGCATGGTCGTGCTGTTTAAGCGCAACTCGCATAGCGCGCGCATCTATTCGCTGGCCGTTGCGCCATCGGCCCGCGGGCTGGGGGTTGGCCGCCGCATGCTGGCGAAGGCGGAGCGCGAGGCGCGGGCACGGGGTTGCGACCGGATGCGGCTGGAAGTTCGCATGGATAATATTCCCGCCATACGGCTCTACGAAAGCATCGGCTTTACCGATACGGAGGTTCTGCCGGGCTATTATGAAGACGGCGCACATGCGATGGTGTACCGTAGGAAACTGGTCTAGATCCGATGTCGAAACAGTATATCGTTGTGGATGCGCTCGAGGATTGGAGTCCGTTTTATCCGAGCGAAAACCTCATCACATCCGAGGAGTATCTGGGGAGTGATCCCTCGCCCGATCTTCCCGCCCAGGTGATCAACCTGTGCCGCGACTATAAATATCTTGGGAAAGGCTACTACTGTTCGCTGCTGGCCGAGGCGCGCGGCGACAAAGTGCTCCCCTCGGTAAGAACCATCAACGACCTGAGCCGTCGGCAGATGTATGCTCTCAGCCTGCCCTCACTGGATAAACTGCTCCAGAAAAACAAGGTGCCTTTGACGTCCGACCCGACCAATGCCTACCGTTTGAGAGTGTACTTCGGGACAACGGTCGTCGAAGAGTTCCAGGGTCTGGCTCGCCAGATTTTTGATCTGTTTCCTTGTCCTATCCTCGAAGTCAGCTTCAAGCGGATGGATCAGACCTGGGCGATCGAAAGTGTCAAGTCACTGCCGCTTCAGCAGCTAACCGGAAGTCATGAGGACGAATTTGCCAATGCGCTCGACCATTTCAGCACAAAGATCTGGCGGCGCTCGCGCCGTCGCAAGCGCTATGCCTATGATTTGGCCATGCTGGTCGACCCTGCGGAAACTTTGCCACCCAGCAACAAGAAGGCACTGGACAACTTCATTGCAGCTGGTCGACTGGTCGGGATCGATACCGAGGTTATCGGCAAGCGTGACTACACACGCCTGACGGAGTTCGATGCGCTTTTTGTCCGTGAAACGACCGGCGTAAACCACCACACCTACCGATTTGCGCAGAAGGCCGAGTTTTCGCATATGCCGGTGATTGATGATCCGAATTCCATTTTGAAGTGCGCCAACAAGGTATATCTCGCCGAACTGTTGCGGGAAAAGGAGATCTCCACTCCGTCCACCATTCTGTTGCACTGCGACAACAAGGGCGCTTGCGAGGATGCCGCCGAAAGGCTTGGGTTCCCGCTGGTGCTGAAGATTCCCGACGGCTCCTTTTCACGAGGGATCCACAAGGTGTCAACGATGGATGAGTTGAAGGAGACGGTTAAAAAACTGTTCCAATCATCGGTACTGGTTTTGGCGCAGGAGTTTATGTACACCGATTTCGATTGGCGCATCGGCGTGCTGGGTAATCGCCCCCTGTTTGCCTGCAAATATTACATGTCGGACGGGCATTGGCAGATCTACAACCATGCGGCCAAGGGATCGCGCCGCTCCGGCGGCTTTGAAACGATGGCCATTGAGCAGGCCCCGTCCGAGGTCATCAAGATTGCGCTCAAGTCCACCGGGTTGATCGGTGCGGGTCTTTACGGGGTCGACATCAAGCAAAGCGGTGACCGGTTTACCATTATCGAGATCAACGACAATCCCAATATCGATGCGGGCATTGAAGATGCGCATCTGGGCAAGCTGGTCTATCACCGCGTGATGGAATATTTCTTCAGTGAGTTGGAGCGCTACCGCTACGGGACGAAGTAACTTGACCGTGGGCATGGGTTATGGCGAAACTCCCGTGGTTCAAACCAATGGAGAAACGAATGTCTGAATTTAATAATGTGACCGTGATTCGAGAAGCCAACGTATATTTTGACGGCAAGGTGACGAGCCGTTCGGTGATATTTGAGGACGGAACCAGGAAGACGCTGGGGTTTATGCTGGCGGGCGAATATTCATTCGATACGGATGCGGCCGAGCTGATGGAAATCATTGGCGGTGAGCTGGACGTCTTGCTGCCGGCTTCCACGCATTGGAAAACCATCAAGGCGGGAGAGGCCTTCGAGGTGCCGGCCAACTCAAAATTTGACCTGATGGTAAAGGAGTTCGCCGACTATTGCTGTTCCTATCTGGCTTAAGCAAGCCGGCGCAAATTCAAGAACAGGCGGATCGGAAACGGTTCGTCTTTTTTATTTCTTGAGCAGCGTGGCTGGGGTGTCGACCTGCAGGAAGTTGGTGTGGGCGGAATAGATGTGGCCCCCGCCGATAAAGACGATCAAATCGTTCATGCCAAACCGCCCATCGTCCAGCAGGCGCCTGATGGACGTTTTCACCAGCGCATCAGTGGTAGGCGGAATGTCGAGTTGTTCGGCGTGGATGCCATAGCACAGCGACAGCTCACGCACGGTTCGCATGCTTTCTGAAAAGGCGTAGATCGGGGTTTTACCTCGGTAGGAGGCGCAGATCTCCGCGGTGTCGCCCGACTTGGTGCTGGTGATGATGGCTTTGGCCGGGAGCATGGCGGCCATGTATACGGCGGACTTCGCGAGATGGTTGCGCGACATCAAGTCCTCGGATTGCTGGTGGACAGGCAAATCATGGTCGAGGGCGCCCGTTCGAGCTTCAACGCTGCGGGCGATATTGGTCATGGTGGTAACGGCTTCGATGGGATATTTTCCATAGGCGGTTTCGCCGCTGAGCATGACGGCGTCGGTGCCGTCGTAAATGGCGTTGGCGACGTCGGAGACCTCGGCGCGGGTGGCACGCGGATTGTCGATCATGGAATGCAGCATCTGGGTGGCGGTGATGACCGGTTTAACACGTCTTATGCAGGTCTTGATGATCTGTTTCTGAATCCCGGGCACCTCTTCAGCGGGGATTTCAATACCGAGATCGCCACGGGCGACCATCACGCCGTGTGAGACATCGAGGATGGACTCGAGATTGTCGACACCCTCTCGGTTTTCAATCTTGGCGATGATCTTTATGGGACTCTTGCGCATGTCGAGGATGCTTTGAATAGCCATCACATCGTCCCGGCAACGCACGAAGGAGTGGGCGATAAACTCGATGTCGGAGCGGGTGGCCCAGTCGATGAATTCAGCATCCTTTTCCGTAAGAGCCGGAAGATCCAGTTCGACGTTCGGCACGTTGACGCTTTTTTTGTTTTTGATCGCTCCATTGTTTTCCGCGCGGCACAGCAACTCGTTTCCCTCTCTGCCGGTGACGGTCAGTTCGATCTCCCCGTCATCGATCAGGATAACGCTTCCGACAGGCACCTCTGTGACGAAATCCTCATAGTTTACCTTGAAGCCGCCGTCGGGTATGCACTTGCCGCTGATCCGGAGGGGGGCACCCGTCGAGACCTCGATCTCATTTTCGATCTCGCAGGTGCGCACCTCGGGACCCTTGGTGTCGATGAGTACGCCGATGCACTCGGAAACGGACCGAATGTTGGCGAGTAATGTATCGGCCTCTGCCAGACTGATGTGCGCGGTGTTGAGGCGGGCGACATTCATGCCTGCGTCATACAGCTGTTGAATGAATTCCCGCTCGGAGCGGTTGTGTGCGATGGTGCAGATAATTTTGGTTTGCTTCATTGGCATAGGGGCTCTCGTTTAGACGGCGTCGGTTTTTAGCAGATTTTCAATCATGTTCTAGTTCATAATAGAAAAATCACCAGTGAGGCGGTCTTTCATTGCCTGCGATCGGGTCCGGCTCCTGCAGCCGCGCAAGCTTCTGCTGCAGCAAAGCCACATGCTGGCGGAGCTGTGTCAGTTCCTGCTGTTGCCGGAAAAGCTCCTGGTGAAGGTTTTGAATGGCGTCGTCCTGCAGTGCAGAGAGGGCTTCGAGCTGGTTAATACGTTCTTCCATGGCGGCATTGTAGCAGATTGGCGCGTGCAGGGGAGCCGTTTAAAAGGCTTTTACGTTGATGGCGGAACGGGTATGAAATATACAATATTTTACATTCATGGAGATAGGCATGTCCGAAAGCTCATACAAAACACGTGTTCTCTTGAAAAACCTCATGGATAACATGTCGGACAGCATCTATCTGAAGGATCTGCAGTCCCGTTTTATCCTAGTGAACAGGACTGTTGCCAATAAGCTGGGTTACGCCTCCCCGGAGGAGGCTGTGGGCAAGAGCGACTTCGACCACTATCGCGAAGAAGATGCCCGCCGCCTGTATGAGGGAGAACAGGAGATCATCAGAACCGGTCAGCCGCTTGTCGGCATGGATGAAAGATCCACCTCGCTCGATGGGAAAGTAACCTGGACTTCGACCTCAAAGATGCCACTGCTGGACAAGTCCGGCCGCGTGATTGGAACCTGTGGAATTTCGCGCGACATCACCGAATTCAAGGAAGCTCAGTTACTGGCGGAGCGCTATGCAGAGGAGATCCGAAAAATCAATGTGGGCTTGGAGAAGGATGTTTTCATGGCCGCCGAGCTACAGAAAACCTTTTTCCCGCATTCCTATCCTGTATTTCCGCAAGGAGCACCGGCGGATGAGAGCGCCGTTGAGTTTCATCACCACTACCACCCGAGCGGAACCGTCAGCGGCGATTTCTGCGCCATTCGCCGTTTGTCCGACACTAAATGCGGTGTTTTACTGTGCGATGTCATGGGGCATGGGGTACGCGCCGCTCTGGGTACGGCGTTGATCTGCGCGATCATCGAAGAACTAACCCAGCAGGAGCATGATCCGGGACGCTTCCTGGGCCGGCTGAATCAGATGCTGCTTCCGATTCTGCGCCAGGAGGACATGTTCCTTTATGCAACCGCGTGCTATATGGTCTATGACACGGCCACCGGACAGGTAGACTTTGCCAATGCCGGCCACCCGACCCCGCTGCACATCAAGGGCACCGAAGGCAAAGCCGTCTGGCTGGCAGCAGATCCGGATCAGCATGGGCCTGCCCTGGCGATTTCCGAGGATGCAACCTATCAAACCATGACGGCTATGCTCCAGCCGGGCGACATCGCACTGATGTTTACCGATGGACTCTACGAGGCCGAGAACGCCGCCGGGGAAGAGTTCGGCGAACAGCGCTTGCTC
>JBFHPA010000066.1:0-10945 GCA_041592955.1 Pontiella sp.
CAAAACGTGATGGAGGCGTCACTGGTTTCGACGGTCTTTAATGTAGACGAGGCTTCCAGCCTCGTTATGTCCGCATTGTCCTCCTGTAGAGTTTCTGCAAAGAGGCTGGAAGCCTCTTCTACATTGAACAGATCCCCTTGCATCCACTCGCGGCAGGTCATCTGCTGGATGACATAATCTTTGAACTGCCCTTTGGCCATGTGCCACTTCGGGGCGATCAGTTCTTCGTCGAGCGTGTCGGTCGTCAGTCGCATGATCGGTATGTGCGTCGGTAAACGGCGGATAAAGTCCATCAGGTGCTCGGCGAATTCATATTCCATGAAAACCGGGATCGGGTTGTCGGCATAGTCCTGCGCAAGGATCGTTCCCTTTTCGATGTGCAGGTTGTGAATCTTTACGGCATCGATCGGCAAGGCGGCAAGGGTGTCAGCCGTTTGCTGAAAATGCTCCGCCGTTTCACCGGGCAGCCCGAGGATAACGTGAACAGCCACCTTGATGCCCAGTTCATGCAGTCGGTTGATCGCTTTCACACTGATGGCCCATCCGTGACCACGGTTGATTCGTTTCAAGGAACGCTCATGCACCGTCTGGACACCGAGCTCCACCCAGACTTCAATATCACGATTTAACGCGACCAGGAACTCATACGCCTGCGGCGTAAGATCATCCGGCCGGGTTCCGAAGCTGACGGCTGTAAAGTCGAATGCATCGAGCAGCTCGCGATACATCACTTGCTGCTCCGCGCCGAATGTAGCGGAAAAAGCCTGGATATAGGCCATAAATTTTTTGGCGCCATAGCGCTGACGCGCAAAACGCATGGCTTCATCCATCTGTTCCCGTACCGTATCCATGCCGAGCGTCTGTACGGCCCGCGCACCGCGGGCATTGCAGAAGGTGCAACCGCCGGAGCCGTCGGATTCGCGGTTGGGACAGCCGAGATTAAAGTCGATCGGCACACGGAAAAGCGCATCGCCATGCCGTTCGATCAGATAATCCTTGTACTGGAGATAGGGGGATTCCATCGCGCGGGGGAGTAATGCGTAATACGGGATCACGGTCAAGGCGTATTCTGAATGGAGGGTTCAGGATGCGCCGTCCCGGCCATCGTTTTTTTACCTTTGGGTGTCAGGCAATACGATTGCTGTAGGAGCTTCTATTTCACTTCGATATCATCAATCGAAAGGGTACAGGCCGGATCTGCCACAAGGCGGATGGTGTTTGCGCCTGATTCGAGTTGGATCTCCCGTTTCAGGATTTTCCAGCTTCCGGCTCTTCCTTTGGGCGGCGGGAAGCTGATGCGTTCGATCATCCGGCCATTCACCCACAGCTCCATTTCACGACCGGCGGGATCGACCGAAGCCGCGCTGTGGCGGATGAGTAAGGCGAAACACCCGGGGCTGCCGTCGTTTTCCTGATACCATTCCACGTAGGCTTCTTTCGCCGTGGAAAAATCGAGGTAGCCCGCACCGTGGTGAGAGTTTCCTCTGCGGGAAACCTTCACCCCTTTGAAGGTGGCGGTTTCCGCCTGCAATTCGCTCACAATCATGCTCGGCGAACCGGGTTCTCCCCAGAAGATGCCTTCTTCGGGCCCGAAGCGCTCACTCATGCGGAACAGGATCTGATCGTCCTTGTAGACATCCGCCCGCACGGTGGTATCAGGCTTCACCGAAAATGGGGCCTGATATTCGGTGGAGGGTTCAGCCCCATCGGTCGAGTAGAAAATTCTAAAGCTGCCGGGCTTTGCTTTCCCATGAAGGGCCAGCGATTGTACATCGATTGAAATGACATCAGACGTCATGAGTTGCTTTTCGCCGTTAATGCTTCCGGCAATCACCGACAGATCGCCCTCACCGGTGACTTGCAGAAAGGCGCGCGTCAGCCCGAAAAACGCCGCGCGGGATGTGGTGAGATTGTTTTCGGTGTTGACCGGATTACCACTTTCGAGCGAAAGCATGCGCGCCGGACCATCGATATGGTAATGAATGCGGTTTTCGGCATAGGGGTTCATTACGCCGTTTTTATCCAGCTGGCTGACGGTGATGATCGGGCAGGTGTCGCCTTCGGCCTCGAGCTTCAGCTGCGCCGGAACATCAGCCGTGGTTTGGCTCATGCGTGCGACTTCCTTGCCATCGCGATAGGCGACGGCTTCGAGGGTGCCGGGCGTCCATGGAACCATCCACTCGCACTGCATTTCGTCCCACTTTGTGCCGGGCCGGTCCTTGCCGAGCGATTTGCCGTTGAGGAAGAGCTCCACCTCGTCGCCGTTGGAATAGACCCACACCGGAATTTTAGTTCCGGCGGCCATTTTCGGGTGCGTCCAGTGCGGCAGAATATGCGCCATCGGTTCATCGGTCCATTGGCTTTGATAAAAATAGTAGAGATCTTTTTTGAATCCGGCCAGATCGAGCGCACCGCCCATGAAGGCGCGGAACGGCCAGCCGCCATGCACATAGCCTGCTTCGCCCAGATAGTCATATCCTGTCCAGCGGAAGTGGCCGCTGTGCCACGGCAGATCGCGCATCAGTTCCCAGTTTTTGCGGGCGGTAATCCGCACCATGGCATTGTCGTAAGAGGAGTTGAAGACCTGCTTCCGGTTCTTCCGGTTTTCCGGTTTCGTCCAGTCATAGCCGAAAATTTCCTGCTCGGTCAGATCGGGGCAGGGGAACAGTCCCCGTCTGTTCGGTCCGTCCCGCATCCATGTTTTTGTCCGGTAAAATCCGCGCACCTGCCACGTATGCGGGGCTTCGGTGGAGACAAACGGCTTCTCGGGCGGATGCTTGAAAAACTCTTGCTCTTCACTGTGGCCGTTAACGCCCTCGACATCCATCTCTTCGGGACCGGCATGGCCGGAGGTTGTCAGCCGGCTCGGATCCATTTCATGACAGACGCGCACCAGTTCGCTGGCAATCTCTCCACGGGTTTCATTGCCTAGGCTCCAGATAAAAACCGAGGGATGATTCCGGTCGCGCTTGAGCCAGGCGCGCAGGTCGCGCTCCCACCATTCATCGAACGACTGCTTTCCATAATCCTCTGCCGCTTTACGTTTCCATCCATCAAAAATTTCATCCATCACCAGCATGCCCATTTCATCACACAGGTCGTAGAAAATCGGCGTCTGCGGGTTGTGGGCGGTGCGGATCGCATTGCAGCCCATATCCTTCAGCTGTTGGATTTTCCAGCGCAGCAGTTCATCAGGATATGCTGCGCCGATGGGGCCGGCTTCGGAGTGGTCCGCTACGCCGAGCAACTTGGTGTTGACATCGTTAAGCCAGAACCCGGTATCGCGATCCCAGCGCAGGGTGCGGATCCCGAAGCGGGTCATAATTTCGTCAAGGGCGGTTCGACCGCTCGAAATCCGGCTGACTGCTTTGTAAAGGTGGGGAGTGTCGGGGCTCCAGCGTTTCGGGGAGGCGACCTTGAGTGTTTGTTTTACGGTTTCGGTGGCCCCCGCCTTGAGGGCCAGTTTTTGTGATGTACGGGCCACCGCATTGCCATCCGGATCGAGCAGGATCGTTTCGAGTACAACCTTGGCCGTTTTGTTTCCGGCATGGGCCACTTCCGTTTCGATGGAAACTTCCGCCTGGGCATCAGTCACGACGGGGGTCTGAACAAATACACCATCCTTCGTAATATGGATCGGTGCGGTTGCGATGAGCTGAACATGCCCGTAGATACCGCAACCGTGATACCAGCGCGCGGCAGGTTCGAGCTGGCTGTCCGCCCGCACAGCGATGGTGTTTTTGCCGGCCACGAGGTGTGGCGTCAGATCATAATCAAAGCTGATGTAGCCGTAGGGGCGCTTGCCCAGCCATTGGCCGTTGATCCATACCTCGCTGTTCATGAATACCGCATCGAATGCAATCGAGATGCGCCGGTTTTTCCAATCAGCGGGGAGCTCAAAGGTTTTGCGATACCAACCGATGCCACCCGGTTTGTAGCCGCCTCTATCGGCCTGCGCCGCATCTTCCGCATAGTCGGCTTCAAAGGCCCAGTCGTGGGGAACGTCAAGCTGCCGCCATTCCGAATCGTTATAGGTCGGGGCCTCGGCGCCCGCAGGGTCACCGATCGAAAACCGCCAGTCGGCATTAAACGAAAGAATCGATCGTTCAGCCTGCGTACTCAGAACCAGAAGGGGCAAGGCGATCAGGACAGAAAAGAGCGGAAGACACAATTTTTTCATAAGCGGCATTCTCTTTGCGTATTAATATGATGCGAATAGCGACGAAGAGTAATATCAAGCCGTCTCTCGCTTGTCACCCCATTGTTGCTCGATGTCTTGCAAATAATTATCAGCGATCGAACAGGAGGCGCTGTCCGCGGATGGCATCGTTCACCCGACCGTTTTGATACGCGATCTGGCCGTTGACGAGGGTGGTGTCGATGGAGGATTTGAAGGTGACGCCTTCGAAGGGAGACCACCCACATTTATAGAGAATGTTTTCTTTGGACACGGTGTGCGGTTTTTCGGTGTCGATGAGGACAAGGTCGGCCCAGCAGCCCTCGCGAATAAAGCCGCGGTCGAGCACATCAAAAATTCGCGCCGGATTGTGCGCGGTTTTTTCGGCGACCAGTTCCAGAGGGAACAACTCCACCGCAGTCGTCATGGCGCTTTGAATGAGCGGAAGACCGGAGGGCGCGGAGCCGTAGGGGTTTTGCTTTTCTTCCCAAAGGTGCGGCGCATGGTCGGTACCGATGGTGTCGATGATGCCGTCGATGACGGCCTGCCGAATCGCATCACGGTCGGCCGGGGTTTTGATGGACGGGTTGCATTTGATCAGCGCGCCTTTGGCATCGTAGTCATCGGACGAAAACCAGAGCATGTGCGGGCAGGCTTCGCCGGTAATTTTTTTACCGGAGACGGGGCCGGCTTTGAACAACGCGAGCTCTTTGGCCGTGGTCAGATGCAGAATATGGATTTGTGAGTCATATTTGGTGGCCAGCTCGACGGCGAGGGCGGAGGAGCGGTAGCAGGCTTCTTCGGAGCGGATGAGGTGGTGCTGATTAAAAGGAATGGCTTCGCCGTATTTCTCACGGGCGGCTTTTTCGTTTTCGCGGATGGTATTGGTATCTTCGCAGTGCAGGGAGATCGGAACCTTGATTTGACTGAAAATATTTTCCAACTGCTGCGCACGGTCAACCAGCAGGCCGCCGGTGGAGGCGCCCATGAAGAGTTTTACGCCGCAGACGGTCTTTGGATCCATCGCGAGCAGTTCCTCCATGTTGTTATTGGAAGCACCGAGATGGAAGGAATAGTTCGCCACGCTCTTGGTGGCGGCGAGCGAAAACTTATCTTCGAGGACGGCGTTATTGATGGCTGCGGGTTTGGTGTTGGGCATTTCCATGTAGGAAGTCACCCCGCCGGCGACCGCCGCGCAGGATTCGGAATGCATGTCGGCTTTGGCTTCGAGGCCGGGCTCGCGGAAGTGGACGTGGCAGTCGATCATGCCCGGCAGCAATGCCTTGCCCTTGGCGTCGATGACCGTGTCGGCCGATTGGTTGGTCAGGCTGGAGGCAATTTTTTCGATCCGGCCGTCTTTAATGAATACGTCGGCGGGCTGGGAAGAACCTTCGTTTACGAGAGTGGCATTGGTGATCAGTAATGTCTGCATGCGGGGGACATTATTTAAAGCGCCGCCACGTTGCAACGATCAGTAACACGTAATTAACTGATGATGGTCAGCACGATCCATGGAACCAGTACGAAGACGATGAAGACAATCTTGTAGAAGGCCAGAAATCCGTACAGCATGGCATTGACCGTGACCTTGCTCAGATCGAACATTTTGCCGTGGACGCGGTAGATGAACTCTCTGCCAAAGATGCTTATCATGGCGGTTAACATGAATATGCCCGCGTTGATGATCGTGCAACACATGAAGAATTCTTTGAGAAGTGCAATGTTCATAACAACCCTCCTTGTGCCTATCGACAGTAGGTATTTCATATTGTTGACTGATTTACCAGAAAATGGATGATCCCAACCGCTTTGAAAACCTTGGATTATTTTGAAGTGGCCATTTTGGTAAATGTATACCAAATTAGTGCCAATTAATTGTGAGGCCCGATTTCGATGAGTGAATATACGCAGCCCAGAATCAACGATGCCGAAGCGTTGGACATGCTTCAGAACATGTCGACTCCCGAGCTTATGGTGCGCGCCGATGCCATTCGCCGCGCCCGGCACGGTAGCAAAACCTACTATGTGCACAGTCATAACCTGAATCCGACGAACCTTTGCGTCGTCGAGTGCAATCTCTGTTCATTCTGGCGGCCGGAAGGAGCGCCGGATGCATATATCACGTCGCTCGAAGATGCCCGGAAAAACCTGGAGCGCGCCCAAAACTGGAATCTGACCGACCTGCATATTGTCGGCGGCATGATCCCCGAGCTCGACATTGAATATTACGAAAAGCTGTTTTCCCTCTCCCGCGAAATGCTTCCGGGTGTTCTGCTGCAGGGCATGACCGCCGTGGAAATCCACTGGATTGCCGGCAACGCGGGCATTTCGATTAAAGAGTGTCTGCAGCGATTGCAGGCGTGCGGCTTCGGATCGATCTCCGGCGGCGGCGCGGAAATCTTTCATGCGGACATCCGCAAGAAAATCGCCACTACTAAAATTCTTGCCCAGCAATGGCTGGATGTGCACCGCGAAGCGCATGGGTTGGGCATCCCCACCAACGCCACGATGCTCTTCGGCCATATTGAGGAAGATTGGCATCTGATCGACCACCTCTTGCGTCTGCGCGAACTGCAGGATGAAACCGGCGGGTTTCAGGCCGCCATCCCGCTCCCGTTCCAGACCAACGGAACAGCACTAGGCCTGAAATATGGACCGTCCGGCGACCGGCAGATCCGCGTGGCGGCCATCACCCGCATCTATCTGGATAACTTCCCGCATGTCCGCATGCTGGTGAACTACATGGACCGGAAGCTGCTCGGCGTTCTGACGCACAGCGGTGTGGACGACATCGGCGGAACGAGCCTCGAAGAACGGATCGCCAAGGAAGGCGGCGCGCCGCAAAGCCAGAAGTTCTTTACCGCGCAGGAGATGGAAGACTTCCTCTCCAACCTCGGGCACACGCCGATTCTGACCAACAGCATTTACGAACAGGTCGAAGGGCAGCCCGACATCAACGTGATGCCGGAAGCGCCGGTGGTATCCAGCCGCTGGGAAACCATCCTCGACCGCGTCGAAGCCGGCGAACGCATCAATGCGGAAGATGCCGCGATTATTTATGACGAAGCCCCGTTCCAGGAGCTGGGCCGCGTGGCCGATATCTGCCGCAGACGGGCGGTTCCCGGTGATCTCGCAACCTACGTATTCGACAAGAACCTGAATACGACCAACGTGTGCGTCGTGGATTGCAAATTCTGCGCCTTCTACACCAAGCAGGAAAATGAAAACGCCTACGTGAAGAGTCCGGAAGAAATCGTGGAGCAGGTGAAAGAAGCCGCCGCGGCGGGAGCCACACAGATTCTGATTCAGGGCGGCCTGCACCCCGATCTGAAAATCGACTACTATGAAGCCTGCCTTTCCGGCATCCGCGACAACGTGGATATATGGATTCATTCCCTGTCCCCGACCGAAATCGAATTCATGGCGGCCATGGAACATATCTCCATCAAGGAATGCCTGCAGCGGCTGAAGGATGCCGGCCTGCAATCGCTGCCGGGCGGTGGTGCCGAGATTCTCAACGACGATATCCGCAAGAAGATCAGCCCGAAAAAAACGCGGTCCAAGGCGTGGCTTGATCTGATGCAGGACGCGCATTCGATCGGTCTGAAAACCACGGCCACGATGGTATACGGTTTCGGCGAAACCACCGAACAGCGCATTGAACATCTGATGAAGGTACGTGATCTGCAGGACCGCACCGGCGGCTTTACGGCATTCATCCCCTGGAGCTTCTCTCCGGATATGACCGATCTTGAATGTCCGCGCCTGCAGAACGGTGTGGATTACCTCCGCCTCATCGCGATGGCGCGCATCATTCTCGACAACGTGCCGCATCTACAGGCCGGATGGGTCACGGAGGGCCCCGACGTTTCGCAGCTGGCCCTTCAGTTTGGTGCCGACGACTACGGCGGTGTGCTGATGACGGAAGAGGTGGTCAGTGCGACCGGCGTGGATTACAAGGTGGACGAAGAACTGGTGGTTCATCTGATCCGCGAAGCGGGTTGGGTTCCGGCGCAACGCACCACGCAGTATGACACGATTAAAATCTACGATGAAGAACCGGCTGCAAAAGCATGATCTGCTGCTTACTGCGTATTACGTACTTCGTAGTGACCAGTAGTCAGAAGCTCCGGAAAATCTGTACACAATACGCAATCATAAAACCGAAGGTATGATCCATGGCTAAAAATGTACTCGGAGGCGACCTGATCGCCTGCAGCGAAGATCCGATGACGGGATTCTTCCGTAATGGAAAATGCGACACCCGCGCCGATGATCAGGGCATGCATACCATCTGCGCCTTAATGACGGATGAGTTCCTGAAGTTTTCCCGTGAGCACGGGAACGATTTATCCACTCCTATGCCGGAATACAGTTTTCCGGGCCTGAAAGAGGGCGACTATTGGTGTCTGTGTCTTTCGCGCTGGATTCAGGCCTATGAAAAAGGCATGGCACCGCAGATCAAACTCGAGGCCACGCATGCCTCCGTCGTGGAGTTCGTCGACTTGAAGCGCTTGCAGGAATACGCCGTCGCTTAAAAAAGCCCGGTGACTTTTCCGCTTTCCACATCGACGTCAATGCGCCGGAATCCGGGATTGGATCCGGTGCCGGGTAGCAGTTTAATATCGCCCGCAACCGGCACAACCACGCCGGCGCCTTTGTAGATCAGCACATCCCGGATCGGCAGGATCCAGTCCCTGGGCGCGCCCTTGAAGTCGGGGTTATGCGACAAACTCAGGTGGGTCTTCACCATGCACAGGCCCATGCGCACGATTTCGGGATCGGCTTCGTACAAGGCGATCTTCTTTTCTGCTGCTTCCGACCATTCGACGCCGGACGCTCCATAGATTTTGGTGGCGATAGTGCGGACCCGCTCCTTGAACGGCATATCGATGTCGTACAGCGGTTCAAAATGGTTTTCCTCCTCGCAGGCCGTGATGACGGCCTCGGCCAGTTCGACCGCGCCCTCTCCGCCCTTGAGCCAGTGTTCGGATACCGCGCAGCGTGCGCCGTTTTCGGTGGCGACACGCCGGATCAGATCATGCTCGGCCGGTGTATCGGTGTAAAAGGAATTAATGCAGACCACCGGGCTGACCCCGCTGAGTTTCACCGTATTGATGTGGGCAATCAGGTTTGCGCAGCCCTCTTCCAGCAGCGTCAGGTTTTCTTCCGTGTAGGCCGGATCCAAAGGCTTGCCCGGCTTCACGCTGGGCCCGCCGCCATGCATCTTGAGCGCACGCACCGTGGCCACAATCACGACCGCATCGGGCTTCAGGCCGGAATAGCGGCACTTCAGATTCCAGAACTTTTCATACCCGATGTCAGCACCGAATCCGCTCTCGGTCACAAGATAGTCGCCCATGCGGATGCCGAGCAGGTCGGCAATCACCGAGCTTTGGCCAATGGCAATGTTTGCGAAGGGGCCGGCGTGCACGAAGACCGGATTACCTTCGATGGTTTGCACGAGATTGGGATTGAGCGCATCCACCATCAGTGCGGTCATGGCACCATCCACCTCGAGGTCGGCTGTGGTGACTTCCGCGCCGCTGCGGCTATAGGCCACGACCATCTTTCCGATGCGTTCGCGCAGGTCGGCCAGGCTGTTTGCGACGGCCAGAATGGCCATCAGCTCGCTGGAGACGGTAATCTGGAAGCCCGACTCCATTTCATAGCCGTCCATCTTTCCGCCTTGGCCGATGGTTATATTACGAAGCGACTGTGCGCAAAAGTCCATGGCCCATTTGAGCTGTACCCGATCGGGATCGATATCGAGCCGCGGGATGCCGATCTTCGCCAGGCGCTCGTCGTCATAGTTGTGCTCGTGCTGCATGCGTGCGGTCAGCGCCACCATGGCCAGGTTGTGCGCGTTGGTGATGGCATCGAAATCGCCGGTGAGCCCCAGCGTAAAGGGTGCAAGCGGAATACACTGCGCAAGGCCACCGCCGGCCGCTGATCCCTTGATGTTGAAGGTAGGGCCGCTACTGGGCTGGCGGATGGCACCGACGGGTCGTTTGCCGAGTACGCCGAGCCCTTCAACCAGCCCCATCGTCGTGGTGGTTTTGCCTTCGCCGAGCGGGGTGGGGGTGATGGCGGTGACATCGATATACTTGCCCGCGGGCAGATTCTTCACGCGGTTCCATGTTTTCGTGTAGTCGATCTTGGCCACATTGCGTCCCATGGGGATGAGCTCGTCCGGTTGCAGACCCAGTTTTTCCCCGATCGCGGAAATCGGCAGAATGGATTGTTCCGCGGCCTCGGCAATCTGCCAGTCCGCCATCTGAGTGGGATCAAGTTTCATTCGGATGCTCCGGTTTCGCTGGGGGTTCGCAGGTAAAGGATCCAGTAGATGGTGCCGACAAAAATTCCACCGCCAACCATGTTGCCAACGGTGACCGGTAGCAGGTTGTTGAACAGGAATCCTGAAACGTTCAGGTTGGCAAAGTCCGTTCCGGTGAGCTGGGCGACAACGTCCGGGTTGCCCTTCAGCAGCAGGCCGGCCGGAATGAAATACATGTTGGCGATCGAGTGCTCAAAGCCCATGGCCACAAATGCGCTGATCGGAAAAAGGATGGCTAGAATTTTGTCCGTGACTGAGCGGGCGCTGTAGCACAGCCAGATGGCCAGGCAGACGAGAATGTTGCAGAGCATGCCGCTGGTGAATGCCTGCACGAATGTCAGGTTGACCTTGGCATTGGCGATGGCCAGCGCTTTGGCGCCAACCGCGCCTCCGTTTCCGAGCCAGTGCCCGCTGAAAAAGACCAGCATCAC
>JBFHPA010000067.1:0-10785 GCA_041592955.1 Pontiella sp.
TAGGGAAATGGCCGCCAAGAAGAAGCACGAATATACTGAAGACAAGATTAAGACGCTCTCGTCGCTCGAGCACATCCGTCTGCGCACGGGGATGTATATCGGGCGCACCGGCAGCGGCGCGCACTATGACGACGGCATCTACATTCTCGTCAAGGAGGTCATCGACAACGGCATCGACGAGTTCATCATGGGCCACGGCGCGCGGATCGATGTAACGATCGAAGACGACATGGTGACGATCCGCGACTATGGGCGCGGCATCCCGCTGGGCAAGGTGGTCGACTGCGTCTCGAAGATCAACACCGGCGCGAAATATAACGACGATGTCTTCCAGTTCAGCGTCGGCCTCAACGGGGTCGGCACCAAGGCGGTCAATGCGCTCTCCAGCTACTTCCTCGTGCGCAGCCACCGCGACGGCAAGTATGTCGAGGCGGAGTTTGAGATCGGGAAACTGGTGCGCGAAGAAAAAGGCAAGACCGACGAAGCCAACGGCACGTTCGTGGCCTTCTCGCCCGACCCGGACATCTTCAAGAAGTTCCAGTTCAACGCCGACCATCTTGCACGGCGCCTGCGCTTCTATGCCTATCTGAACGCCTCGCTCAAGATCTGGCTCAACGGCGAACTCTTCCACTGCAAGGGCGGCCTGCTCGATCTGATTCGCGACGAAAGCCAGTACGAGAAGATCTATACCCCGTTCCACTTTGCCGACCAGACGCTCGAGATTGCCTTCACGCACACCAACCGCTTTTCGGAGGAGTACTATTCGTTCGTCAACGGCCAGTATACCTCCGACGGCGGCACGCACCTCTCTGCCTTCCGCGAAGGCCTGCTGCGCGGCATCAATGATTTCGCCAACAAAAAGTTTTCCGGCGACGACGTCCGCGAGGGCGTGCTCGGCGCGGTCGCCCTCCGGCTGAAGGAGCCGGTGTTCGAAAGCCAGACCAAGAACAAGCTGGGCAACACCGAGATCCGCTCCGATCTGGTGGCGCGCATTTCGCAGGCGGTCGCCGACTCGCTGCACCGCGATGTTACCGAAGCCAAAAAACTGGTCACGAAAATCGAAGAGACCCAGAAGCTGCGCAAGGAGCTGAACACCGTTAAGAAACTGGCGCGCGAGCGCTCCAAGTCGGTGTCCATCCGCATCCCGCAGCTCAAGGACTGCAAAAACCACCTTCATCGCGAGAAGAAGAAGCATCTTGAAACCCAGATTTTCATTACCGAAGGACAGTCGGCGGCCGGCTCGCTGGTCAGCTGCCGCGATGCCAGCAACCAGGCGATTTTCACGCTCAAGGGCAAGCCGCTGAATGTCTGCGATCTCAAGCGCGATGCGCTTTACAAGAACGTTGAGATCTACAACCTGATGCGCGCGCTCAACATCGAGGAAAACATAGATCAGCTGCGCTACAACCACGTCATCCTCGCCACCGACGCCGATGTGGACGGGCTGCATATCCGCAACCTGATGATCACCTTCTTCCTGCGCTTCTTCGAATCGCTGGTACGCGAAGGGCATCTGAAGATTCTCGAGACGCCGCTGTTCCGGGTGCGCAATAAGAAGAAGACGATCTACTGCTACTCCGAAGCCGAGCGCGAAAAGGCGCTTGACCAGCTCGGGCGCGGCGCGGAGATCACCCGCTTTAAAGGGCTCGGGGAAATTTCCCCCGGCGAGTTCAAGGATTTCATCAGCGACAAAGGCATGCGGCTGACGCCGGTTTCGGTGGACGGCGACCACTCCATCTCGGAGGTGCTCTCCTTCTACATGGGCAAGAACACGCCCGAACGGCGCGAATACATTATGGGGAACCTCGTTGTCGACGCTGAGATGCTTTGAGGATTTTGATTAGCCGCGAAAGAACGCAAAGAACACGAAGAACGGTGCGGATGGTATATAGAAATTTGGTGTAGTGCGCGCTTCTTCGCAAAGCGAAGAGCGCGCCGACCGGCTCACCGGTACCATAAACGACATTGAGATATTTTAAACATGGCACGAAAGAAAAAAGACGAAGAAGCGGAACTGTTCGAGGAAGCGGTTGACGAAACCGCAGCGGACGTGGTCGAGGCGCAGGAAACCAGAAAAGGCTTCGATCCGCTACACGGCGAGCACGGGCCGCTGAAGCATCTGGTCGACTTTAACTTCCTGCAGTATGCCTCGTATGTCATCTGCGACCGCGCCATCCCGGCGCTCGAAGACGGCCTCAAGCCGGTGCAGCGCCGCATCATGCATGCGCTCAAGGAGAAGGATGACGGGCGCTTCATCAAGGTGGCCAACATTGTCGGCCACACCATGCAGTACCATCCGCACGGCGACGCCTCGATCGCCGACGCGCTCGTCACGCTCACGAACAAACGCTATTTGATCGAAGGCCAGGGCAACTACGGCAACATCTTTACGGGCGACCGCGCGGCCGCCTCGCGCTATATCGAATGCCGCCTCACGAATCTGGCGCGCAACGAACTCTTCAACAAGGAACTGACGGAGTGGATCCCCTCCTACGATGGACGGAACAAGGAGCCGGTCACCCTCCCCTGCAAACTGCCGCTGATGCTGATGCTCGGCGCGGAAGGCATCGCCGTCGGCCTCTCCACCAGCATCCTGCCGCACAACTTTATCGAGCTGCTCGAAGCGCAGATTGAAATCCTGCGCGAAAAGAAGCGCACCCCCGCCGAGCTCACCCTGCTGCCCGACTTCCAGACCGGCGGGTTGATGGACGTATCGGAATATGACAAAGGCAACGGCAAAATCAAGCTGCGTGCCAAGATCGAAATGCGCAAGAACAACCGGCTTGTTATCTCCGAGGTGCCCAGCGGCACCAATACGGAAAGCCTGACGGCGTCGATCGAGGATGCCGTGAAAAAGAAAAAGGTGCCGGTACGCCAGATCGACGACTTTACCGCCGAGAAGGTCGAGATCGAGCTGACGCTTTCGCCGGGCGCATCGCAGGAAAAGACGATCCAGGCACTCTACGCCTTCACCAAGTGCGAAACCTCCGTTTCAAGCCGGCTGATCTGCCTGCGCGACAACCGTCCGGTTGAGATGACGGTCGACGAAGTGCTGCGCGAGAATACGCGGCAGCTGCTTGAGATTCTTGATGGGGAGTTGAACCTCAGGAAAAACAAACTGCTCGATGATTTCCACAACAAGACGCTGGTGCAGATCTTTGTGGAAAACCGCATCTATAAGATGATTGAGCAGTGCAAAACCTACGAAGCGGTATTTAAAGCGATCTACAAAGGACTGGAGCCGTTTAAGAAACAGCTCAGGCGCGGGATTGTCGACGACGACATTGAGATGCTGCTGGGCGTGCGCATCAAGCGCATCTCCCTGTTCGACATCGAGAAGAACCGCAAGGATATCGACGACATTCTGGCCGAACTGGCCGAGGTGGAGAAGAACCTCAAAGGGCTCAACGGCTATGCCATCCGCTACCTCACCCGGCTGATCAAGGAATACAAGGGCGATTACCCGCGGTGCACGGTGTCCACCAGCTTCAAGGAGGTCGAAGTGCGCGAGCTGACCGCCACCGAGCTGCAGATCAAGCGCGATGAAAACGGCTATATCGGCACCAACGTCAAGGGCGAGGTGATCCTCGAATGCTCCTCGCTCGACAAGCTGCTCGTGGTGTGGACGAACGGCCAGTACAAGGTGCTGCCGCCGCCCGACAAGCTGTTCGTGGACGACAGCCTCGAGCGGTGCGAAATCTTCGACCGCGACAAGCCGTTTACCGCCGTCTACACCGATGCGCGCATCACCTACCTCAAGCGCTTCCAGCTCGGCGGCGCGATCATGAACCGCGAATATTTCCTGTCGCAGGGCGAAAAATCAAAGCTGCAGCTGCTGATCGATGGCACGCCCGAGGCCATCTATGTGAAATATCACAAGGCCAAGAACCAGCGCATCCACCAGCAACGCTTCAATCCAGCCGAGATTGCCGTCAAGGGCGTAAAGTCGCGCGGGAACCGGATGACCACCAAGAGTATCAAGTATATCGGCGCCGAGCCCGGCCGCTGGTGGGATCATGACGATGAAGCGGATATGCCCGACGGCGTACTGCTCTGATTGGGTAATGCTTTCACCATTGGACGACACGGAGACCGTTCCTCCATTTGGCTTAGGCACGGGTCATTAAAAAAAAGACCGAGGATGGAAGCCGACGTGGCGGGGGAGCCAGCGATTCAGCTTTTTGACCGTCCTCGGTCGTTCAGTCGATGCGATTAATAGTATATTAGCATATTACATGCCACTTATGTATTAATGACTACTATCGTTATCAGGCATTCCGTTTATTAAGGGATTTTCATATAAAATGCAGTTAGAGTGTTTTACATCTTAGCCCCGCCCCGCACACCTGCGGTGTGCCCTACTGCGCTTGAAATCGCCGGAAATGGGCGACCAACGGATTCATGTAAATCGGATAGGACCGCTCGAAATCCGGCTTATATTCA
Organism: Pontiella sp.; assembly: GCA_041592955.1. Classification (GTDB taxonomy): domain Bacteria; phylum Verrucomicrobiota; class Kiritimatiellia; order Kiritimatiellales; family Pontiellaceae; genus Pontiella. The sequence continues at coordinate 4,444 of JBFHPA010000067.1, forward strand.
TCCGCTGGTTAATATCCCCTGTAAGCATGTTGGCCCGATAACCCCATCGGGCAGGACCCAAAAAAAGCAATAGAGTGTTGAGGGATGTAGGGAAGCTTACAGCAGGGGCAATTCATTCCACTCGTTGTCGCTGGTGAAGCGCTGCCCCTTAAAGAAGGAATATAACAACCATTCGGAAATGGCATCCGCATCATAGGTCAACACCGAATTCTGATCGATATCAAACCAGCTATCGGTCAATATTGCACCGGTAATTTTGGATGTCGCTTTAAAGTTTGCGCTGCCGCCGGTATAGACCAAACCTGAATAAACGAATTCCCGGTCCACATTAAGGGCTCCCAGAAAAACCATGGCCGAGCTGCCGCCCCCTCCGGACGTCGCTTTGTCAAAATTACCACTGCCCTTGGCGAATATGTTGACGTTAGTCCCCAGCGTACCCTCTTTCATCGCATCAAAATTCCCGCGGGTGATGATCTGAACATCGCTGCCCAGGGTATAATTCTGAGCGAAGCCAACCGCTCCATTGACGACCAGCTTGCCCGGTCCGGTGATCTTTTGTGTGATAGAAACATTGCCGCTCACATACAGCGCATTATCCGCATAGGTCGTCAGGTCGACATCCCCGGAAAGATTTCCACTATGCACCGAACCGGCCATCGGGGTACCGTTGGCGGCATCCATCAGCTCGCCATCATAGATATCAAAAACGAATCCCAGCGGATCCAGGGAGGTGAGTGGCGTGAAGTCGTAGACGCCGAAGGCCGAAAATCTTTTGGCATACAGCTTGCCCGGTGCGACTACTCCGGCGAAAAAGGCAAGATCGCCCCACACACTGAGATCCCCGTTAATGGTTGTTCCGCCCTTGATGCGGGCATTGCCGTTTCGCGTCGAGAGTACATAAGGAAGGTCGTAACGCACGTTTTCCGCGGAAAGCTGTAGCCGCCGCTTCATCCCCCGAACGTTTGCATGGACCTCTATCATATAGTCGTTGACGCCGGTCTTCCACGTATAGGTCTCGCAGAGACCCGCTACGCCGGAATCGTCGACGGCCATGGAATCGGTCTCATAGAGCGCGTTGACGCGCCCCTCGGCGACGCTGTCGCGATAGGTTTTGTTGGTAAGTATTTTTTCAAGGTTTTTCTGGAGACCGGACTCCGCCAGCCAGAAGGCCTGCTCCTTGCTCATGGCATAGATCGCCTCGACGCCGTCGCGCTCGGCCAGCTTGAACAATCCCACGGAAAGCGTGCTCAATGCAATGAGCACCACCAGCACGATTAGCATTATCCCGCCCTGTTTTGAGTGCGTGTTGCTCATGATTCATTCCTCGTGTAGACCACATAGTTCTTATCGATTGAAAACCCGCCATTGGGAGCATCGAGCTCGATCCATACCACCACATGATCGGCCTGCTTCAGCGCCTCGAAACGCGTGGCCGTGCCGCGCGTCAAAACAAAGCTTCCGTCCGGTCCGCTGTGCACGATGTTTCCGCCCGAAAGAAAAATGGCTTCGGGCTGTGTGCGCACGCCCGCGGCGGCAAAATCGATTCGGTTGGCTGATATGGTGATATCATCCATGGCGGAGCTGCGGATTTCACGCGTCACCACAAAGTCCACCAGCGTTGAATCGCGCTGCATATCGACCGCCTCGTTCGTCGTAAACCACGATTTCCAGCCATACGAAAGCATCAGGCTGACGGTCAGGGCGAGAATGCCGGCGGCAATCATTGAAACCATCAGTTCAATGAGGCTGAAGCCCATTTTCTTATTCTTGTTGCTCATCGCACCATCCTAAGTAATTGATCGCGCCTCATAGGTCAGCATAATCGGGTCGATTCCCGCCCCCGTCAGCGTTACGCGCACACGGACAAAGCTGATTCCCGCCGCCGTTGTATTTTCCACCTTGGTGCTGGCCGTAAACGTGTAGCCGTCTTCGACCACCGGACTTGAGAACTGGATACTTCCCCCGTTTGAGGCGGCCTGTGCTTCCAGGTTTTCAATGCCCTGGGAGGCGTCGTAGATGTAGAACTCCATGACGTAGGTCGCGGCCATAAGCGCCGTGCGTTCAATTTCCTGCCGCTGAATGATGGTTCCGGTATGCGAGAGCGAGGCCGTTGCACCCAAAACCAGTATTCCCAGCAGCAGGGTCGAAACCAGCGTCTCGATGAGCGTAAATCCAGTCTTATTTCTGTTTTTCATGCCTCAAAATCCTTTTGCTGTTGCGAATGAATATATATGGGGCATGAATCATGCGAGATATAAATGATGTCAGCAGAGGTAGGGCTGTTGTTACATTTTCTCGTTGATTTCGCGTATGTCGCCATACATATCCTTGATGACGGTGTCACCGGTCTGCCCGCGGAAATAGACGCGCATTTTGCTGATTTTGTAAATTTCATACCCCTGAATCGAATCACCGACCCGATAGGTTTCGCCACCAATGCCCACAAGGGGGTTTGCCGGAGACCAGTAGATCCCCTCCAGCTCGACGTTCAGCGGGGACTGCGACACGAACGACAAACTGCCTGTCTCTTCTGCCACATCTTCCGGGCCAATAAATTGCACCGAGGCACCTGTCTGCGCGGATTGAATGGCCACCAGCGCTGCTGCATCGTTGCGAAGCATGTCTTCGACCGATTGAATATTGCCGGATACCGTGGCCGCAAGGGTCGTGTATTGAGAGACATCCGTCGCGCGGACACCCGCCGCGTTAATCTTGAAAATGCTATACACCAGGGGAATCGTTACAAGTAAAAGGATGACCACCGTAATGATTGCGGGCACCTTGATGGTTTCCTCACGGTAATCAACCTGGACGTCTTTTGCTTTGCTTTTCTTAGGAATCATTACCGCGCTCCCCCGCTGACTAATGTTTCGACCATCACCAGCTCAAACGTTGCTTCGGCGTTGCACAGGTTTCTGTCTGCGGACCCCGAAGACTGTGAGACTCTCAATGCGCTCTGCGAAAGAAGCGGCTGTTTGGAGGCCACATCACCTAGAAAATTCTGGATGGTGGGGAACGTTCCTGTACCGCGCACCTTTGCGACCAGCACGGGCAGATTCTGGCTATCAGATGTTCGCCGTTCCACCTTCAGCGAGTTGACCGTAAAGTCCAATGCTGATGCCGTACTCTGCAGAAACGAGATGAACTCGTCCTCGTTTTTGACGCGATTCACATCGTCGCCTTGAACATCCAACATCAGGTTGCCTGCCAACTCGCGCACAAAAACCAACCGGGGTAGTGCCTCGGCAAGGCTTTGAGTCCGGTTGAATTCCCATTCAGACTGCAGCTTCAGCATATAGACCCCAAGCCCCACACCCGCAACGAGCAGCGGCGGAATCAGGATCCAGAGCGTGAGCCTGGTCGAACTCGATTTAAATTTTCCAATATCCATATCCCACCTACTTCTTCAAGACACACTCAAACTCGACATAGAACACTGACACATTATTGATTTTCCGGCGCTCACTGGTGAGTGCACGCAGACTTTGCACATGCCGCATCAGATCCGGATTCCTCTCCCAGACCGTCCGCAGGCGGCGTACCGGATCACCGGACTCGCTGGAAACAGGCGGCATGACCAACCCGAAGGTCAGTTTGTCCTTATCGGTGCTCAGGCTCTGAAGCGCCACACCGGTCGGAAGATTTGAAAACAGGTTGTGAATGACCGGCAACAAGGGTTTTCGGCCGGAGAGCACACTTTTCAAGGTGGCGATCTGCCGGGCGTAGGTTTCCAGCTCCCGATAGGTTTGATCGGGATTCTTGAAGGCCGCGACATCCAGCCCCGAAACCGCTGCGGCCGTTTGAACCAGCTGCTTGTGTTCCCGTTTGTTTTTCAGATATTTCGCAACATTCACGCTGGAGAGAAATGCCACCAGCACCAACGCCACCGCACAGGCCACCAGATAAACCAGCATGCCGTTATAGAAGCGTTCCCGCTCCTCCTGCGAGCTGGTCAGGTCTTTTGCGAGGTTAATATTAAAATCAGCTGCCATCTTGACCCTTCCTTCCAAAGTTCAATCCGCCGTGCGGTTTGTATTCCCGTTGTTTATCAGTCATCCCTCAGTCCAAGCCCCAGGCTGACGGTCATCAGCGGGGAGAGCACTTCGGCACCTGATGCCGCCTCCAGCTTGGGTGCAATCTGGAAGTTTTCATCCTTGAGCGGCGTCCACACTTCGGTCGGCAGGCCGATCGAATCGTGCACCTGGCTTATAAATTCGGGATCCTCGGGAACAAATCCGGTCAGCACCAGTTGCGTGACCGGTGTTTTGTCGACCTTCACGTGGTAGTAGAGCAGTGCATCTGAAATGTTTTCGATGAGATACTGGACCTTGCTGGCCCACTCGGACGACCGCGAGATGATGGTCCGCGGATAAATAAAGTGATCGTTGTACAAAATGGAGATGTCGGCATTGTTGCGCGAGAGATTGACCACACAAACCGCGTTGTTCTGGTTGACCTTTTCCCCGCGCAGCGCAAGAAAGATATTGCAGATCGAGGTGCTGCCCACATCCGTGATGACCGGATAAAGCCCGGCGCGCTTGAGCAGATTAAGCTGGCGGTTTACTTCTTTTTTTTCCACGGCGACCAGAAAACCATGCAGTTGTTCGCCGGCCGGCGTATAGGGGTCGGATTTCGGGCGGTTGAGATGCCAATCGAGAGCGATTTCCTCGGGCGGAAGCTGGAGGGTTTCCTCGGCTTCGAGATTCAGGGCCGATTCCAGCTCGCGGGGCGCGAGATCGGGATAGCGAAAATATTTAAGACACATCGAGCGGGTGTGCAGCCCGCAGCAGACCGTGCGGGTGGGCATGCGGGTTTTTTTCCAAAGCTTGCGGATGACCTGGATGATCTCTTCATCCGTGGCGTCCGGCGCATATTCCATCCAGCCGGCATGGGTCAGTACAATTTTCTTTCGACCGCGCCGCACAATATGGGTCGCGCTCACTACCCCATCAGCGATGTTGATGCCTGCGATCTTTTCTTTCTGGGCCATGAATTCCGCTGCCATGATTCTATCCTTGTGTTAAGCGGCTTTCGGGAAGGCAGCCAGCCAAGGGCTGCCCACCCGAAATACGCATTCGCTGCATTAGTTAAGCAGTGTGCCGGTCCAGGCGGCCGCGCCATCAGAACCAACCGTCATGATGAGCGTACCGGAAATCCCGTCCGGAGCACCTGCCTTGGACGTTGCGGTGATGGTGAAGTTACTCGGCGAGCTCGCAAGCGCATAGCTGCCATCGTTGAAGTAGGTACCGTTCAGGTCTCCACCACGCATGCCGGGAAGCTGCTGGATGGTTCCGGAATGAGTGTAGCTACCCGTTTCAGCTCTCAACATGCGCATAGCTGTTGCAACCGTGCTGCAACCCGCCTGTGCTTCTGTTGCTGCCGCGCGTTCCTTATTGCCCGTCATCAACGGGATGGCTACAGCCGCCAGAATGGCGACGATGATGGCCACGACCATCAGTTCCACTAGCGTGAAACCGGATTTCTTCTGCTTCATGTTCTTCATGGTATGTCTCCTTGTGTTCATATGTTTGATCTATTTCGCTTTTTTTATTACTCCACGGGTCTACCCCGGCCCGCATCATCATTCCCGCGGGAATGCCTACCTAAATTTGTTTTTGCTTCACCATCTATACAATCAGCCTCCTTATATGCCTTAGTGCGAACTCATTCCGACCGAGAAAATCGGCAGATATATCGCCAATACGATAATCAGAATGAATGCCCCGAAGACCACGATAACAAGCGGTTCAAAAAGGGCCATGGTGGTCATGACGGCTACTTCGACCTGGTCTTCGTAAAGGTCGGACACATTGTCGAGCACTTCCGACAACTGGCCTGAATCTTCACCAACGGCCACCATCCGGACAACCAAACCCGGAAAAATACCCGATTTTTCAAGGCTGTATGCAATGCGGTTGCCGGTCATGATCATTTCGCGCACACCGAGCACGTTATGCTTGAGCAGCTGGTTGCCGGTGGCGTCCGCACAGATTTCGAGCGCGGTGGAAATCGGTACCCCGCTTTGAACCATGATCGCCATGCTGCGGCAGAAACGGGCGAGAACATATTTTTTGATGAGCGCGCCAACATATGGCATTTCGAGCTTAAGCTTATCTTTACGGTATGCACCGGAGGCCGTGCGGCCATAGAGTACGAGTGTCGTTGAGACCAAGACAACAACGACCGCGATGGGCACAAAGTTGGACACAAAGAACTGGTTGAGTCCAAACACCAATTTGGTAAGAGGCGGCAGTTCTGACCCTAATCCCGCGAAGATATCCGTAAACTGCGGCAGAATGAACAGCGTCATAACCAGACAGACAATAATGAAAAAGACGCCGA
>JBFHPA010000068.1:0-10780 GCA_041592955.1 Pontiella sp.
ATCCCCCCACCAAGCTTCGGATGCTTTAATTATTTCCACATTCTCTGCGTGAGAGGCGGATGAGAGCGCATTGCCAAAAACTTCATTTTCAAAAAGAGTAATGCCGCGGTCGAGGGTGCGGTTGAAGGAGTCTTCTTCGGCCTTGAGAGTTTTGCTGATGCGGTCGAGGTTGGTACGCAGCTCGGGGAAGACATCGCCGTAGCATTCGGCAACGGTATCGGCGAGCTGGAAGAAGAAGGGATCTTTGAACCCGAGGATACGGCCGGTGCGGACGGCGCGGCGCAAAATGCGGCGCAGCACATAGCCGCGGCCTTCGTTGGACGGGATGATGCCGTCGGCAATCGAAAAGGAAAGACATCGGATGTGGTCGGCAATGACACGGAAGGCGATATCGGCCGGATCGGTCATGGAGCTGCCGTAGGTCTTGCCGCTCATTTTTTCCAGGGTCTGGAAGATCGGGGTGAAGACATCGGTTTCATAGTTGGAGATGACCCCCGAGAAGTCGGAGAAGCCCTTGGTGCACTGGATGATCGAGCAGGCGCGTTCAAAGCCCATGCCGGTGTCGACATGCTGGGCGGGCAGCGGACTGAAGGTACCGTCGGCATTGGCGTTGAACTGGATAAAGACGAGGTTCCAGATTTCGATGCAGTCGGCGCTGTCGGCGTTGACCATGCCGGCACCGCAGTTGCCGTCGGGAGTGAGATCGACGTGCAGCTCGGAACAGGGACCGCAGGGGCCGGTATCGCCCATCATCCAGAAGTTGTCCTTGCGGTTGCCGGGCACCACGCGCTCTTCGGGCAGGTAGCGGAGCCAGAGTTTTTTGGCTTCGAGATCGGCCTCGGATTTTTCGTCGCCGCCGAAGTAGGTGGCGTAAAGCCGTTCGACAGGAAATCCCCAGACCTTGGTGAGCAGCTCCCAGGCCCAGTCGATGGCCTCTTCCTTGAAGTAGTCGCCGAACGACCAGTTGCCGAGCATTTCGAAAAAGGTGTGGTGATAGGTGTCGGCACCGACGTCCTCGAGGTCGTTGTGCTTGCCGCCGGCGCGGATGCATTTCTGGGTGTCGGCGGCGCGGCCCGGCGTGTAGGGGCAGTCGGCCTGGCCGAGGAAGATCGGCACGAACTGGTTCATGCCCGCGTTGGTGAACAGCAGGTTCGGAGAATCCGGAAGCAAGCTGGCTGATTTTACAACGGTATGCTGCTTCGATTCAAAAAAATCAAAAAACGATTGGCGGATTTCCTTTGATGTCATCTGTATAACCTACTTTCCATAAAGGCGGGTTTTATACTGGGAACCCCGTGCTTATGCAAGGGTTCCAATCACAGGATGCATGTGGCTTAGAAGTCGACGTCCTTGTGAAGACGAAGCCCCAGCATGGCCGCCGTTGCGCTGTTCCAGCCCTTGGAAAGGGTGTACAGATCCTGCCGGATGCGGGTCGCCTCCATGAAACGCTCCTCGTTTGAGATATCGGTGCGCTTCGCCAGCAGGGCCTGCTCCTGCTCCAGATGGCGCTTCCAGAACAGCAGAATATACCGCTGCACCAGCTCGACCGGCGATGTTTCCGAATCGATCGTCCGGGATTCTTCGGCCATGACGCGGCTGATGACTCTCTGTATCTCTTCCGGAAAATCGTGCAGCCCCTCGCTCAGGGTTTCGGGCGGGTCGAGCATGAGGATTTCCACCAGTTGCCTGCAGGCGGGATCGGTCAGATGGCCGGGCGGGAGATAATCGTGCACAAACGGATGGACATCGTGGTAGTGATGCACCAGCAGCTCAAGCAGGGCCGTTTCCTGCTTCGGATAGATTTTTTGCACGCCCGGCTCCGGTGGCGCATCATCCACTTTCCGCACGACCGGCTGGCGCTGTTTCGTGCGCCGAAGATCCTGGCTGAGCGCGAGCGGTGAAATATTGAGCCGGTCAGCGGCCGTGTGGATCATCTGATCGCGCCGCGCGGCCGATGGACAAAGGTTGATCAGGTTCAACACGGCCCGTACCGCCCGCATGCGGCCGGCTTCGGTCGTCATGTCTTCCTGCCTGCTGAATGCGTCGATCAGAAAGTCGAGCGCGCCGACGGCTTCCTTCACCAGCTCGACCAGCGCCTCCGCCCCGCGCTTTCGGATCAGCGAATCCGGATCCTCCTTTTCAGGCAGCGCGACCACGCGAACGCTCAGTTCGTTGGCGATGAAGATTTCCGACGAGGCGAGCGCGGCCTTCAATCCGGCGGCATCGGCATCGAGCACGAGCACAACCTCGTCAGCATAGCGTTTGATGAGCCGGGCATGGTTTTCGGTCAGTGCGGTTCCCTGCGAAGCAACAACGTTGTGCAGTTTGGCCTGATGACAGCGGATCGCATCAATCTGCCCTTCGACAACAATGGCCTGCCGCGAGTCGACGATCGCCTTGCGCGCCTTATCGAACGCATAAAGCACCCGGTTCTTGCGGAACAGCAGAGTTTCGGGGCTGTTGACATATTTCGCCCCCTTTTCCGCCTTGTTCATGATACGGCCGCTAAAGCCGATCACCCGCCCCATCTGATCGCAGATGGGAAACATGATGCGGTTGCGGAATCGGTCGTAAAAGCCGGCTTTACCGCCGCGGTCGGACGGAACAATGAGGCCGGCGGCTTCAAGCTGGTCGGTGGTGTAGCCTTTTTTCAGCGCGCGACTGAGCAACCCCTCCCATTCATTGGGGGCAAAGCCGACCTGGAAGTCCTTAATAACGTCCGCAGGGAGGTCGCGCTCCTCCATATAGCGGCGCGCCTCGGCACCCTCGGCGCCGTCGAGCAGCAGGCGGTGATAAAAGGCGGCCGCATCGGCGTGCAGTTTGTACAATACATCCTTGTTCCCGCTTTGCTCGGGTGAACCGCCTTCATATTTGATCTCAACCCCGACGCGCTCGGCAAGCATGCTGACGGCCGTAACAAAGTCGACCTTTTCGTAGTCCATCACGAAGCGGAAAACATCTCCCCCGGCATTGCAGCCGAAGCAGTGGAAGATCTGGCGTGCATCGTTAACAGTGAAGGAGGGGGTCTTTTCCTGATGGAAGGGGCAGCGGCATTTATAGGTTGATCCCCGGCGGCGCAGTTCGGGCAGATATGCGCCGACCAGCTCCACGATATCGCAGCGTGCGCGAATCTCCTCGATCGTTTCTTTGGGTATCATGGCCATTGCTCTAGAGATAGCGGAACCCTGCCCCCGCCACAATCCTGCGTGCCGGAATTTTAATGCCGGAGCTTGAAGTCGGCCCAGTCCGCCTCTAGCCTGTGCGGTTGGATGGATAAACGGGAGTCCGCATGAAGTGGCCAAGACTGGAGAGCATGAACAGCGCGCGCTTCCTCGATGAGGCGTTCGACGCGGAGAGCCATGGAAAGCTGATGCGCGGCGCCCGCTTGCGGAGAAACATCTATCTGGCGCTGTTTTTAACCGGCACGGTCTGCATCTTTATCACCGCGCTGTCGAGTCAGACGACGCTTTGCATGCTCTCGCTGTCGCTTTCGTCGCTTTCGCTGGTCGTCATGACCAAGTATGATACGCAGCTGTGCTTCCTGCAAAATCTACGGCTGAGGAACCAGATGGACGAGGATACGTTCGAAAACTGAGCGTTTATAGGACGAATCCGACCATCCCGCCTTGGACTCACTCACACTTCCGGCACGTCCGCATCTTCCTGCAGGAGCAGGCTTTCGCGAATCATGTCCACCTTGTCTTTAATGATGGGACGCGTGAGCTGCGGCTGAATACGGGGAACAAGCTGACTGCAAACCACCCGGCCCACGCGGGATTTATCGCGGAAAACGGTGTCATATTTCCGCGGACCCAAAATAACGAGAAAGATCAGGCTTAACAGCGCAAGAAGGATCCCCCGAATCAGTCCAAGCCCGAATCCATAGACCCCGTCCGCCCGCTCGGAAATCTTATCCTGCAGCTTGCCGGCCAAAAACCTGCTGACGAGCACGAAAATAAAAATCGTCAGAATAAACACAACCACAAGAAGGATCCACATCAGATAGGTGGCCTGCAGATTGTAAAACAGGTGATTAAGCTGGGCGAATAGGAAGGGATAGACGAGAAACAGGATCCCGCTGAGGATAAAAAGCGTGATCACGTGCGCCATCTGCGCGGCAAAACCTTTTTGGGAACCGCCCCAGGCAAACAGCAGGGCTGTGCACACGAATGCGACATCAATCAAACTCGGCCAATAGGACGGCATGCTAATCTCCTAGGTCTGAAAACAGCATATTTAATAGCATTTTCAACGCCACTTTTTGCCTGAAATGAATGTTTCTGAAACTTTTCGGATCTATATTAACAAAACAGGTTATTTTAAATTAAAACCACAAGATGTGGTACCTACCCCTTGACAAAACCACATCTGATTGAATATCTTTCGAACTCAACAAACGCAGGGGATGCCGTTTATTGAACCTAAATCATTAATTTCAGGGGGAAATATGTCAGGGGGAAAACAAATTCATGCCGCGTTCGACGGTTTTCAAAAGCGTTCGGGACTCGTTGTACCATTCAGCTGGCAGAAAATTGAGCTGGCGATCGACCGTGCGGTTGACGAAGTTGCCCGCAAGCATTCCGTCTCAAAGAACGAGGGGCTGGCCTACAAGGTGACCGACCAGGTCCTCCAGCAGCTCAACAATCCGCAGAGCGAGTTTTACGTTCATCAGGACGCCGCCGGAAAACGCATTCCCCGGATCGAAGATGTTCAGGACCTGGTTGAAATCGTGCTGGCCGAACAGGGCGAAACACTGGTCGTTGCGTGCTATAAACGCTATCGTAAGCAACGCGAGATCGCCCGGCGCAATATTCGCGTGCGCGGCGGATCTTCCTCCGGCGAAATCGATGTGACTGATGCCAGTCTCCTGCTGGTTGAATCCTCCTCCAACAATGTAAATCTTCCATGGGATCGCAAACGTATCGTCAAGCAGATCCTCGACAAGACCGACCTCTCGGTTGAGCTGGCCATCAACGTCGCCAAATCAGTCGAAAACCGCATCATTGCCGGCGACATGACCTTGATCAACACAACGCTGATCCGTGAACTGGTCAACAACGAACTTATGGAGCGAGGCTACTCGCACCAGCTTCAGGATCTTTCCCTCTATCGCGTTTCGAAGGACTATCTTGAAAACCTGATGTTCACGAAATCGACCGAAAACTCGAACATCGTGAACAACAATCCGGAAGCCGTGAATCTCGGTATCGCCGAGCTGGTGCTCAAGCAATGGGCGCTCGACACCATCTTCAGCCCGGAAGTAAAACGCGCGCACGACACCGGCGCGGTCCATGTGCACGATCTCGGCTACCCCACCCGCGTCTACTGCTCCTCGCACTCTATTGAGTATGTGAAGAAGTATGGACTCAACGGCCTGATCAACCTGAACACCTCTTCGTCGCCGGCGCGCTCGGCCTCCGTGCTGACCGGACACCTCAACACCTTTTTAGCCTCGATGCAGGCCAACTATGCCGGCGCGCTCGACATCGCCTACATCAACATTCTCTATGCCCCCTTCCTGGTCGGCATGGACGAAAAGGAACTCAAGCAGGTGGCGCAGGAGCTCATTTTCAACGGCTCGCAGAACGCGTTCTCGCGCGGCGGCCAGACCCTGTTCCTCGATTTCAACATTCATACCGGAGTTCCGTCCTACCTGAAGTCCGTCCCGTCCATCGGACCGGGCGGCAACTATCAGCTGCGATTGAAGGACGGCTCGGTCGTCGAGCTGGCCGAAGAGTTGCGCAACGAAACCGATGCGGCCGGCTACAAGCTCATGGATCTCTACTACAACGATCCGGATTTGGGGCAACGCCTCGTGCTGCGCGAGCTGGCCGACGAAAAGGAAGGCACCATCTATGATCCCGACGTGCAGGCCATCCTCGAGGAAAACGGCGAAGCGATCGTGACCTACGGCGACTACGCGAAAGAAGCGCGTGATTTCTGCCGCGCACTGCTCAGCGTGTTCGGCGATGGCGACGCCAACGGCCGCATCTTTGAATTCCCGAAGTGCGACTTCCATGTCTCGGACGAAACCTTCGAAGATCCCGAACAGTTCGCGATCTTCCGCGAAGCCTGCGAGCTGGCCAGCATGAACGGCTCCACCTACTTCATCTTCGACCGCGACGAAGTCACCCTGTCCGCCTGCTGCCGCCTGCGCACCACCATCAGCGACAGCCGGATGCTCAAGCACCCCGAAAGCATGCGCTTCTGCGGCTTCCAGAATGTGACGGTCAACATTCCGCAGGCCGCCTACCGCGCCGCCCGCTCGGGCGGGGACGTGGTGAACAACTTCTTCGAAGAGCTCGACCACACGATGGAGCTCGCAGTCGACGCCCATCTGCAGAAGAAGGCCAAAAGCACGGAAATGATCAGCGGCCCCGGCCACCCGCTCTGGCAGATCGGCAAGGAAGCCCAGGATGGCAAACCCTACGTCGACCTTGAAAACTGCACCTATATTCTCGGCCTGATCGGCGTAAACGACGCCGTCAAGTTTCTCATCGGCCAGGAGCTGCACGACAGCAGGGAAGCCCAGCGTTTCGGCCTTAAAATCGTGGCGCACATGTACACCAAGACCAAGAAGCTCGCCGCCAAACATAACCTCAAGTTCACGCTCGAGGAATCCCCGGCCGAGTCCGCCGCACGCCGTTTGGCCAAGTCCGACATGATCTACTTCCCGGAAGAGTCGAGGGAAACCGTCAAAGGACCAGCTGACGCCGAGTACTACACCAACTCGATTCATCTGGCCGCTGAGGCGGATGTTTCGCTGGTCGACCGCATTGTCGAGCAGTCGAAATATCACAGCATGATTGAATCGGGCGCCATCACCCACTGCTTCATCGGCGAAGAGCGCCCCGATGCCGACTCCATCGCGCATCTGATGACCGAGATCTTCCACCGCACGCAATCCGCGCAGGTCTGCGTCTCTCCGGAGTTCACTTTCTGCGATGCGTGCCATCATCAGACCCGCGGTTTGCTGGAAAGCTGTCCGGAGTGCGGATCAACAGAAGTGGTCGGAGAGACCCGCGTGGTGGGCTACTTCAGCAAGGTGCAGAACTGGAACAAGTCCAAGCGCTATGGCGAGCTGCTCGCCCGGCATGCCGGCAAATACAACATCACCACCGCCGAAGGCGAAATAAAACAACTCGCGACAGCGGACTAAGGGATTAAAGAATGGCTGCCAAGTATCAGATCAGAGTTTTTGGGAAACAGAGCTGCGACAAGTGCCACACGCTTAACCAGCGCCTGGACAAGCTGCTCTCAAAAAATGAGTATGCCGACTTCGAAAAAGTCTATTGTGACGTCGAAACAATCGACGGACTTGTCGCATTTTCCGAAGCAGAGTGCATCAATCCTTCGCGAATTCCCGCCATGCTGGTGACCGCATGGAACGATGCGGAAGGCGAATACGAACCGGTCGAGACACAGGTGCCGGGCAGACAGGATCCTGTCTGCAAGAAAGCCCGACTCTACCAGTACGTTGGCTTGCAAACCGATTATTCCGATGTCGGACAAGGAGTCATCTCTCCCAAGATGCTCCAGTCCGTGCTGAAAGAAGTAATAAGCTAGTCCACCACCGGCCCGTCAGGCGTTTTACCTCCTCCCTCGCGCCTGGCGGGCCACTTTATAGCTGGAAAGATGCCAAAAACCACCTCCATCTATGCCTACCTCGAAAAACCTTCGATGGTGGACTTTCCGCAGCACTATGCCGCCGTGTTTTTTGTCAGCGGATGCGGTTTTACCTGCGGCTTCTGCCACAACGCTCCGCTGATGGCGAACAGGCAGTCCGGACTCTCGCTGGAAAAGCTCGATGCAGCCTGCTCGCGGTTCAAGAAGGAGTGGGTCAACGGAGTGGTGATTACCGGAGGAGAACCGACGGGTGCGGACGACTTACTGGAGCTCATCCGTTTCTTCAAGGAGCGCTTCGGCTTCGCCGTCAAACTGGATACCAACGGTTCCGATCCGGTGAAACTCAGGACATGCCTGCCATGGGTCGACTATGTCGCCATGGATATCAAATGCGGACTTCCCTCCTACCCCGAGGTGGTCGGCTTCTCAGCGGTCGAAAGGATTCAGGAGTCGATCGATCTGATTCGCGCCGATGCGAAGGATTATGAATTCCGCACGACGGTCATCAGCACCATCCACACCGACAAGCAGATGGAAGCGGTGCGACAAATCGTCCAGGGATCGAAGCGCTACATTCTTCAACCCTTCATTCCGCGCGAAGGACTGCCGCAGGAGGAGTTCCGCAATGTGCCTCGCACGACCGCCGCACGCCTTTGCCAGCTACAGGATTATATGGCCGATTGCGCCGATGAAGTGCTGGTTCGCGGCGCATGATGTTTCGCTAGCACGACCGCTGCGCCGAACAGCGCTAGGCCATGAACTTTTTCAGGTGGAACCCGATGAGGCAGACATCATCGGAAAACTTTCCGTCGCGTGAAAAAGCCAGCGCATCGCCCTCCAAACCATCGAATACGTCGGCCAGCGATTCTCCCGCCAGACTGTGGGCGGAGTCGAACAAGCGCTTCAGGCCATACTCGTCATCCATCGTATTCGTGACCCGAGTCAACCCGTCGGAAAATATGACCACGGAGTCGCCTGGCGCGACCTGGTGAATCACGGTGTCGTAATGAACATCGGTCTGGGCCGCCAGCGCGGGACCGACGCAGGTTGATCCTTCGCACAGCCATTCCGCGGCATAGCCATCGCGCAGGTAAATCGGCATGGGGTGGCCCGCGTTGGCCGTGCGAACCTCGCCGGTGGTGAAGTCCACCACCATGTAGCAGGCGGTGGCCGCGAGCTGAAGCGATTCCTGCCGAAGCAGCGGTGACAGCAGCGCGCTCATGTGGCCGAGATAGGCTCCGGGATCATTCGCCAGCGTGGAGATTTCCTGCATGACCCCCCGTATCAGCGCCGTACCCAGCGCCGCGCGCAGGCCCATCCCGCCGACTTCGCACAGAAAGATGCCCGCTTCGCGGTCGGAGATGCGGTTGATGGCGCAATAGTCGCCGCTAACATCGCTGTTCAGGTTGAACCGATGAAGAAACTCAACACAGCTGTCCTCAGGCGAGGCTCCTTCGGGATAGGTTGGATAAGTCGACGGGAAAAAACTTTTCTGCAGTTCCCCCGCCATGATGATGTCATTTTCCATCTCTTCCTTGATGGCACTGATTTCCTCGGCATAGCGGCGGACGCGAAACTCCGCCAGCTTGCGGTCGGTGATGTCGCGCGAAATGCCAAAGGTTCCGATTATATTGCCGTCTTCGTCGCGCAGCGGCATTTTCGTGGTGGAAACCCATCGTTCGGAACCGTCTTCGAAGGTCTCTTTTTCCTCGATGGAAGAGAGGGGCAGGCCGGTCGCGATAATCCGCTGCTCGTCGGCATAGGCCTGTTCCGCATGCTCTCTGGAAAAACTGTCAAAATCGCTTTTTCCGATCAACATGTCGGAAGACGGCAGGCGATGTTTATCCGCGCACGCCTGATTGGCCATGATGAATTTTGACTCCAGATCCTTGAAGTAGATGGCATCCGATGACCTATCCATCAGATTCGTCAGCAAAGCCGCATCATCCATTCCTTCCAGCATTATTCCGTCCCCTCTTTCATCAGCCTTAGGCTTTTTAAACCGACCAGGCAGATATCATCATCAAATTCGCCGGTGGCAGAAAAATGGCGCACGTCGTTGATCATGGCCGGCACAAGTTCCTTCAATGGACGTCCGCAGTGCTGCTGCGCCACATCGAGCAACCGCTGTTCGCCGAACTCTTCCTCGGAGGCATTCTCGATTTCGTATAGCCCGTCGGTAAACATCAGTGCGATGTCGCCCTGCTTGAGCGTTGCCTTCATGGTTCGATAGCTTGCATCTTCGGAGATTGCGAGGGCGGGTCCATGCTGGTCCGGCTCATCCGTCAGCCAGACCGCTTTTCCTTCGGAGGCCTTGATGTGCAACGGAGTCGGGTGGCCGGCGTTCGCAAACTCCACCTGTCCGGAAACGGTGTCATAGACCATATAGCAGGCCGTCGCATAAAGGAACATGTCTTCCTGGCGCAGGATCGGAAGCAACATCCGGTTGAGGAGGCCAAGGAAGCGCCCCGGGTCATATTCCTGATGGGTTAACTCCTCAATGATCGCGCAGATCAACGCCGTGCCCAGGGCGGCGCGGACGCCGTGCCCCATCACATCACACTGCAACACGCCGCACTTGGTTTCGCTCAAGCGGCGAACGGCGCAGAAATCGCCGCTGACGGTGCCGCTGGGATGGTAGTGGTGATGAAACTCAACGGCGCTCTCTTCCGGTGAAGCGCCTTCCGGAAAGACAGGATAGGAATGGGGGAAAAAGGTTTTCTGCAGCTCGGCGGCCATCAAAACATCCTTCTCCAGCCCCTCATTAATTTTGCGGATCTCCTCGGCATAAAGTTCGGCCTGCACCTGGGCTTCTTTGAACTGGGTAATATCGCGCGAAATTCCGCAGGTTCCTATCACGTTGCCGACCTTGTCGAGCAGCGGCATCTTCGAGGTCGAAGTCCAGACCACTTGACCGTCTATAGACGTGGATCTTTCATCCATACCAACAAGCGGCTGGCCGGTTCTGATGATCTCCTGTTCACTCTCATACAGGCGGCGGGCATCTTCTTCGCGGTAGTGATCGAAGTCGGTCTTTCCCAGAGCCGCGTCCGGGGAGGCGTAACCCAGCTTCTTGGCAACGGTCCTGTTTACCAAAATAAAGCGGGATTGAAGATCCTTCAGGTAGATGCTGTCCGACATGTTGTCCAGGAGG
>JBFHPA010000069.1:0-10682 GCA_041592955.1 Pontiella sp.
GCAACATCGCATACGGCCATCATGGCCAAGGCGCTGGAGGTCCCGGCGGTGGTTGGGCTGCATAATGTTACGGCGGTGGTCAATTCCGGCGACGAAATCCTGCTCGATGGCGCAAGAGGCTTTGTTTTCATCAATCCGACCCCCGAGCGGATTGAAGAGTATCGCAAACGGGCGCAGGAGCAGGTGCAGATTCTGCAGGAACTCGATACCCTGCGCGATAAGCTGCCGGAAACCATGGATGGTTATCTGGTGCCCATTACGGCCAATATCGAACTCATAGAAGAGCTTGATACCGTCGGTGCCCGGGGGGCAAAGGGCATCGGCCTCTTCCGTACCGAATTCCTTTTCCTGAGAGGCAACAGCCTGCCTGGTGAGGACGAGCAGGCCGAGGCCTATGCGCAAGCCGCAGAAAGCCAGTATCCCTCGCCGGTGGTCATCCGCACGCTGGACCTTGGCGCGGACAAGCTTCCCTCCGGGTTTCAGACCTCCGATGAGGTAAACCCATTTCTCGGCGACCGGGCCATCCGCCTTTGTCTTTCCCACCCGGAACTGTTCAAAACCCAGCTTCGCGCTATATTGCGTGCTAGTGTGAACGACAATGTGCAAATCATGTATCCCATGGTTTCATGCGTGCAAGAGGTTATCGATGCCAACGCGCTGCTGTGCGAATGTATGGATGAGTTGAAAAAAAAAGGTATTCTTTACAACAAGGACATAAAGATCGGCACGATGATCGAAGTGCCATCCGCGGCGCTGATCGCCGACATTCTTGCGCCGCATGTGAGTTTTTTCAGTCTCGGAACCAACGATCTCATCCAGTACACCATGGCGGTTGACCGCGGTAATGAAAACGTGGCGCATCTTTACAAACCCACGCACATGGCGATTGTCCGGCTTATTGACCACGTTGTGAAGGTAAGCCATGAACACGGACTGTGGACGAGCGTATGCGGACAGATGGCATCGAATCCGCAGCTGGTCCCGCTGCTTGTAGGCATGGGCGTGGATGAGCTCAGCGTAAGCCCTTCGCTTGCGCCGATGATCAAGGATGTCATTCGCAAACTTTACTATTCCGATGCCGCCGATCTGGCGCAAAAGGCATTGGCGTCTTCGTCAGCCGAGAGCGTCGAAGAACTGTGCCATGCCATGATCAAAAAGATCGCTCCGGAACTGCTCGAGTTCTCAGAGTAAGGTAAAATCCGCCAGCGACTTCAACGGACGTTTTCCGGTGCGGGACTCTCTTCGATAAACCCCGCAATGAACTCCCGGCAGGCCAGAATGCGCTCAAGGGCGAAGGCATAGGCTGTCGCAATTTCATGGCCCAGCAAGGTCCCCAGCGTCGCAATCCGGGGCGGCCCGACCATGATCATCCATAGGCCGATGACGAGCACGTTCATGATGTAGATAATGCTGTAGGAAAATAACCGGCCGTGCTCCTGCACATCCGGCTGATGCTCAGACAGCATGTGGAGCGTAAAAGTGATATGAAAAGACCAGGTTAGACCAATTCCGGCCAGCCACCAAATCCGGTAGGGTTCCACGTCAAACGCCAGGCCTGCAAGATAGTAGGCCGAAATGACCAGAAAGGTGTAGAAGGGGAAAAAATAGGGCGCAAGGGTAATGATGAAATTGGTTTTGGAGAGTTCGACATGTCCGCCGTTTTTGCCGACCTTCATTTTTCCGATGCGGCCGCCCATCATGATGGCCCAGAGGGCATGGGTCAGTTCATGGCCCAGCACATAGGTGCGAAACGGACGGGGCAGGATGAAGAATATCAGTGTCCAGAGCAGAAACCCGGCGGGCAGGGCTAGGACCTCCAGATCATTGCCCAGGCCGACCTCGAGCGATTCCTGGTACAGTCCGTAGACGGCGAGTGAAACCGCCGCACACATAGGAATGAGCCCAATCGCAATCAGCAGTTTAAAGAATTTTCTCACGCTGTCCTGGCGCCCTTTACGCGTGTGCGGACTCAATCACTATCCGGCAGGTTCAATTCGCTAATTCGTGCCGCGCAGGCGCTGCTCCATCTGGGCGGCATAGCGCTTCGCGTCCATCGGCAGTCGCCTGTCCAGCTTGGCTTTCTTGAATATTTCAATGGCTTCGGTGATGCGGCCTGAGCGCTGAAAGCTGTCGGCGAGCGTAAAATAGGTTTCCGGTGCCGCGCGACCGGTTTCGATCATCGACATCAGGAGCGGTTCAACGTCTGCTATCCTGCCGGCCTGTTGCAGGAAAAAAATGTATGAGGAGGTATAGTTCCAGTTTTCAGGAACCTCCCGCGCGGCAGCCTCCATCCATTGGTAGCCCTCGCTGTCATTTTTGCGACAGAGCAGCACGCCGAGATTGTAGGCGGCTTGTGCCATGTGAGGGTCCGTTTTCAATGCGCCGCGAAGATACTGTTCGGCCGCATCAAGGTTGTTGAACTCCGCTTCCAACAGCGCGAGGTTGAAGTTCACCATCGGACTGGCAGGTTCGATCTTCAGTGCACGCAGCAGCAGCTCGTAGGCATTGGTGCTGTTTCCGGAGCGGGCATGAACCATGGAGGCGTTGATCAGCGGTTGAATGACATCGTCCCGAAGCTCCATGGATTTATTATACGCGGCCAGGGCCATCTCCGGCTCGCCTTTACGGTCATGATAGATTCCCTGATTATAGTGGGTGGACCAGCGGTCCGGCCAAATGACAAGAGAGTTCCAATATTCCGCATGGGCATCTTCGTAGGCTTTCTGCTCCTTGTCGGAATATCCGGCAAGATTGCGGCCGAGTAGGGCAGCGGCGGCGCGGATGCGCACGGTGCGGAATTGATCTTGCGCGGCCAACAGCAGCGCTTTTGTGCTTTCGAGCGAGTTGTCGTATTGCAGCGATGCAGCCGCTGCGGAACGCACCCACTCGCTGTTGGACTCGAGGTGCTTGCGAATGGCCGCCCACTTTTCCGGGTCAGGGCAGTTGTTGAGCAGACGCAGTATAGCAACCTTTGCGGCGGGATCGCACTTCGGATTGTCGAGATAGGCCAGAATGTCGGGGAGCCGGTCCCATGCGCCATCACGGCAAGCCTGGACGATATGGCCAAGTTCAAGGATGTCGGCGCCGGTATCCTCGCCATGCCACTCTCTCACGTGCTTGTCGGCCCATTCCACGTCCTCGGTTTTGTGGCCAAGGAAGTCGCCGGTGATGGCCTCCGGATTGTGGTGGCAGAGGTTGCAGGCGTTCGGCGACCCGAACTCAAGCGAAGCGGCGGGTGAGGGCGGGCGGAAGGTGTGGTCGGAACGATGCATGTGCGCCTGCGCGGTTTTGGGCATGTGGCAGTGGATGCAGGCCACGTTTGCTTCAGCCGAATGGTGTGAGTGGGAGAGAATGTTGTCCACGCGCTTTTCATGGCAGGGCAGACAGGACTGATTGGGGTTGTCCTTGAAGCGGAAGCGGCCGCTCGAAGTATGGCAATGGATGCATTCAAGCTGTCCGGACATGGCGCAGGGATTGGCTTCCCAACCGGTCTGTGTGTAGTTTTCGCCCAGATCGCGCCCGTCGGGATAGAAGTCGGGGTCTTCATAGGAGATCAGGTCGTAGTGGTCGAAGAACAATTCGCCGGGCGTGAAGTCGCGCGTCAGTGGCGACATCTTGGCATGGCAGGGTGCGCAGGTGGCATCGCGCTGCTTGCTGGTGAGATCCTCATGAAAGCGTATCAGCTTAAGATCCTTGAGCTCTTCCCTTTTTGCGGCGGCTTCTTCGGCGGCCTTTACATGGGCTTCGCCGGGGCCGTGGCAGACCTCGCAATTGATGCCGGGTTCCGTCCAGGTGGTGGTATAGCTGTCGTCTTCGGGATTGTAGTTCTTCCGCAGCTGGCTGATATGGCAATCGTGGCAGGCGGTGTTGAAGGTGAGCTGCCGATCGGTCCACTCGAGCGCCTCGTCAACCAATCCGCTGTTGAAGTGCCGGACCATGCTGCCGGTGGAGTTGTACCAGGTTTTGGTATGGACATTGTAGGCGATCGGGGCCACCTGCAGCTTGCCTTTTTCGAGCGGCACCAGAAAGAAGAAGACGTTTTTGCCTCCCAGTGCGTGCAGCACCGGATAGGTTTTCTCCAAGTCGTCGGGCTCGGTATGGTGCATGACAGCGCCGGCACCGGTGAATTCGATGATGAACTTGGCGCCGCCGATATCGATTTCCGAATCCATCGGCTCAAGAGTGCGGGCGAACGCGGCGCTGAACGCCTGCATTGCCTTGCCATGATGGGAGGTGCTCCACAGCTCGTAGAAGCGTTCATGGCAGGCCAGGCAGTCCGAAGAGCCCATATATTCGCCCTGATCGGTAAAATCGATTGCTGTTGCAGAAGCAGTCGTAAAGAGGGCAAGGCAGGCCGAGAGAGAAATTGTGGTATTGATATTCATAGTGCGTATATTAAACGGGGGAAGCAGCTGTTTGTACAGCCGTTTTAGGTCGTCTTAATCAGACGCCCGCGCATCCCATGTTCAGACAGCCCCTTTATTCTTTCCAGCTTAGCGGTTTTAAACGTTTTGAGTCGCAATATAATCTATTTCGCGTAAATGATCGGTGCTGATATGTCAGACGAATCGAACAAGGATCTTGAAGAAACGTTTAGCAGGCGCAACGAAACGTTGCGTAGTTTCTACAATACCGAGGCGCTCTCGCTGTCCGATGAGGAACTGGATTCGCTCACGCCGATCTTCAATTCCCTCAAGGACAATGCGGATCGGTATCGGGAGATTAAACAGATTGCCGTGGGCGGCGAGAAGGAGATCACGCTCGCGCATGACCATCGTCTGGATCGGCATGTGGCCATGGCGCGTGCCGTGCGCAAGGATACGCCGCAGCATATCGAGCAGTTCCTGCGCGAAGCCCGACTGACCGCCAATCTGGCCCACCCGAACATCATGCCCGTCTACAACATGGGGCTGGATCCCAAGGGCGAGCCGTTCTTTTCGATGGAGCTGATTCCGGGGGATAGTCTGAAGTCCATCATCTCAAAGCTTCGCGAGGATAATGAAGAATATTGCCGCACCTATCCGCTGGAAGCGCTGCTGAATATTTTCATGAAGGTGTGCGATGCCATTGCCTATGCGCATTCGCGGAATGTGCTCCATCTCGATATCAAGCCCGACAATATACGGGTGGGCGAGTTTGGTGAAGTGCTGGTATGCGACTGGGGTCTGGCGCGGGTGGTCAATGCGTCCGAACCGAAGTCCCCGGTCGAAACCGAGCCGCTGGATGCGGATGTACTGAACGATATGACGCTTTCCGGGACGATGAAAGGCACGCCCGGATTCATGGCTCCCGAGCAAACCCAGGCCTATGGAACCAAAACCTTTCAGACGGATGTCTATTCGCTCGGGGCGTTGCTCTACATGCTATTGACCTTCGAACTGCCGGTTCAGGGAAAGTCGGCCCATGCGGTGGTTCAAAACACCCGCGAAGGCAAGGTCGTGCCACCCCGGAAGCGAAAGCCGGAACGGCTCATACCGGGGAGCCTCTCGGCGGTAACGATGAAGGCGCTGGCGCTGAAGCCGGAGGATCGCTATCAGAGTGTTCTTGAACTGGGGCAGGAAATCGCCCGTTATCTTTCAGGTCATCCCACCGAAGCGGAACGGGCCGGATGGGTTGCTAAAACATCGTTGTTGCTGAAGCGGCACAGCCGCGTCGCCTTTCTCCTGATCACATTCCTGATGCTGTTGGCCGTATTGATCAGTGTCAACCTGGTCACCATCACGCGTGAGAAAGCCGAGGCCATAGCGGCCCGCCAGCAGGCGGAGGAAAACTTTCAGCTCTATCTCAGCCAGCAGACGGTGGCAGAGGCTCTGGGCGAAGACCTCGGTGAGGCGCTCTCTTTCACGGTGCGCAGCCGCGACTACGTGAATGCGGCCGCCATGATTAACCTGCTGGAAACAGGCTTGGATGAAAATATCGATACGGTGCAGCGCCAGAATCTGTATGCTCAAAAAGGGATTCTTCATTTTGTTCTGCAGCAGTTCAACGCCGCCCGGGAAAGTTTTGCTGCCGCGGGCAATACCAGGCGCATCGATAAACTGAACGAGCTGAGCCGTAAATATGCTGAAATTAAACCGAATGACCGAAAGCGGTTGACCGACCAGCAGCTTGCGGACCTGATTCGTGAAGACCTTCCATCCAGACAGCTCACGATGTACTATCTTTACTATCATCATCTGCGCCGTCGACCCGCCTCTGCCAGTCCGGAGGAATATCTACCTTTGGCCGGCGCGGTGCTGGATAAGCTGAACAACAGCCGGCGCGCGCTGAGCAAGCCTTTGGTTCTCACCGAAACCGGAGAGGGTAATCATCTCGATTTGTCCCGCACCGGCTACCGCATATTTTCGATGAATATTATCGGAATCTACCGCAGAAATGTTTTGGCCCCGTTGAAGTTATCGTCGCTCGACATCAGTGAATCGAAACTTGAGAGTCTTTCCGAGCTGCGAGGACTTAAACTGGATGAGCTGAATATGGCCGGGGTGAAGCTCTCCTATCCACGAGGATTATACCGCCAGGTGGAACCGCTTGAATTGAAGCGCATTGTGCTGACGGTTGATGATTATCCGAAGAAGACGATCACTGAATTGAAAAAACACATGCAAGTGATCGACGCAAGCACTCGGTAGCGAATCACTCCAGCTGGTCGCGTAAATGACGGATCTCCTGAATGAGCCGCTCCTTCACCCGGTTTTTCAGGCGATATACCGAGTTTTCCTTCAAATTCAGCTCCTTGGCGATGTCTTCGACGCTCTTGCCTTCAAGGGAGAGGCGGAACGCATCAACAGCTTTTCCGGAAAACAGCGGCTCAATGTTTTCCATGGCGAGGTTGGTCAGGTGAACCTCCCACTCGCGTTCAGCAATGGTATCGATTTCAGGAAGCCGGATCGATTTGAGGTAGGTGAGCGTATCGTCCTGACCCGCTTTTTCGAGACGGTTGGCTTCGCGGCTTCGTTTTCGAATAAAGTCGGTAACGCAGTTTTTTGTCACGGTGCTTAACCAGCTGCGAAACCGGTTAATCTTTTCATAATCCATTTTAGGCAGGTGGTTCCACACATTGATCAGTACCTGCTGAAGAATATCTTCCGTGTCGTGTTCGGAGATGTTCATGCTTCGGATAATGGCATAGATATAACGCCGGTAGACGCGGACAAACTCATCCCAGGATTGCTCGTCATGCTGGTTTTGTACCCGCTGGATGAGCGTTGCTCGAGTTTGATACTGGTCCTTATCAGTCAATGGAGATCCTTATATAGGGCTAACAGAAACTATGCGTGGAGTTCTGAGAAAGCAAAGCAAAAAACGGAGCCCCCGCAAATACCACGACTGGCCCGCCGGCGTAATTATTTTCAAGGTATAATGAGGGGTTGACATGTTGGAGGAATATATTTAGAAAGGTTGCAGTTTCAGGGGTAAAACCGCTCTCTTTCCTTTAGGGACTCCAAACCGGTTTTTTCATCCAAGTTTTTCATGTCGAATACTCAGCGCAGCACAATTGTGATCAGCCTTACGGGCGGTATTGCGTGTGGGAAATCCACCGCCGGACAAATTTTGGAGTCGATGGGGTTTGATCTATGCGATGCGGATACGCTTGCGCATGATCTGATGGCTAAGGGAACCCGGGTGTATCAGAGGGTGGTCGATCATTTTGGAGAACGAATTCTTTCTGCCACAGGTGAAATAGATCGCTCCGTTCTCGGGAAAATTGTTTTTAGCAATCCCGCTGAAAGGGAGACGCTCAACGGGCTGGTTCACCCGGCCGTGAGGGAAGCCCTTGAAGGTTGGGTGTCTGAAAAAAGGAGAATGCAGCGGAACGCTGTGGCTCAGATTCCTTTGCTGTTTGAGAGCGGGATGGAGTCGCTGAACTGGGATGCGGTTTTCTGCGTTTCATGCGCGGAAGACGAGGTGTTGCGGCGATTGGAAGCCCGGGGGCTCTCGAGCGTGGAGGCCGCGCAGAGGATTCAGTCCCAGATGCCGCTGCGGGAAAAAGAAAAGCGATCTGATGTGATCATTCCGAACGACGGAACATTAAAGGATATTAAAGAGGCGATAGAGCAGGCCGTAAAAGAAACTGCTTTGCGAAAGGGGTGATATGAGTAACGAAAAAGAAGTGGTCAACGAGGTGATCGAGCCGGTTGAAGAAACCAAGGCGCCCGCAAAGAAAAAGCCGGCTAAGGAGTCTCCGGACAAAAACGACTCGGCCGAAAACGCGGAATCCGGAAATGAAAAAACCGCTGAAAATTCCGCGAAGCGTGGGGAACAAGCCGAAAAGCAGCGCGACCGCGGAGCCGGCTCCAAGCATGGAAAGAAAAACCGCAACAACAAGGGCAACGGCGACCGCAATCAGCCTCCGCCCAATCGTGAAAACCTGCCCCCGCTGTCCCTTCACGAAATGCAGGTCACTCCGATCAACGATATCAAGGCCATGGCCGAAAAATACGGCATGCAGGAGTACGATGGATTCAGCAAGCACCAACTGATTTTCGAGCTGCTCAAGAACCATGGCCGCCGGGGTGGTCCGTTGGAAGGCCGCGGCGTATTGGAGATCCTGCCCGACGGATTTGGATTTCTCCGCTCACCGCTGAACAGCTATCAACCCGCCCCTGACGACATCTATGTGTCGCCGTCGCAGATTCGGCGTTTCGGCATCCGTACCGGTGACTATGTCACGGGGTCCATTCGGGCACCCAAAGAGAAGGAGCGGTTCTTCGCCCTGCTTCGGATCGATCAGATCAATAAGGATGATCCCGAAACGGCCCGCAAACGCGTGCCATTCGAAAACCTGACGCCGCTCTTCCCGGATCAGCGCCTGGTGATGGAAACGGATGCCAAAGAGATTTCCATGCGCGTGATGGATATCGTCACGCCGATCGGCAAAGGCCAGCGCGGCTTGATCGTGGCACCGCCGCGTACCGGTAAAACCGTGCTGATGCAAAAGATGGCCAACAGCATTTCAAAGAACAATCCGGAGTCGAAGCTGATCATTTTGCTCATCGACGAGCGCCCCGAGGAAGTGACCGACATGCGGCGCAACACACAGGCCGAAGTGCTGGCCTCGACGTTCGACGAGCCGCCGGAACGCCACACACAGGTCGCTGAAATCGTGATTGAGATGTCTAAGCGACTGGTGGAAAAAGGCGAGGATGTCATTATCCTGCTCGATTCCATCACCCGCCTTGCGCGTGCCTACAACACCACATCACCGCACAGCGGTAAGATTCTTTCCGGCGGTGTCGACTCCAACGCGCTACACAAACCGAAGCGCTTTTTCGGTGCTGCACGAAACATCGAAGGGGGCGGAAGCCTGAGCATTATTGCAACGGCGCTGGTCGATACGGGAAGCCGCATGGACGAAGTCATTTTCGAGGAGTTCAAGGGTACCGGTAACATGGAGCTGGGGCTTGATCGCGAACTGGTCAACAAGCGCATCTATCCGGCCATCAACATCGAAAAGTCCGGCACCCGAAAAGAGGAGTTACTGGTGCACCCCGACGAGCTGCAGCGCATCTGGACCTTGCGCAAGGCGCTCAAGGATGTCCCCCAGGTTGAAGCGATGGAGTTGCTGATCAATCGCCTCAAGAAGACCAACAACAATCTCGAGTTCCTCATGACCCTCCAAGGGGGATGATGGCGGAGCGCGTAGTTCGGCAAGAGGCGGCCCATTGGCCGCCTTTTTCTTTTTTGACCGCTTTTGACAGCATTCGTTTCGTTTACTAGCATGTGTTCCGCACAGGGGAGACGTATGCTGACGACAAACAAGGTGAATGCGGTTTTGCTGGCGGGTGATCGGCGGGCCAGTGTCGAGGTGCTCAACGACAACAAGGCTTTCCTGGAAGTGCATGGTGTGCCGCTATTCATCCATGTGCTACGCGCGCTGCATGCGGCCGAGTTTGTGGGCGTCGTTGTGATCGTTGGCCCCGCGAAGCGGATCCGGGAGGTGCTGGAACAACACGGCGAAAGCCATGGGGTCGAAGTGGTCGAGCAGCGCGAAAACATGATCGAAAACTTCAAGGTCGGCTATGTGGTCTCTCTGGGGCTGGATGAATCGGTTCCCTTTTGGAGTTTGAAGGGTACAGAGCATCAGGATTCGCCCGCGCTGGTTGCTCCGAGTGACATCCCGCTGTTGACGCCGGCGGAGGTGGATGAATTTATCGTTCGAAGCAACATGCATGAGTACGATTATTCGATCGGCATTACTTCCAGTGACGTGTTGTCGCACTACCATCCGGCGGAAAGCCGATCGGGCATTCGTATGATCTATTTCCATGTGAAAGACGGTCTGATGCGGCACAATAATTTGCATATTGGAAAGCCGCTCAACTTTGATCATCTCGACTATATTGAAAAGATGTATGAGTGGCGTTACCAGACCCGCTGGGCCAACATTATCCGAATGCTGTTCTCGCTCCTGATCCACGGGTGGCGTTTATTCAAAAGCCTGCGCATCTTCATTCTGATGCAGCTTTCGCTCTACTATGACCGGCACGGGCACCCGAACCGGTCCGACCGCCATCGCTCACTCGTGGGATTCAACCGGCTGGCCGAAGGTATCGGCAATGCCATCGGTGCGCGTGTTCAGATTGTATACACGCACTTTGGCGGCGCGGCGCTCGATGCGGATAACGAGAAGGATCTCGCGGTCATCGAGGAGCGATACGACGAGTGGATGGACTACCAGCGCA
>JBFHPA010000070.1:0-10649 GCA_041592955.1 Pontiella sp.
GGGGCGAATGGAAAACCACCTCTTTCCGCGAGCTGCGCGAGCGGGTCTGGCATGTTTCCGAGATGCTGGCAACGCTGGGTGTCGCCGAGGGCGACCGGGTGGCGATCTTCCGCGAAAACTCGCCGGAATGGTACGAGCTCTATTACGGGATTGTGGCCTTGGGTGCCATTGCGGTGCCGGTGGATGCCAAGCTTCGTGAGCTGGAGGTTGCCCATGTATTTCATGACTGCGGCGTTTCCGTGGCGTTCAGTTCCTATCGGTTCGCAGATGTTCTGACGGGTTTGCATGAGCTGCGTGCCATCGTGATGCTGGATTGCGGTGACAGCCCGCTAAGTGCTTTCGAAGGGGTGGAACACCATAGCTACGAACGGTTGTGGCAGGAGGTCACGACCCAGGCGATGGCAGAAGGGCGCGCATTCGACAGGATTTCGCCCGAGGCGGCTTCGCCAGCGTCTTACATCTATACCTCCGGCACGACCGGTCGGCAAAAAGGAGCGATACTGACGCACCGCAATTTCATGGCAAATGTGTTCAGCATTCAGAAAACGGTCACCTTCTCAAAGGATGACAACGTTGCCCTGATCCTTCCGCTTCACCACTCCTTTGCCTTCACCACCACGTTGCTGATGCCGGTCTATATGCAGTGCCAGGTGACCATTTTCGAAAGCCTCAAAACGATCCAAAGCAACATGGTGGAGACCTCGCCAACGATCTTTCTGGCGGTGCCCCTGCTACTGGAAAAAATGCTGGCCCGCATAATGGAGAGCATTCAGGCGAAAGGCGTGGCGCGGCTGATGTACAAATGCGGACTGGCCAAGGTGGTCGGGAAGAAAGTGAAGCAGAGCCTCGGAGGATCGTTGCGTCTGGTGGTTTCCGGCGGGGCCCCGATCAGTCCCTCCACCCTGCATGCCTGGAGCAAGCTGGGTTTTTGCATCGTGGAAGGCTATGGCATTACGGAAACCGCTCCGGTGCTCTGCGTGAATCCGCCCGGAAAACAGCGGGTGGGTACCGTGGGGCTTCCACTCGATGGCGTGGAAATCAAGATCGAGAAGCCGAACGCCGAGGGCGTGGGCGAGATTGTTGTCCGGGGAGATAACGTGATGTCGGGTTACTACAACAATCCCGAGGAGACCGCAAAAGCCATTGTCGATGGCTGGTACCATACCGGCGATCTGGGCCATTTCGATGAGAAAGACTACCTCGTCATCAGCGGCCGCAAGAAAAGCCTCATTGTGAACCGCGAGGGGAAGAACATCTATCCCGAAGAAGTCGAGCGGCAGGTCATGCAGAGCCGCTATGTGCTCG
This sequence comes from Pontiella sp., assembly GCA_041592955.1. Lineage (GTDB taxonomy): Bacteria > Verrucomicrobiota > Kiritimatiellia > Kiritimatiellales > Pontiellaceae > Pontiella. The sequence goes on from JBFHPA010000070.1 coordinate 1,306, forward strand.
AATGTCTGGCCATCGGCTTCCGGGAGCCGGACGAAGACATCGGGGAGCGGGTGGGTCTCATTGTGGTGCCGAATCAGGAAGTGTTCGATCTGATGGAGGACCAGCAGAAGATAAGATTTTCTGAGCAGCAGATCGAAAAACGGGTGCTGGAAGACGTGCGCAAGCAGCTGGATGCGCTATCCGAGTACAAGCGTCCGCGCAAAATCGAGGTTCGGTTCGAAGAGTTTGAAAAAACCACCACGTCGAAAATCAAGCGCTACCTGTATGCAATAGACACCGCTGATACGGCATAACCAGCGCCTGTTTCGCGCCGATGGGGAGAACTTTCATCGCCGGCGGGATTGACGCAGTCGATTGAACGGTGGTAGTTCAGAGGCCGTGAAGAGAATCTTACAGATTGCCTTGCTGTCCGCCCTCCTCCCTCAAACAGGAATTGCGGAAGAGGAGACGCTTGAGGCGCGCAAGCAGCGTATCATGCGCAAATATTTGCGGGAATCCAGCGCGATCACCCAGAGCGACCTAGCGGTTCCCAGCGATGAGCTGGAAGAAGAACAGGTTGCGGAATCCGAAAAATTCCAGGAGCCGGACATGGAGTTTGAGCGGCACAAAGGCCCGGTCGCTCGACCCATTATACCGCCCCGTCAAGCGATGGTTCAGCAAGAGAGAGAAAACTGGCTGTTGAGCGATATCGAGGACGAGGAAGACCCGTTTGGCGAGCAGAAGGCGAAAGACAGCAAGAATGACTATTGGTCCATGCTCGGCCAGCGGGAAGATTCATCGATCTATGGTTCGGAGCGAAGAGAACGGAGGTATGGGGATGACCGGCCCGACGCATCCTCCCGCAGCCGTCGGAGCCGTTTTGATGTGCAGGATGAAGGTGCTTCTTCCGCTCGATCTGTCTTCGGATTTTCCAGAGAAGAGCAATTCAAACAAGAAGGCTATGGCAGCGCGGGGCAGGAGGATATTTTCGGGCGCACCATACAGAATACGGGTGTCGCCGACCCGGTGCAGCTGCAGCCCCGGCGCACCTATGGAGCTTCCCCCGATTCGGGCATGTTGCTGAATATACCTTCTTCACAAGCGCGGGCCTCGGAAGCAGACCGTCTAAAGGAAGATAAAAAGCGGCAGGGGTATATCCCCTTCAAGAATCTGCAGCAGATGGAGAGCGAAAGATCCCAGCGGTGGGGCGATCCGGCATTGCCGGAACAGAAGACCTACACAAAACCAAATCTGTATCAGCAGTACAAGGAACGGAACAAAACCTGGGAACCCACGGCCGACGATGCCTATCTGGATGAGATGATCCGGAAAGCCCACGGACGTTAATCCATCAGCTCCTTGTAGTTGACGACCTTGCCTTCCGCCATCATCACTTCGTATTTATATTCCGCGAGACTGCGTGTGATGTTCCCGATCTGCCGTTCCATGCTGCGTTCAGATTCCATGGAAAAGTCGACTGCCGGCGGCGGAAGTTCGGTATAGGTGTAGTAGAGATATTCCGCACCGTCCTCGCTGACGACATAATCCGGCTCTCCAAGAATCTTTACGACCTGCTGCCGATCCATGCCCTCGTGAATCTCACTGAGCTGCCAGGGCTTGAATGTGGTTGCGCATCCCGCAACAAGCAGGGTCAATGCGATCAGGAGGAGACTCATTGTTTTCATGCGGAGCATTCTAAAACAATTCCGGTGAAAGTAAATCCTAATGCACCTCAGGATTGCGCGTCCGGCTCAGCGGAAACGTCCGGTTCGGTCGAGGGCTCTTTCGGCTCGGTTGCGGGTTGTTCCGCAGGTTCATCCGACGGTTCTTTCACGGGTTCAGCCGGGGCAACGGCCGTCTCTTCCGGAAGCTTGCCCGTCTTCATGATCGCATCGACCTCATCGAAATCAAGAACCTCGCGTTCGATCAGCAATTCGGAAAGTGTGATCAGGGCCTCTTTGTTGTCCGTCAGAATCTTCATGGTTTTGTCATACGATTCAGTGAGTATCCGCTGCACTTCCTGATCAATCTTTTGCGAGGTGTCCTCGCTGAAGGTCTTCGATCCGCTGATGCCCTGGCCAAGGAACACCGGCGTATTGTGTGAACCGAGATTCTGGGGTCCGAGCAGCTTGCTCATGCCATACTCGCAAACCATGGCACGGGCGATGGCCGTTGCGCGTTCGATGTCATTGTGGGCCCCGGTCGTCACATCACTGAAAATCAGCTCTTCGGCGGCCCGCCCGCCCATCAGGGAAACCAAATCCGCTTCCAGACGTGTTTTCGACTGCGTGTAGCGATCCTTCTCCGGCAGCGACATGGTTGCACCCAGTGCGCGTCCACGCGGAATGATGGTCACCTTGTGGATCGGCTCGCACTCGGGGGTGTAATACATCGCAATGGCATGTCCGGCCTCATGGTAGGCGGTCAGCTTCTTCTCCTCGACATCCAGCACGTGGCTGCGGCGTTCCCGGCCCCACATCACTTTATCGCGCGCCTCCTCCATGTCCTGCTGCTCGACAAACTCGGCCCCGCGGCGCGACGCAAGCAGGGCCGCCTCGTTGACGAGGTTCGCGAGGTCAGCCCCGGAAAAGCCCGGTGTGCCGCGCGCGGATCTTTTGAGCTCGACCTGATCGGAAAGGCGAACGTTGCGGGAGTGTATTTTCAGAATCTGCTCGCGCCCTTCCAACGTCGGTAGATCGACCACCACCTGGCGGTCGAAGCGTCCGGGCCGCAGCAGGGCAGAGTCGAGGACGTCCGGGCGATTGGTGGCCGCCACAATGATGATACCTTCCTGGGTGTCAAAACCATCCATCTCGACCAGCAGGGCGTTCAGCGTCTGCTCGCGTTCGTCGTGTCCGCCACCGATACCGCTGAACCGACTGCGGCCAACCGCATCGATCTCGTCGATGAAGATGATGCAGGGAGCGTTTTTCTTACCCTGCTCAAACATGTCGCGTACGCGTGAGGCGCCGATCCCGACGAACATTTCAACAAAGTCGGAACCGCTGATCGTGAAGAAGGGCACATCGGCCTCGCCGGCCACCGCCTTCGCCAGCAGCGTTTTCCCTGTGCCCGGAGCCCCGGACAGCAGAACCCCCTTGGGCATTTTGCCGCCCAGTTTCTGGAACTGCTTGGGATCCTTCAGGAATTCAACGACCTCCTCCAATTCCTCTTTCGCTTCATCGACGCCGGCGACATCCTTGAAGGTAATTTTGTTCTTATCCTGTGTCAGCAGCTTGGCGCGGCTTTTGCCGAAGCTCATTGCGCCACGTCCCGCACTCTTCATCTGCCGGATGAAGATGAAATAGATGATTCCGAAAATCAGCAGGAACGGCAGTACGTTGGCCAGTACGGAAACCAACACGGTCTTGGGGCGCTTCACCTTGACCTGGACACCGTTTTCCTCCAGCAGCTCCATCAGTTTCTCGGTCAGGATGATCTCCGTACGGAACTGGGTGGTCCCTGATTCGTTGATGTCTTTCGACTCGCCGGAGACATAGTGGTTGCCGGATCCGTCGTGCGCGATGTCCACTTTCGAAATCCGGCCCGCCCGCACCATGCTTATGAAGTCGGAATATTCGACTTCGCTTGCCTTGTTCGCTGAATTAGAGAACAGATGCAGGACCGTCAGGAAAACAGCCATCATCAGGAACGAAATCGCCAGCCCGCGCATCGGCATCGGCGGGGGCCCCTTTTTCCCTGGTTTGTTTAACTTGTTGTCTTGCTTTGGATTATCGTTTGCCATGGTTATATCTTTCTTTAAAAATTCGCCAAAAACTACCACCGCGACCGGGTGATTGCAACGTCTACAGCAAAATCTTGGAGTTATCCGCTTCGGGGATGTTCAATGGTCAAAGGGTTGTTTGTTCTAAGAACCCTGCTTCTGTCGGGGCTAAGACCGGAAACTAAGCTACAGTGCATTACCTGAGCCGGAAGACCGCCGAGCCGTAAAACCCATGTTGAACAGAACGTCTATTCAACGGAGGTAAACGCGGAACAGAGTTCGGAATAGATCTTTGCTGCATCGCACCCGAGCGCATTGCAAACCCAAAAGAATTCGACTACATCCAAGCGCCGCTCGCCCTTTTCGATGCGCCAGATAAAGGACTGTTCACGTTCAAGCGCGTCAGCCACTTGTACCTGGGTCATTCCGGCATCCAGTCTCATTTCCAATAGCTTCTCCAAAACGGCAGCATATTCGGGGCTGTGGGTCGATTTTCGCATGAACGCAATATGCGGTTGCCCTTATAATTATCGCAAAATGCGTTAATTGCTTGACGAAGAGAAATAGCAGGAATATCTTCTTTCAATCCAAAATTTTGAATGCTTAATTTAGCGGACTGGAAAAGGGTTCTTAAGAGTCATGACCTACAAAAGGGGGGATAGAATGAAGCGGGGAATCGGGATTGTCGTGGCGGGAATTGTTCTGGCAGGCATCGCCTCATGGGGGACGACGGAGATTCCCGCAAGTGACCCGGAGACCATCGCGTCGCTGGAGCAGGTCACCGGACTCGCAAAGGCGGCGCAGGAGCAGTTCTGGCAGCTGGTTCCGCCGATGGATGATCCGCTCTACATCCACCCCGAGAGGATTGTCCGGGCCGTGGACTGGAAGAGCAAGGAATGGCCGAACGCCTTGAAAAAACAGATGGTTGCTCAAATGGAAGCCGTCAACTCCTCGATGTACCCCTTCTACCGCATGAGCGTGGTCGAAACGCGAACCGGGGAACTGGTCTACTACAACGCCTTCGACCAGCAGATATGGTGGACGCCCGCGCCTGCCGATTACAACCCCTACCTCTTCGCCTTCCAGCTTTACGCCGTTGATTCCATCGAGGAACTCACCACCCAACAACTTGAATTGGGGCGCAGCTCGAACATCGGATTTGAAATCCTGCTCCTGCCGGAAGTGTTCATGGATTCCTACAAGGAAGATGCCGCCATGGAGCTTGCGGCGCAACAGGAGTTGCTGGCGGCGCAGGAGGCGGCGTTGGCTTCCTCGGAAGAAAGCGAGACGGTTTCGGTGGGCATTTCGCTGGTTTCGGCAGCTGGTTCTTTGGCTGAAAGCGAAGGGCTCGATGGGGGTATGGCGATGATGTCATCGCCACCGCCGCCACCGGGCGGTGGGGGCGGCACGAACGGTACATCCGGCAGTTCGACCAGCAATCTCTTGGTGGAGCTGGCCATCACCATTCCCGCAGGATTCGGTCATATGGGCCACATCGAAACTTTTACCAAGGATGATCTGGTCTATTCCCCCTCCTGGACATCGGCCGATGACTGGATCCCGACGTACGGAGCTGAAGCCGTCAAATGGACTGATCCTGCGTCCTCGAACAAAATGCAGCGGTTTTATCTCGTTTCGAATGCCGCCGATACGGACGGCGACGGCCATTCGGACCTGTATGAAGCATGGGTTGGAGGAACGGATTCGAATACCTTCAACTCCGTAAATGTGGACGGCGACGACCTCCACGACTGGCTTGAGTTGAAAATCTTCGGCGACCTATCGCAGACCGGAGCGGATGACTTTGATTCTGACGGCCTCCTCAACAACGAGGAACTGGTCGTATCGGGTCAAACCGCCACCATGCTCTCGAATCCCGCGCTGGCGGACAGCGACGCTGAAGGGCTCGACGACTACCAGGAGAGGCGCGTTCTGGGAACCGACGCGATGGATCCCGACACGGACTCCGATGGACGCGACGATGCCGCGGAAGTGCAGGGATCCCCAGCGACCGATCCGCACAACCCCGATACCGTTGTGCCGGTCGTAGCGTTTTTGGGGGATTGAACCCAGGCTGGATGTCAACCGCTAAGGGACATGATTTTTGCGCTAGTTACACACAGGACATGGATATGAAACAGACAAGCAATCCTTCAAGAACGCACTGGACACGCCTTCTCTTCATGGGAACTCTTTTCTTCATGCTGATTGCAGCAGGACAAAGCATGGGCCTTGGTTGCGGGCATTCCGGGTATGAGTGTCCTTGCGGCACTCATTGCTTGTATTGCGACTCTTGCAACTGCGCAGAGTGCCCTTGCGACAATTGCTCGGAATGCACGCAGTGCGGTGATTGTGAGTGCAGTTCCTGCGGCGGGAATTGCAAGGGGGAATATTGCGACGGCTGTCCCGCTCACGAGACTTGCTCTTGCTCCCAAGATTGTGTTGACGACGATGACAGCGGCTTCTGCGACGTGTGCACGGAAAAATTCGTGTGCAATAAATGCGGGATGCATCCGTGCAACTGTGCCTGCCCCGCTCCCCCCGATGGGTGTGGCAAGGCGAATGGGTCGTGCACCTGCGATATTTGCGGTCTCTGTGGGAGCAAGGCGTGTGAAGGGGAGGCCTGCAAGGACCGGTACGGCAACTACGAAGGCAAGTTGTCCTTTGATGAGTGGCTTGAGATGGAGCGGTTCTTCGACGGCAAATATGATGGAACGGATGAGGAATTTCTGGAGTGGCTGAACACCTACGAGGGCAACTACGACGAGTTTGTATCGGTCATGAAACTAAAGGGATTCAACGACCTGCCCAGTTTAAGTGAGTTTATTCTCGGGATCGAGTCGACGATCGACCCCATCAACGTTCTTACGGGCGAGCTGTATTTCACGGAATCGGACCTTTCCGTTCCCGCACCGGGAATATCTTTGGTCTTTGAGCGCTTCTACGCTTCCGAAGAAGGCTGGCGGAACACCTATGCATGGGAGTTCAAGGCCATCCGGGACAAGAGCATGGAACCGAGGACCGTGCATGTGCTGGGCGACTACGATACATGGACCGGATTGCAGGCCAAGGTGTTCACCAATTCAGCAACGGCAGCGGATGATCTGGACCTTATCCTTCTCAGGACCGGGGAGGGCCGGGATTACCGTTTCGAGAAGTCGGAAACAGAGCCGGGCGTATTTCGGGCGGAGGCTATCGACTGGAAGGTGGTGTTCGGGCCGTGCATTGAGAGCGGCGAGACCAACGGCTACCGGTTTGTGCTGCACCAGCCGGGCGGAATCACACACGGCTTCGCCGGGGATCGGCTCGATTTCATTGAGGATGCGTGGGGCAACCGCATCGATTTCACGCATGCGACCAACTCGTTGCTTGCGGTGCACAACTGCGGGGCTTCACTGCTGCTGGAGCATGAGGGGGATCTGAAAAGACCGGTGCGGGCGTATGTATCCGATGACTATTACGTCGACTATGCCTATGACGATGCCCGGCGGTTGACCAATGTGGTGCGGCACGTTTCCGGGGAAGCCTTTGAATTCACCTATCTATACGATGCAGACGGAGCAATGATCAACAAGACGAATCCGCGGCTGGACGAATACTGCTTTACCCATTCCGGGACAAACACGGTTGACAATTTCTCGGAGGACAGCTCCCGTACAACCACGCTCAAGATCGGCGACGGCTGGATGAAGCACCGGGTAGAAGCCAACTGGGGATACGAAGTGGTTGGTTCGACCACTAACGAATACCGCTGGTCCGACGTCGCCTATGACTACGACAACGGCCCCGAAATAAAATTCCACTACGAAACGCTTGACGGTCTCGTCAGTGAAAAGTTTGGACCCTACACCAATGCGACGGGTGTAGTGACCAACCTTGGTGTTACCTACGCTTATGAGGGAAAAAACCTCGTTGCGGAAAAGACCTTCGACGCCACAGTCGGTGAATATTTCATCGTTCACAAACAGTACAACACCAACAATCAGGTGACCGCTGCCGGTGTTTCGTATAATTCCACCAATCCGGTGTGGCAGTCGCATATCACGTATGATGCAGAATGGCAGCTTCCTGCAGCCGTCACCAACGCCGAGGGGCACTGGAGGCAGACGATCTATACCAACGGCAGTCCGCTCACCATAAAAGCGTTCTGGTCCGATACGCAGAGCTTCGACACCACCTTCAGCTACTACACCAACGGGCTGGTGAAAGCCATAACCAACGCCAACCAGCATGTGACGCAAATGGAATACGACGCCAACGGGAACCTGTCGCTGGTCGTGCCGGACGCCGGGCCGCAGGTCGCCACCGTGTTCAACGCCCTCGGTCACATGGAACGCTCCGAGATGCTTTCAGAAGGCGGAACCTCCACCGGACGCATCACCGAATACGATGTGACCGCCAAAGGCTGGGTGGAATCCGTTACCCATCCCGACAGACTGGGCGAAACCTTTGCCTACGACAAGGCCGGCAACGTGACCAACGCGACCGACCGCGCCGGGCGGCATACTGATTTCGCGTATGCACCCACCAAAAAGCTGACTTCAGCCACGCGCTACCTGTATCAAGGCGGCACCAACACGCCCGTCACGGTCGCGTATGACTTCGATAAAATGTTCAACGCGCTCAATATCACCGAGCCGCGCGGGCGATATGTCGAAAGCTACCAGCTCGATTTACAGGATCGCGTGACCTCCGTCACCAACATCGAGAGCCAGGCGATGGCAATCGAATACGGCGTCGGCGACTTTGTTCGGCAGGTAGTTCGCTTCGACGGCTCCACCGTTTCGAATACCTACGACAACGCCGCGCGCCTCTCCACCGTTTCATACATACCGGCTGGAGGGTCTCAGGCCTCTGAGACCATTTCCTACACCTACTGGCCCGACAACGAACTTAAAACCATTTCCGACGATTCTTCCTCCATCACCAATTCCTACGACCGCCTCAACCGCCTTGTCTCCACGACCGGTTCCGTGTCCTCCGTGTATTCCGTGGTCAACAATTACCGATACGATCCAGCGGGCAACGTGACGAATTCCGTGGTTTCGGCTGGAGGGTCGCAGGCCTCTGCGACCGCCTACGCGTACGATGCGGCGGAACGGCTGCAAACCATAACCACGGAAAACACCGAATACACAGAAGGGTTTGTTTATTCCTACTCGCCTGAAAATGGAATGGTCGAGAGTGTATCGAACACCACCAGCGGAATCACCTGCTCGTATGCCTACGATCTGCTCGACCGCGTCTCCAACATAGCGTATCGCACGGCCTCTGGATCCTTGATCCGCTCCCTCGACTATGCGTATGATTCCATCTCGATGATCACGCGGAAAACAGAGTTTCAGGTTTCAGGTTTCAAGTCCCAGGTTTCCTATACCTACGACAGTCTTGATCGTCTTGTCTATGAGTCTTCCTCTTCCATGTCTTCCGCGCATTCCGTGGTTTATTCATATGATTTAGCAGGCAACCGCCTCTCCAAAACCGCCGACGGCCTGAAGACCACCTACACCCTTGGCACCGGCAACCGGCTCGCCTCGACTTCCACCGCCGCCACCAACCTGCTATTCGTCAGCGGCACTGCCGACGAGCTGATCGGCACCGACCCTCGCTGGGGCGAGCTGTGGATCACCAACCTCACCAC
>JBFHPA010000071.1:0-10596 GCA_041592955.1 Pontiella sp.
GAAGTGCTCCGGCCGGTCGGTTATGTCTCCGGCATTGTCGGCAAGTGGCATCTCGGCGCGCATGATTCAAACCACCCGCTCAATCGCGGCTTCGACTTTTTCTACGGCCATCTTGGCGGTGGGCATCGGTATCTTCCCGAAGAACTGGTCATCAAGGACAGCCAGGCCGCACAAAACGAGAGCCAGAGCTACCAGACATGGATCCTACGCAACCATGAAGCGGTTCCGCCGACGAAATATCTGACGGATGAATTTTCGGATGCGGCCGTCGAGTTTGTTACGGAAAACAAAGACAAGCCCTTCTTCCTTTTCCTCTCCTACAACGCGCCGCATACGCCGCTGCAGGCGACCGAAAAATATCTGTCGCGATTCAAGCAGATCAAAGACGAAAAACGGCGTACCTATGCCGCCATGGTCAGCGCCGTGGACGACGGGGTGGGGCTGTTGCTCGACCGGCTGGCAGAGCTCAAGCTCGAAGAAAATACCATTGTGGTGTTCCTTTCCGATAACGGAGGACCGAGCAATAAGAATGCATCGAACAATACGCCGCTCAAGGGCCAGAAGAGCGATGTCTGGGAAGGCGGATTCCGCGTGCCCTATGCCATGCAATGGAAAGGTGTGATTCCGGCGGGGGTGAAGTATGACAACCCCGTCAGCGCGCTGGATATTATGGCCACCATCGTCGAGCTGGCCAAGGCTCCGGTCGATGCCGAGCGTCCGCTCGATGGCGTGAACCTGATTCCCTATTTGACCGGCAAAAACGCCGGCGTCCCGCACGATACGATCTATCTGCGCAAATTTGACCAGCAGCGGTATGCCGTACGCCGCGGCGACTTCAAGCTGGTGATTCCCGGTGACGGCAAAAAGGCGATGCTCTACAATTTGGAGCAGGATATCGGCGAAACAACCAACCTTGCCGGCAAGCATCCTGAAAAGCTGCAGGAACTCGACGAGGCGCGACTGAAGTGGAGCAGTGAGTTGATTGAGCCGAGCTTCTGGGGGCTGATTCATACCCCTGAATGGCAGGCCAGAATCAAGAAAGCGGCGGAGCCGCAGCCGGCGGAGTCGAAGCCGGCGGCCAATGTGAAGCAGGAGTGGGACTGGTTTGCCGCGCTGGATGCGGATCAGAACGAAACCGTGACCGAAGCGGAGTGGATCAAATGGATCTCGGCCGCAGCCCGAAAGAAGGGGAAGACTATAGACCCTGCAGCAGAAAAGGGCAATTTTACAAAACGGGATCTGGACGGCAACGGGCTGATGACCCGTAAAGAATTTGATGCAACCAAATAAAGAGGTGCTTTGAGATGAAGACATTCAGAATAGCGATTTTTGGCTTGTTGCTATTGGCCGGAGTCTGTGCGCAGGCGGAGACCAGACCGAACATCCTGTTCATTGCGATCGACGACATGAACGACTGGACCGGTTTCCTCGGCGGGCATCCGCAGGCCATCACACCGAACATGGATAAGCTGGCGAGAAAGGGAGTAAACTTCACCAATGCGCACTGCGCCGCACCGGGCTGTTCGCCCAGTCGTAATTCGCTCCTCTACGGTGTCGAGCCTTTCAACTCCGGGCTGTATGCCTTCTATGACCAGGGCGGCTTCACGGAAGAATTTAAGAAGCCGTACACGAGCCTCCCGGAGTTTCTGCTGACCAATGGCTACAATACCTATGGTTCGGGCAAGATTCACCACCGGCGCGAGCCGACTCCGGCGGAATGGACGGAGTATAAAGGAAAAGGCAGGGGAAAGGCCAAATTCGATCAGACGGAAGGATACGGAAGCGGGAAGCTGAGCTTCCGGCCGACCCTGCACCCGCTGGAAGATCATGTGGATCACATGAACACCACGTTCGGAGTCGAGATACTGGAACGAAAGCACGATAAGCCTTTCTTTCTAGCGGTGGGGATCATCAAGCCGCACCTGCCGTTCAACGCCCCGAAACAGTTTTTCGATCTCTATCCCAAGCAGGTCGAACCGCCGCGCATAAATTCGAAAGACCACGACGATATTCCTGCCGTTGGCAATGCCTGGGCCAAGCGGGGCGATGACAACCGCTTTAAGAAAGACAAGGCGTGGAACGAGGTGCGGCGCGCCTATCTGGCCTGCAACACCTGGGCGGATTACAATGTAGGCCGCCTGCTTGACGCGCTCGAAAAAAGCCCCTATGCCGACAACACCATCGTCATACTCTGGTCGGACCATGGGTTTGCCCAAGGCGAAAAGAACCATTTCCGCAAGTTTGCGCTGTGGGAAGAAACCACGCGTGTGCCCTTTATCATTCTCGACACCCGCGAGAAAAATGCGCCCGAGGGCCGCACCGTGTCCGACGGGGTTTCGCTGATCAATGTCTACCGCACGCTGGCCGAACTGACCGGGCTGGAAGCACCGGAGTATGTGGACGGCTTCAGTCTGGTTCCCCAACTTAAGGATCCTGCCAAGCCGATCACCGAGCCGGCCATCTGCACCTGGGGCCGGGGGAATTACACGCTGCGCAACAAGGATTGGCGCTACATCCGTTATTATGATGGCGGCGAAGAACTCTACCTCCACACCAAGGACCCTGATGAATGGACCAACCTCGCCGAAAACCCGGAATATGCCGCCGTCAAGAAAAGTCTGGCCGCTTATCTGCCGAAGAACGAGGCACCGCTAACCCGGGACGGCTTGGAGGAATGGAGCGTTCCCTACAGTGCCGACAAACCTCTCGGGAAGAAGTAGCCGCACGAAAACAGGAGCCATTGAAGCGGCCTTTCGGGTCGCTTCGTATCAATTGTAATTCATAAGGAGACCGTAATGTTGAACCACCGGATTGGAATCATGTCATGCATGATTATAACGATGTTGGCTCTGACCGCCTGCAGCACGTGGGCCGGGGAGAATGAAGTTCGGGCCGCCGCTTCCAAAGGCTGGACCGACGGCTACGTGCTGGTAAACGGCATTCGCATGCACTATTGGCGCACCGGCGGCGATAAGCCGGTCATGGTTCTGGCGCATGGGTCCTCGGACGACGGCCTTTGCTGGACCATGCTCGCCCGCGAGTTCGAGGCCGACTACGATATTGTCATGATCGATGCCCGCGGGCACGGCCTGAGCGATCCGCCGACGGCGGCGGACACCTACGATGCGCAGGCCGAGGATCTGGCCGGTCTCATCCGCGAACTGAAACTGGAGAAGCCCATTGTCATGGGGCACTCCATGGGAAGTTCCTCCGCGGCGCTCTTTGCGGCAACCTATCCAGACGTACCTCGCGCAGTTATTCTTGAAGATCCACGACTGGCCCCCCGTCCGAGCCCGGCCAATCCCGCACCCGCAGTTTCCAAGGAAGAGCGCGCGGCGCAAACGCTGAACAAAAATAATCTCCCTTACGAAAAAATCGTGGAAGACGGCATGAAAAAAAATCCGGGGTGGGGACGCGAAGAAATGGGAATCTGGGCTCTGTCCAAATTGCGGCATCATCCGTATAACAGCCTTTATCGCGCATCGGGGCGGCCTTCGATCGACGAGATTTTTGCAAAAATCACCGCGCCGGTTTTGATTCTCAAGGCCGATGCGGAGGGCGAGCTGCGGGCAGCCAACGAAGCTATGACCGCCAAGCTCGCGAACGGAAAGATTGTGCACGTTGCCGGGGCAAAACATAATGTTCGCCGCGATCAAAAAGATGCTGTAGTTAAAGAGATGAAAGCTTTTCTGGAGGCCCTGTAATGAATATGAAACTCATAGTTGGATTGGTCGGAGCACTCATGGTTGTTCCCTGTTTGCATGCGGAGCAAAAAAAGGTGGAGCGTCCGAATATTCTGTTTATTGCGATTGATGACATGAACGATTGGACGGGATTCCTCGGCGGTCATCCGCAGGCGCAAACGCCGAATATGGACAAGCTGGCGAGGAGGGGCGTGAACTTTACCAATGCGCACTGTTCCGCACCCGGCTGTTCGCCGAGCCGCAACTCGCTGCTCTACGGCATCGAACCGTTTAAATCCGGACTGTATGCCTTTTATGATCAGGCTGGGTTTGCAGACGGATTCTTCGAGTCCTACACGGCCATGACCGAGTTCTTTAAGGGACACGGCTATAACACCTACGGCTCCGGCAAAATCCACCATCGCCGCGAGGAGACGGATGTGGAGTGGACGGAGTTTTTCGTAAACAAAAAATTGCCGATCAAGTTTGATGAGGAGATGGGCTACCGGCAGGGCACGTCGTGGAAGATGAATTTTTCTCCCACGCTGAGCCCGTTCGAAAATCACGTGGATTATCAGAATGCATCATTCGGCGTTGATGTGCTTTCGCGCAAGCATGATCAGCCGTTCTTCCTGGCGGTGGGCATCATTAAACCGCATCTGCCTTTCAACGCGCCGAAGCAGTTTTTCGACATCTACCCGGATCCGGTCGATCCGCCGCGCATCAAGGCTGACGATGGATCCGATATTCCGGCAGTCGGGCGCGCCATGGTGAAGATCGGCGACTTTAACCGCTTTAATCAGGACAAGGCATGGGACAAAGTGCGGCGCTCCTATCTGGCCTGTATTTCGTGGGCCGACTATAACATTGGACGGCTCATCGATGCGCTGGAAGACAGCCCGTATGCTGATAATACGATTATCGTGCTGTGGTCGGACCACGGCTATGCGCTGGGCGAAAAGAACCACTTCCGCAAATTCGCGCTGTGGGAAGAAACCACGCGTGTGCCCTTTATCATTCTCGATACCCGCGAGAAAAAAGAGATCGAGGGACGAACGGTGACCGATGGGGTTTCGCTGATCAACATCTACCGCACGCTCGCCGAACTGACGGGGCTCGAGGCACCGGAATATGTGGATGGGTTCAGTCTGGTTCCCCAGCTCAAGGATCCGAGCACGCCGATCACCGAGCCGGCGATCTGCACCTGGGGCCGCGGCAACTACACCGTGCGTAACCGCGACTGGCGTTACATCCGTTATTATGACGGCAGCGAAGAGCTCTATTCCCACGTCAAGGATCCGGATGAATGGACGAACCAGGCCAACAATCCCGAATTTTCCGAAATCAAAAAACAACTCGCCGCACAGCTGCCGCAAAGCGAAGTGCCGCTGATCAAGGACGGTATGGAAGTGTGGAGCCTGCCCGTCAGCGCCGACAAGCCGCTGAAAAAATCGAAGAAGAAATAAATGGGAATACAATTACAGACCATCGGTCTGAGCGCATTGTTGATGGCTGAGAGTTCAGTTCTAGCATCCGGTTTATTCAAGTCCGGCGAAGTGTGGCCGGACAGCAACGGCGTGCACATCAACGCGCATGGAGGCGGTGTTCTCCACCACGAGGGGACCTATTACTGGTTCGGCGAACACAAGATCGAAGGGCGGGCCGGCAACGCCGCCCAGGTCGGTGTGCACGCCTATTCCTCCAGGAATCTAACTCATTGGACCGATGAGGGCATTGTTCTCGCCGTGGAAGAGCATCCGGAATCGGAGATTACCAGAGGGTGCATTCTGGAACGGCCGAAGGTCGTTTACAATGAGCGCACCGGGCAGTTTGTCATGTGGTTCCATCTGGAGCATATAAACGCAAAACCGCGTCGTTATTCGACGGCGGTATCCGCTGTTGCCGTGGCGGACCGGGTGACTGGCCCTTACCGCTTCTTGCACAGCCTGCGCGCCACCCCCGGCATCTGGCCGGTGGGCTTTCCCGATGAGTGGAAAAACCGGTTTGAACTGAAGGATGATATTTTCTACGAATCGGGATCGTGGGATGAAAAGGCAAGGTTGCATCTGACGGGTACGGCGGTGAATACCTGTTTTTACGAGGGGCAGATGAGCTGCGATCAAACGGTTTTTGTCGATGATGACGGAACGGCCTATCATATTGCGGCTTCGGAGCACAATTCGACACTGCAGATCCGCGAACTCGATTCGACCTACACGGCCTATACCGGAAAATATATTCGGATCTTCCCCGGTCGCTACCACAAAGCGCCCGCCATATTCAAGCGGGCCGGAAAATATTACATGATCATGTCGGGCTGCACCGGCTGGACCCCGAATGAGGCGCGGACTGCCGTGGCGGATGATATTCTGGGCGAGTGGAAAGAGCTGGATAATCCATGCGTGGGAGTCAATCCGCAAAATGGCATGGGACCGGAGCAAACATTCGGCGGTCAGAGTACGTTTGTATTGCCGGTTCAGGGGAAGCCGAATGCCTTCATTGCCATGTTCGATATGTGGCGGCCGGAAAATGCGATAGACGGGCGGTATATCTGGTTGCCCATTAAATTTAATGATGATGGTTTTTCCATCCCCTGGAAAAGCGAGTGGGACCTCTCGACGTTTGACTAACCCCTAAACAGGAAAAAGATGATGCACCTGAAAATAAGATTGATTCTGATAAGCGTGCTGGCTTGCCTGCAGATACAGGCCGCCCAGGAAAAACCGAACGTGGTGCTGATTGTCTGCGATGACCTGAACGACTACATCACCGGCATTCCCGGCCAGACCGGACACCCGCAGACCCTGACGCCGAACGTTGAAAAGCTGGCAAAGTCGGGCGTTGCGTTCCGCCGTGCCTACAGCAATAACCCGGTGTGCGCGCCGTCGCGCTCCAGTTTCCTTACCGGCATCTATCCGCACACCTCCGGCAACCTGTTCTGGGGAAAGTGGTTTGAAAACGATGTGCTGAAAAACTCGAAATCCCTGATGGCGCATTTTAAGGACAACGGGTACCACGTGGCCGGAACGGGTAAGATGATGCATCACGGCCGGCCCCAGGAATGGAGCGAGTTTAAATACAAGGCCGACTACGGCCCGTTTGCCTACGATGGAAAAGAGCGGGGCGCGCACCCGGAGGTTCCGAAACCCTTTGGCGACATTGGCGCGGTGGACGGCTCCTACGGCTCGCTCGATAAGATGTCGTATCTGGAGGATGGCAATCCCGATACCGGCTGGATCTACGGCGATTGGTCCAAACACACCCCGATGCGATACAACAGCCCTGACGATCGCGATCCCACGCCCGACGAGCGCAATGCCGACTGGGCGGTAGGCAAGATTGACGAGTTCGCTCAGCAGAAGAATGGGAAACCGTTCTTCCTCGGCGTCGGCTTTATCCGCCCGCACACACCGTTGCATGTGCCGCAGAAATATTTCGACATGTTCCCGCTGGATGAGGTCGAGCTGCCGGTCATCAAAGCGGGGGATGCCGATGACACGCAC
Organism: Pontiella sp.; assembly: GCA_041592955.1. Lineage (GTDB taxonomy): Bacteria > Verrucomicrobiota > Kiritimatiellia > Kiritimatiellales > Pontiellaceae > Pontiella. The sequence goes on from JBFHPA010000071.1 coordinate 7,187, forward strand.
TACCGCAAGCTTTTCGATCCGAAACAGAAAGGGTTGCGCTACTACCGCACGCTGCTCGAATCGTATGACAATGACGAGCTGGCCATCCGAATCTTCACTCAGGCCTACCTGGCATGCGTGAAAGCGGTCGACGATTGCATTGGACAGGTGATCGACGCGGTCGATAAGAGCCCGTTCCGGGACAACACCATCATTGTCGTGACCTCCGACCACGGATGGCAGATGGGGCAGAAGGACTTCCTCTTTAAAAATTCGCCATGGGAAGAATCAACCCGCATTCCGTTTGTCGTGCGTGCCCCCGGTGTGGCGAAACCCGGCGGCGTGGCCGAACATCCGATTTCGCTGATCGACCTCTATCCCACACTGGTGGATTTGTGCGGGCTCGAAGGCGATACCCGCAAGAACGAGCAGGGCGCGCCCCTCGACGGCCACAGCGTCCGTCCGTTCCTGGAAGATCCGCAGGCTGGAACATGGGAGGGTCCCGAGGGCGCGCTTTCCATGTTGTTTGTCGGCGATTCCATAAAACAGTTTTCGGAAGCCGAGCGATGGGAGCTTGAGAACCAGCACTGGACGTTGCGGACCGAGCGCTGGCGCTATATTCGTTACAACGACGGGTCTGAAGAGCTTTATGACCATGAGACCGATCCGCGGGAATGGACCAATCTGGCCGACTCGCCGGAACATGCCGCCATCAAGAAAACGTTAAATAAAAAAATGATGAACATGATCGGTCCGATGAAGAAGGCTCCCAAAAAAACCGCTGTCAAAAAAGCCGCGGCCGCGTGGGACTGGTTTGGCGCATTGGATCGGGATAGCGACGGCAAGGTGACCGAGGCGGAATGGCTGGCATGGGGGAAAAAGAAAGAAACGTATAATGAGGCCGCCCAGAAGGGGTATTATGCCGAGCGCGATCTGAACGGCGACGGATCCCTCACGCGGGCCGAGTTTGATGCGAGTAATGCCAAGTAGAACAATCCTCAAGGAGCGGATCATGAAACAATACACTTTTATTAATTATCTGTTGGCCACCGTGTTGCTCTCGGCAGGAATTACATCGGCAAAGCCGGGTGATGCAGGCAAGCCCAACGTGGTGCTGATTATCTGCGACGATCTCAACGACTTTGTCACGGATATGGATGGGCATCCGCAAGCCAGCACCCCGAATATTGCCAAGCTGGCCGAGTCCGGTGTGGCGTTCCGGCGTGCCTACAGCAATAACCCGGTCTGTGCACCCTCGCGCTCCAGCTTCCTTACAGGGATTTTGCCTCAGACCTCGGGCAATCTTTTCTTCGATAAGTGGTTCGAGAATCCCGTGCTCAAGAACTCCAAGACCCTGATGGAATACTTCCGCGACAACGGCTATTTCGTGACCGGTTCCGGCAAGATCATGCACCATCATTTAAAATCGCTTTGGAGCGAATTCAAACATCCCGGCGACTACGGCCCCTTTGCTTTTAACGGTAAGGAAAAGGTGGTGCATCCCTCGGTGCCGAGTCCGTTCAGCACGCTTGGCCCGGTGATCGGATCGTTTGCGCCGCTGTCCGATGTTCCCTTCAGGGACAGCAAGAACCCGGATGCCGGATGGGTCTACACGGTTCAGCAGGAAGGCACCTGGAAAACCACCACCGAAAAACTCCACTATACAGACGCGGAAAATCGCGATCCAACTCCGGATGAGCGCAATGCCAAATGGGCCGCCGACCGCATCAAGGCCTTCGACGCGCAGAAGAGCGATCAGCCGTTTTTCCTGGCCGTCGGATTTATCCGCCCGCACACCCCGCTGATTGCTCCGCAAAAGTTCTTCGACCAATACCCGTTGGAGTCTGTCCAGGTTCCTGTCCGCATGGAAAACGATCAGAAAGATACCGGCTACCGGAAAGCACAGGGCAAAAAGGAACCCAAAGGTATGAAGCATTTCCGTCTGCTGAAGGAGTCCTATCCTGAGCTTGAAGATGGGCTGAAGGCCTTTACCCAGGCGTATCTGGCCTGTATCGCAGCGGCCGATGAATGCGTCGGGCAGGTAGTGGATGCGGTGGATCAAAGTTCCTTGAAAGACAATACCATTATCGTGTTTGTGAGCGATCATGGCTGGCACATGGGCGAAAAGGACTACATCGCCAAGAACACGCTGTGGGAAGAATCCTGCCGTCTGCCTTTCGTCATTCGCGCGCCCGGCGTAGCGGATGCAGGCAAGGTGGCCGATCATCCGGTTTCGCTGATCGATCTTTATCCGACGCTCGTCGATCTGTGCGGTCTGAAAGGGGATACGCGCAAGAACAGCAAGGGTGCCGAGCTCGACGGCTTCAGCCTGAGACCTTTCCTGGAAAATCCCGCCACAACAACATGGGATGGACCGGAAGCGGCCCTCTCCATGAGTTATGGCGGTCCAGCCAGCAACAACGAGATCGATCGGCAGCATTGGGCGGTCCGCACCGAGCGCTGGCGCTACATTCGCTACAACACGGGCGATGAGGAGCTCTACGACCATGAATCCGATCCGAATGAATGGACCAATCTGGCGAGCTCCCCGGAGTATAAAGCCATCAAGGCATCAATGCGCAAGACGATGGAGAAGATGATCGCCCGGTAAGGTCCCGCTGAAATGCGGATATGATTGCGGAGCATATCAAAAAATCCATGAGTAAGTCTGTACTGATCGCTTTAGCCCTTGCGACGGCCTTGGTTTCCGGGGCAAAGCCCGTAAATGTTCTGGTGATTACGGCCGACGACATGAACTGGGACAGCGTCGGTTGTTTCGGTGCGCCAATGAAGGATCTGACGCCCAACATCGACCAGCTTGCCGCCCAGGGCATCCGCTTCGAACGGGCCCATGTGGCCAGTACGGTCTGCATGCCTTCGCGCAACGCCCTGAACAGCGGACGCCTGCCGCATCGCAGCGGAGGGGAGGGTTTTCACCATTTCCGTTTCCCGGATGTGCCCACGATTCCCGATACATTGACAAAGCATGGCTACAAGGTCGGCATTCTGGGTAAGGTAAAGCACAGCACACCCTACAAGGATACCCCGTGGGATTATGCCGAAGAGATCGGCCGCAACACCGAACAGTTCCATGAAAAGGCAGGTGCTTTCATTGATTCGGCCAAAAAGGATGACAAGCCGTTCTACCTGATCGTCAACTCCCACGATCCGCACCGCCCCTACTACAACCACAGCAGGGAAGGCAAAACCATCAAAGGCCGCAACGGCAACCCGGCGAGCTCCCATCCGAGCCGCGTGTTCCGACCCGATGAGGTTTTTGTGCCTGCGTTTCTACCCGATACGCCGCCCGTGCGCGATGAACTGGCCGACTACTATTGCTCGGTGCGGCGCTGTGACGATGTGGTCGGCCGTCTGACCGACCTGCTGGATGTAAAGGGCATCGCCGACAACACGCTTGTTTTCTTTCTGTC
>JBFHPA010000072.1:0-10546 GCA_041592955.1 Pontiella sp.
ACGCTCCTGCATCCGTCGACGCTTCACCTCATTGCCGAGCTTTCCCCGCGCAGAAGCCCGTTCCCGCCTTTGTCGTATGTAACTCGCACTCGCCATCTTATGCCCCCTGGCGTACTGGTTAAGTCACCCTATTCGCTTGTTCGAGGTAAGAAAAGATCCCCACTGTTCGGCCATTGCCTGGGCGATCCCGGGAAAGGTTTTGCTCCGCTCCTTCCAGCGGTCAGGCGAAGGGGGCATCCGAAATACACGTTGCTCCCGGCCCTCGACGATGTTGGTCGGTTTGAGCGGTGGCAGATTTTTGAGCCAGAGGCACGTTGCCTTGGTTTCACCATGCCCATATTGCCAAGGCTGGATCACCTGATCGGGTTTGCGCCAGAGGCTCGACATAATGCACACCGGATTTTCGATCGCGATGTGAGGCACCTTTGCGCGGGCAAGCGCCAGGAAGAAACTCACCGCGCTTTGCTGCCGTCCATCTTCACGCTTTGCTGCAAAGTGACGCGCCCCGCTGACGCTTAGATGGGTGCATGGCGGGTGGGCAATCATTAGATCCCAAGGGTAGTCGAGCACATCGCGCACGTCTCCCTCGTAGTGCCAGCCCGGTTCATCGGTCGGGAGAAGATCACAAGACATGGATTCATGCCCCATCCGCTTAAAGGCATCGCGCACCGTCCCGCTATACTCGCACGCGACGAGCACGCGCAAAGGTCTCGAACCAGTAGATGCAGGGAATGACCGACCTGGGGCCGTTTCGGTCAATTCCATCGTTGTTTGCGGGTCGGTCATCCCTGATCTTTAGCGTTGTGCACAAATAAATATGAAAAACAAACTACCATCTTTTCCGCCCAACGAAGCGACCATCATCACCGATGATGCCGATGCTTACTTTCATGCCAATGCTTTCCAAATGCTCAGTCAGGCGTTTCTCGAAAGTCCGCTTCCCGCAACCTTTATCATAAGCCCACATCATGATACCCATTGGCTCGTTGTGATACTCAACAAAGGATACTCCACGCCCTCCGAAAATGGGATGAGTTTCTACGCTATCCCCAAGAAACTCATGTCTCTCGATAAAGTTAAATCTATGATTCATTCTCAATGTGAAGGCTCCTACGTTGAATTAGAAAACAGTGCTAAACCCGAAGGTTGATATGAAATGGATAAAATTCATTCTATGGGGAATCGGATATTCATTCGCCATCGTCTGCATCATTGAATTCGCGTGGTTCCTCATTACTCTGTTTGAACCATTGCCTACCGTTTTAGAAAAACCTCTGTACATCACAGGGATCATTTTAGGATTCCCCCTTTCATTTTTTGTCCACGCATCTGGGAAATATAAGTCGTACAAACAAACCAGGGAGAAGATTGAAAACAAACCCAAGCCCGAAGAACCAACCCCTGATAAATTCTAAAAACTTGCACAACCAGAAGGTGGAGCCTACGGTGAAAACGCCCGTCGAGATTGCAGAGTTTATGTTCACCGCGGCTCACCTTTAACGATAGGCGCCGCTTCGCGCCGCCTATCGGTTTCTCCCGCGAAAGGCGTCTTTCCATAGCCTCAAGCGCGGCGGTTTGTCCGGCATCAACTGCGGAGCGAAGTCGTTCAAGCTGTTCCCCTGTCACGCGACGACCTCCGAGTATTTCAAGCTTCTGGGAAACCGAACCAGTCGTTTGAGATTTACCGGAAAGGGCTCGGGCTTTTTCATCAGCCCATCGTTCTAAATCTTTTTCTGTAGCCATCTATTAATCTCCTTTCCGGAAACTCAACTCATGCGTTCTGCTCAATCAGTTTCATCAACCATTTTCTCCAATGCCAGCACCAAAAGCGGAGGCAACCATTTCGGCGGCTTGCGCTTTCCCCATTTCCAATCCTCGGAAGTCCGAAGTGGGATTCCGGTTTTCCGAGAGAAGGCTGTTGCACCGCCCTCTCTTTCGATCAATTTGGCGATGGTCATTATTTGCCCATCTCTTTTGCGGAGGCCGCGTTTGCGGTATCACCAACCGAAATCCAAAGGTCTTCCGCAGTGGTATCTTCTTTCAGTTCTTTGCGAGAGTTTTCGCCAATCCACTGAGCAATGTTTCCGGTCGCCCCGTTTTTCTTCGCGTCATCAAAAGCGATGTCGATGGCCGCTTCGCTGTCAAAACTCCAAATAGACCAAACATTGCTAGATGTTCCTGTCAGAACTACGTTTCCTGCTTCAGTTGCGATGGTGATTTTTTTCATTTTATTTCTCCGTTTTGTTTTCATCGTTGTATGCTAAGCCATAGCATAAAACAAGATTTATTTTTTGGAATGATTGGCTGCAAGTGTCTAACGCGTTGGGGTGTCGTGGTTTGTGCGAGTTATATTTTTTTCTTGCAACCTGGTTTGCAGCAGTCCCGAGCTTGATCAGCTGTGTTGTGTTCGGTGCCGCAGTGTTCGCATTGGAATCTGTTGCGAATCTCGAAGCTGGTCAATGTTGATTCGGTTACCTGAATGTGATGGCGCGCTGCGTCTTCTATCAGGGCGCGTATGTATTTGTTGCGACTGATCCCAGTTTGCATTGCCAGCGCTTTGATTTCGTTGTCGAGCCAGGCGGGAACGGTGGTGGATACGTTCACTTTGCCGGTTCCGATTGGGTTGGTTTTGCTCATGTCTTGGCTCTAGTACAATTTACTAGATTACCTCCTTGTACGTATTTTCTTACTAACAATCGGACCAAAAGGGAAGTTTTTTATTTTTTTTTTTTGACATATGACTAAGTAGGTTGCTAAGAATGCAGCCATGGAAAATACATCTAACACAATTAGTGCGCTGGACGGTCGAAAAGTTACGCTTTCGACGACTGTTCCTGCGTGGCTTGACGGTCGAATTGATGACATGGCCAGTGCGCGGTTGGTCAGCAAGTCGGTGTTCCTTCGTCAGCTGCTGCTCGATCACGTCCGGCAGGTGCGGCCGTCTCGTGCAAGCGCGGCCGCGGCCGAGTAGTTTTTTTTTTACATGACTTACTAAGTTAGCACATAAGATGGAGGTTAAGAACATGAAGAACTGGGGCAAATTGGAAGATATTACCTTGGCGGCGCTGTTTGCGGCGGCGCTATTTTGTCTGGCCGCGGCACTTGGCTGGGAAGGGTTCGGGATCTGATGCAGCGCGAGATCTGCAACCCGCGAATCATTCGGGAGGAGAGTACGGGCCTGCGGTGGTTCTACCTGCGCCGGGATGGTCGTTATCATCGGCAGGTAGATGATCGCGGCCGCTGGCCGTCGGAGTTTTATAACGAGTTCGGCCGTCTTCGGCAGGGATATAAATCGCAATGATCGCTCGAGAAGCAATAGCGGCCGCGGTTGGGTCGGTCGTGTCGGAGTGGTTGCGCACTTCGCCGGGTCTTCCGTTGGTGCTGATGGCAGATCAGTCGGGCAGCGTGTCGGCAAGTATAGGACATCGAGACCGGTCGAGAATCAGCGGCACCGATGCGGCCGCGCTGCTGGGCGTTTCGCGGTCCTCTTTTTACCGCCGCGGGTTTTATAACCTCCCGCGCGGTTCTGACGGTAAATTCTCGCGGCTTCAAGTTCAACGATTAAAGGAAAGCCGGGCAGCCTAACAGCTGCGCCGGTATTTTCATGCTTTCATCATTACTAAAGTCAAATCAGCAAACCTTGGCGCTGCTCGATGAGGTGCCGCCGGAAGTGATCGCTGCGCAGCACGAAACGGGTGTTTATTCCGGCGCCGTATTTTTTGATAATCACCCTAGTAAATATAAGGCTGTTGTGTGGCTGCTGTCTCAAGGGGTCGGCAAATTGCGCATAGCTGACACCTTGCAATGTTCTGTTCACACGGTGATGGCCGTCGCCGAGCGCGAGGGTGAAACAATAGCAATACATAAAAAGAAGATAGCGGCCGCGGCGCGGCGGGGCTGCGGGCTCATGGTCGAATCCATAATTGAAGACCTGGAAGACCCGGAACGCCGGAAGAAGATTGCGCCGCGAGATAAAGCGGTCGTCGCTGGCATCCTAAAAGATGTCGCGGCGCACATGGACGGCGAGGCACAGATCAGAGTTGAGGCGGTTATATCTGCAGCGTCCAGCGCTGATGATTTCGAGCGTCAGCTCAAAGCGTTGCAATCGGCGGAAGTGGTGGAGATTGCACCGGCTATGGATTCGGCGGCGGAAATCCGGCCGCAAAAGGGTGGCGATCTGGCTGCCGGTGAGGCGGCGGCGGAGTTTGATTGCCAAGCAAAGGAGAACCCTTGCAAATGATGGGTTTACGCAAATTCGCGCAACTTATGAGCACGTTAAGCGCTCAAATACGCCTTAAAAGGGCGCGCCGGCGGCTGGTGGGTGGGTTGATGGCCGGTGGGTCGGTGGCCTGGGTGACGGGCGCGGCATCGGGTCGGCCGGGTGGATCTGGGTCGGCTGCCGCCGCGGGTCCGGTGGCCGTGGCGGATGGGTCGGCGCTTTGGTTCCGGGGCCGGTTGCGGGGTGTTTCCCGACGGCGCTGGGTGCGGGAGCTGCGCCGGTGCGGGCGTGGCGGGTAGAGGATGGCCGGCAGGGGGGGGAGGGGGGCGGCGCGCGCGAAGCCCGTCTGGATAGTATATGGATTGGGCCAGAAAATTTTATTTGGCAAAGGGGCGATGATTGACCGCCTGCCGGCCGGAGGTTCCACCCTTCCTCGCGGCTGGCGTAGGACCGCTGACTGGTGCGGTGACAGCCGGAGAGACGGCATCTGTTTTGTGTTAAAAAAAACGCGGCGGTGCGGCCGCAGGAGGCAGGGGATGGGCATTAAGGGGTCGTGGAGCCGGGTGAAGGACCGGGCGGCGTATGGGGCGAATTTGGAGGGGATCCAGCGCCGCGAAAAAAAAAGACGGGCGGCGGATCTGAAAAAAAAGACGCGGCGGGGGTGCCAGAGTTGTGTGCATGCGCGGGACCACGGGGGGACGAAGCCTTGTGTGGAGTGTTGTGAGCTGCCGGATGTGCTGCCGGATTGGGAGGAGGCATGATGAGCGGGTTGGATTATCTGGAAGGGAAGGTGGCGGAAATGCTGGGGGTTAGCACGGCGACGCTGCGCAAGGGGCGCAAGAAGTTTCTGGTTGAAGGAGAACACTTCGGTTTGATCGAGCATGAGAACCGCAGCCGGATGGCCTACACGCATAAGGGGGTGCGGGTGCTGTTGGCGGGGATGTCGGATTGCGACGGCGTGATGGGCCGGGCGACGGCGCGGCTGGAGGAGAGTGATATTGCGCTGGTGTTGAGTTCGGCGCTGGTGCGGCCGCACAAGGCGGAAAAAGAGGGGGATGCGGGGCTAGCCCCGGATGCGGAGCCGAAGCTGCTGGCGGAGCCGTGGACGCCGCCGGATGCGGTGGTGATTTCGCTGGAGATCAAGCATTACAACACGCAGCTGGTTTTCGGGATGCTTTCGGCGGCTTGGGTGAAGGAGCATGGGTATGACTATTTTCACCGGTTCGGGGTGGATGCGGCGACGCAGAAGGTGCGGGTGAAGGTGCGGACCAATGAAAATTTTATTGCGGGGATGGAAATGCGGGTGCGCTGGAAGCAGAGCGATTATTGGGAATGCACGCAACGGATGCCGCGCTGGCGGGGAAGGTGGTGAAGCATGAGGTGTGACAAGGGTACGGGCCAGGCGTATTGCGCGGATGGCATTGAGAGCGGCCAGTTATGGCGGCGGCGGGCAAACGATGCGACGCATCGGGTGACGGCGTTTGTGCGTGGGCATGTTTGGACGCGCTCGGTGGATGGGGGGTTTCGGGGTCCGGCGGCGGATTTTGAGGCGGATTTTGAGCGGGTGCTGGATCAGGCGGAAAAAGAGGCGCTGCAGCCGGCGCGGATTGAGCGGCGGCGGGTGGGGCGATGATTGTTTATATTTCGGGGCCGATGACGGGGATACGGGACTTCAACCGGGCGGCGTTTCATGATGCGGCGGCGCGGCTGGAGGAGGCGGGTTTGGTGGTGATTAACCCGGCGATTACGGGCGAGGAGGACACGGCGCACCTGCGGCGGGTGGACTGGCACGATTATATGATGAGCGCGCTCGACCGCCTGCGCGGGGCGACGGCGATCTGTTTTCTGGAGGGGTGGGAAGAGAGCTTCGGGGCGCGCATTGAGGCTTTGGTGGCGGAAAAAATGGGGCTGGAAAGGGTGGACCTGTAATGGCGGCGGATTGGATTAAACTGGAAAAATCGACGCCGGACAAGCCGGAGATACACCGCATGGCGGTGGGTCTGGGGCTGGATCCGGATGCGGTGATGGGCAAGCTGGTGCGGCTGTGGGCATGGCTGGACGGGATCTTGCAGGACCGTCACGCTCGGAGCGTGACAAATGTCCTGATTGATCGGATCACGTTTTGTGACGGGTTTGCTGATGCACTGGTTGATGTGGGTTGGCTGGAGGAGGCGGAGGACGGGTTTTCGATTCCCAATTTTGAGAGGCATATGTCTAAGTGCGCCAAGCGCAGGGCTTTAGACGCAGAGCGCCAAAGACAGCGGCGTGACGGCGGTCACGGCGAGAGCGTGACAAGTGTCACACAAAAACCGAACCAGAGAAGAGAAGAGAAGAGTAGTACCCCTATAGTCCCCAAGGGGACGGAGAAGAATCCCCTTTTCACGGATGCGTTCGAGAGGTTTTGGGCGGCGTATCCGCGCAAGGTGGGCAAGTTGGATGCGGCGAAGAAGTTTAAGCGGCTGAAGTGCGCGGGTCTGCTGGAGCAGATTTTGCGGGCGTTGCAATGGCAGCAGCAGACGGATGATTGGAAGAAGGAGGGTGGGGAGTTTATTCCGCATCCTGCGACGTGGCTGAATCAGGGCCGTTGGGAGGATGATCCTGGCGGCGGGGTGAAAACTGAAAAAAAAATACGGCGGCCTTCGATCCTGTCGGCCGGCACGAAAGGGTAAGGGGGCAAGATGGCGGGACTGGTTTTTGAGGCGGATTTTGAGTTTGTGTATGAGAGCGATGAGCATCTTGCGGTGCGGCAGGGGGGCGCGGTGCAGGTGTGGGACATTGATGGGCGGCATTGCTTTGGGATTTTGCCGGAAAAAAATACGGCGGTGGAGGTGCAGGCGGCCTTGCGCTTTTGGGAGCAGGGCCAAACGGCGGGGCGGGTGAGTCTGGCGGAAGACATACGCCGCATGCTGGGGATGGTGTGATGCAGCTGAAACCAAAAAAGAACGCGAAATATGTGGCGCGGTCGCGGGGGTTGGCGGCCCCGGTGGTGGTGGTGGAAACGGGTTTGAAGTGCCAGTGGGAGCCGGACCGTCCGCCGGTGGTGGGAGATCGGTTCAGGAGTATCGCCTGGGCGGAGCATTGCACGGGGATCAGCCGGACGCAGATTGTGATGCAGCTTTCGGGGAGGATTCGGCATGCGCGGGGTGTGGTGTTTGCCTATGACCGGGGGGCGGCGCGATGAGGAGCCATTTTGAGCGGGAGGTGGAGCACCTGAAGAGCTTTGAGGATTTTGGAAGCGAGGCGTGGTTTAAGCGGCTGGGGAGCTATCTGCCGTCGGGTTCGGTGAAGGTGAAGGCGAATGCGCTCTACAACCTGCTGGGCGCGTGCGGGTTCAATCCGCACTTGATTGCGGGGCGTCAGCTGCGGGCAGTCCGCAATGTGGGGCCGAAATTTGAAAAGATGTGGGATAAGCGCATGGAGGAGCTTCGGGCGGAAAACAAGGCGCAGGCCGCGCAGGAGCAGACGGAGCAGATTATGTTGCTGCGGCGGATTGCGGGCAGCCTGGAGGTGATTGAGCGGGTGTTGTGTGCCTCGGTGCATGAGGCGGAAAAAGCGGGCTAAGTGCCGGGCACTTAGCCCGGAATGATGAGGAAGAAAGGACGGGGCGGGGTGAGTGATGTGCCGAAATATCCGACGCTGGATGAGCGGGAGCCGAGCGCCTGCGCAAAGCGCACGGAGGATAAGAAGGGGGGGCGCTACAGACTGAAGGGGCGGTTTTGGACGGGCATGAACAGCCGGGACGAGACGGATCCGGTGACGCGCCGGCCGGTGGGAAGGGGTTTGACGGAGGGATTTAGGCTGCTGGCCGACGATGAATGGGTGGGCGAGCATGAAAAATATTAGCGTTTGGTGAAATAAAGGGCCGGAAAATGAAATTTCGGGCCGGAAGGGGAAAGAAGCATGGCTAAAAATGAAAAAGGGTTGAGGGTGCCGCCGTATTCGGAGGAGGCGGAGATGGGGCTTTTGGGGTCGATTTTGCTGGAGCCGATGGTGTCGCTCGGCCGCGCGCAGGGGGTGCAGCTGCGGCCGGATATGTTTTATGATCGGCGGCATCAGCTGCTGTTTAATGCGCTGGTGGATATGGCGCGTGACGGGCGCGCGATGGATGGGCTGACGATTGCGGATTGGCTGAAGGACCGCAATGAGATGGAGATGGTGGGCGGGTTTGATTATCTGCTTCGGTTGCAGGCGGAGGCGGGGGTGGCGGCGCATGTGGAGCATTATGCGCAGATTGTGGTGGAAAAGAGTTTGCGGCGCAGTGTGGTGGCGCAGGCGACGGCGTTGATTGATGATGCGTATTCGGGTGAGCTGGATGGGCATGAGCTGGTGCGCACAGTGCCTGCGCGCTTTACGCAGCTGGCGGCGATGCGGCAGGGGGAGAGCAATCAGGAGGTGCTGGACCGCTGGTATGCGCGCATGGAGGACATAAAAAAGGGGATCATTTCCAATGGACTGCCTTTGCCGTGGCCGTCGATGGATAAGATGATGTGCGGGCTGGAGCCGGGGCTGATACTGGTGGGGGCGCGGCCCAGCTGCGGCAAGACGACGCTGGAGGTGAATATTGCGGATTTTCTGGCGCGGGAGGGGTGTCCGGTGGCGCGGGCGTGCCTGGATATGAGCAAGGAGGCGCTGCTGGTGCGGTCGGTGATGCGGGAGAGCCGGGTGAGCCTGCCGCGCATGAAGTATGGCTATGCGCGCTGGAGCCAGATAAGCACGGTGAAGGAGTGCAAGGATCTGGTGGCGGGCTGGCCGTTTCATGTGATTGAGGACGGGACGCTGGATGGGATTTGCTCGGCGGCGCGCATGCTGAAGCTCAAGCACGATATTGAACTGCTGACGGTGGATTTTGCGCAGCTGGTGACAACGGGCAACGGGCATCTGGACGCCAACATGAATGCTTTGCTGGGGCTGGTGACCAAGCAGCTCAAGGCGCTGGCGTTTGAGCTGGATATTCCGGTGCTGCTGCTATCACAGTTGAGCCGGGGCAGCGACAAGGATGCGCGGCGGCCCAAGCTCTCGGACCTGCGCGATTCGGGCAATCTGGAGCAGAATGCGACGCAGGTGATTTTGATGAGCAAGGCCAAGCCGGAGGATTATGAGGCGTATGACCAAAGCACGAATCCGGAGCCCCTTTCGAAGGATGTGGACCGGCGTATTCTGCGCGGGCTGGTGGTGGATCTGGCGAAGAATCAGCAGGGGGAGATTGGCGCGCTGGAAATGTGGCTGCGGCCTAATTATTTTCGGATTGAGGAGGCGGAGCCGGAGTTTACGGATTTACATGCGAAGCTGGGGCAGTTTACGCGGGAAACCAATGCGGATGAGGTATGTGATCCGAACGAAGAGGCGGTGTGCGACGGGGATGATGAAGTGGAGATTGAGGCATAGTGAAGGCGGCCGATCTATTCATGGTGCAGTATTGCGCGGAGCACGGGGGCTTTCGGGTGCTGCCGCTGCGCACCTGTGTGGATCTGGCGAGCCAGTCGATGGGGGCGGAGGCTCCGCCGTTGCATTGGCTGGTGGTGGGCTATGCCAGCGAGGAGGATGCGGCGTATACCAAGATGAATCGGCTCAAGAAGGAGCTTACGGAAAAAGAGGTGCCGGAGTGAAGCTGTTTTTGCTGGTGGGCTGGATGGCGAGTTTTGTGCCGCTGGGGGCGTGCTGCGTTACGGTGGCGCTGAAGCTGGGGGTTCACGGAGCGGGCGCGGCCTGGCTGGTGGGCCTGCTGGTGGTGAATATGCTGTGCTTTGCGCTGGCCTATGAGCGGGTGCCTAACAAAAAAGAGGGGATGCGAGAATGAACGGATATGTGATTTTGGAACGCCCCTATTCAGGGTGAGCGAAGCGATACGCTGGAATGACTGGTTCTGCTTTTAATAAAGGACTTTATGAGAAAACTATACTTAGAATTAATCGACGACTCTCCGCATGAGGGAGATGCTTGCAAGACGGCTCGCAAGGAAGTTGGTGACACAGCGATTAAACAATGTCTGTACGGCAAACCGTTCGATTTGCTTGCACAGATTCAGGATTTGGCTGACGAACTCAATCAGCAGAACGACAAAAGTGAGGCGCGTGATGAATAAACAAATGAAAGCACCGTGGGCGACGGACACGTCGCCTCGACTGCTTGGTTCGGCGGTTTTGTGTACTGATGGATGGGCGGGGCGCATCGAGTCACCATGTCGCGTTATCAAAGAGACAAAGACGAAATACTTGATTGAGTCGGACCAACAGATTTTTCTTCCCACCAAAACCCTGAAACCGGGGCAGAGAACTTTGGTTCCGAAGCGGGCGATTCGATTCACGCCGAACGACAGAGATGAGACGC
>JBFHPA010000073.1:0-10523 GCA_041592955.1 Pontiella sp.
CGGGTGTGTTCCGATGTACTCATTGCCTCCGACAAGCGCGGGATCGACTCGCATGGTATCGGCCGTCTCAAGCCCATCTACTACGACCGCATCGTACACCAGAAAATCCAGCAGCCTGTCACCGAATTCGAGGTGGTGCGCGATCACCTTTCGACGGCGGTGGTCGACGGCCACCACGGCATGGGGATGGTCGTGGCCAAGCGCTGTATGCAGATGGCGATCGACAAGGCCCGTGAGCATGGCATGGGCATGGTGGTGGCGCGCAACTCGACGCACTACGGCATCGCCGGCTACTACCCCCTGATGGCCTGCAAGGAGGATATGATCGGCATTTCCGGCACCAACGCGCGCCCCTCCATCGTCCCCACCTTCGGCGTGGAAAACATGCTTGGCACCAACCCGTTGGTCTTCGGGTTTCCGACGGATGAGCCTTTTGATTTCGTGAATGACTATGCCACCTCCGTTATCCAGCGCGGCAAGATCGAACAATATGCCCGCGAAGGAAAGGACTGCCCCGAGGGGCTGATCATCGGGCGAGATGGAAAGGCCAAGACGGACTCCAAACAGATTCTCGAAGATCTGGTTAAAGGCGAAGCGGCGCTGGCACCGATCGGCGGCATCGGCGAAGAGACCGGCGGCTACAAGGGCTACGGCTTTGCCACCGTGACCGAAATTCTTTCCGCCGCCCTTCAGCAGGGCGCATTCCTGCAGCAGCTCACCGACCGCGATGATGAAGGCAACAAAAAGCCCTACCAGCTCGGCCACTTTTTCATTGCGATTGACATCAATTGTTTCTGCGATCCCGCCGACTTCCGCCACACCACCGGCGAGATTCTGCGCGCCCTGCGTGAATCCGAAAAGGCGCCCGGTGCCGATAGAATCTACACCTGCGGCGAAAAGGAATATCTCGCCGGCATCGAGCGGGCGGACTCAGGCGTGCCGGTTAACGAAGCGCTTCAGAAGGACATGATCACCATGCGTGATGAGCTTGGCCTGGCGTACAGATTCGACTTTGAATAGTCGGGGACCACACCGGAAATATATTAGTTTTTTGCCAGACATTAGGCGCGAATCCCTTATTTTGGTCTGTTGTATGCTGTGAGGGTGCATCATGACTACGGGATTCAAAGGAAAGTTTCATCGGCAAAACATGCTTTCGCGGTTTGCGAAGGATCTTGTGCGCCGTTCCCGTTCGCACTGCGAGCTATGCAGTAAAAACGGTGTAAAGCTCGAGGCCTATGAGCTGCTCCCACTGGAAGAGGAACCCTTTGTCGACGGATGCATCTTCATTTGCGATGGCTGCCGGAAACAGGTTGTCGAACCCAGGAAGATGATCCCCTCCTACTGGCGCTGCCTCAACAACACGATTTGGTCGGAGGTGCCGGCCGTGCAGGTGATGTCGGTCCGCATGCTGCGGCGTTTATCGAATAAAAAAGAGCACTGGGCGGAAGAGCTGCTGGAACATGTCTATCTTGATCCGGATCTTGAGGCATGGGCCAACCTGGCGGAATGATTGATCCCGCCGACGAAGAGCCTCAACGAAAAGTACGCCCGCGCTCAGCTGTCCGGCTGCTGGAAAATCCCCGCGAAACGACCGCCGAGTTTGGAGCCATCGACCTGAACCGCATCGAGCAGGAGTTTTTGATCGCCCTGTGTCGCCACCGTGCTGAGATAGGCCGTTGAGAGTCCATCACGGCTTTCGGCATGCAGCAAAAGGGCGCTGGCTTCCGCATCGGAATCCATATGGCTTGCGGTTGCTTCGGCAATATGGATGAAGGCATAGCCATTGCGTTCGGACAGCAGGCTGCGCAATTGGCTTACGATGTCGTCTTTTTCCATGCCGGCGATTGGAACCACCTCCATCAAGCCTTCATCGTTGAAGATGAAAAAGATTTCGACATGGGTTCCCGCATCGAGGTACTGACGCCGGGATTCCATGTTCAGCTCATCGATCCATCGCTGCAACGATCCCGTCTTGTCCTGCTGATTCCATTCAGGTGCCTGCATGAATTATCCTCCCGATATGACCACGGTGCGCTTTATACCGGTTTATCCGAGGACCCGACCTGCTTTTCCGGAGGAGCAGGCGCTGTCCCGTTCAGAGAAGATGCCGAGCCCGGTTCGCCAGCGGTATTCTTCCGCGCTTCGGGCTCTTCCGCCACCACTTTGTGAAAATCGTTCTGCACATCCTTGATTTCACGCTCAAGGTCTTCCTTACCCTTCTTGAACTCACTCAGGCTTTTTCCGAGCGAGCGCGACAACTCCGGCAACCGTTTCGCGCCAAACAGCAACAGGATGATAAAGAGGATAAGGATCACTTCCGACCCTCCAGGCATTCCGAAGTAGGCAAGGGTATTCATGGCGTGCTCCTAATTGATCGTATCTTGCACGGGTGCGGGATCGTTGGGCTCATAAAGAATAAATACCTGCGTTGCGCCGGTGCCTTTCACGGAACGCACTTCGAGCGATTCCCCATCCAGCGAAGCCAGCAGGCGGTATGACTGCGAACCGGCCTCGGCCCGGTCGATCTTCCAACCTTTGGAGGTCAGCACGTTGCTCAAACGACGATGCGTGATCTTCAGATTCACCTTCGTTTGCATGCCCGCACCAATCAGCGAAGTTTCGGGAATGCGGCCATGCCGGGTCAGTTCGAAATCCTCCAGCAGCAGGTATTCGGGAAACAGCAGAACTTCGGGGCGGAGACCGGGTTCAAGGAACGTCATGGTTTCAGCTTGGTCCACCACCGGTTCCGCGGGTTGCTGAGGCGCCACGCAGCCGGCGAGCATACTCCCGCAGACCACCCATATCCATACATGTAAACACGCACGCATGGTGAGAACGTAATCCAAACAACTGTTCAAAACAAGGTGTTGTTCAAATAACCCGATCGGCAGACATCGGCGCGTGGCCGGGGGTCTATTCCTTTTCATCGATGTCACAAATATTGCATTGGCTGCAGTCGAGCACGGGTGCCTTGTAGCCTTTTCCTTGCGCACTGGCTTTGCGTATGTTCATCCAGTTCATGCCGGCTAGGAACAGGCCGAGAATGATGAATGCGCCCGGCGCGGAGGTCATGAGCATGAAGTCCACCGACCATCCGGGAATCATCTTGATCTGGAAAAGCGATCCGCTGGCCAGAAATTCGCGCACCGCACCGAGCGCCACCAGCGCCAGCGTAAAGCCCAATCCCATGCCCAGCGCATCGAGCGCCGATGAGCCGATGCCGTTCTTCGAAGCGAAGGCTTCTGCGCGACCCAGCACCACGCAGTTGACCACGATGAGCGGAATAAAGATGCCCAGTGCTTCGTAGAGCGCGGTCGGCGCATAGGCCTGCATGAGCAGATCAACGATCGTGACAAAGGTGGCGATGATAACAATATAGACCGGAATGCGTATTTTCTTCGGGACAATCTTCCGGAGGCTTGAAACCACCAGATTACTGCCCACCAGCACGAACATGGTGGCCACGCCCATGCCGAGACCGTTCGTGGCACTCGACGTTACCGCCAGGGTCGGGCACATACCTAGCAGCAGCACGAGCACCGGATTTTCCTTCCAGAGTCCTTTTGTAAATTCCTTGGCTACGCTCATTTCATTTGCTCCGTTCAATTTTGATTTGCGAATTTAGATTTTAGATTTTTGGGTCTGCGACGCCTCTTTTTGAGAAGCCTAACGGCGCCTGCGTTCCATCAATCAAAAATCAGCAATCAAAATTCAAAATTACTTCGCTCCCGTCGTCCTCGCCCATCGTTCTCGTTGTCCTCCGCGGTTCGATTTCGAGGACGCATTCGAGAAGGAGGACGAACTAATTCTTCAGTTCATCCAGATTATCAATCGCGGTACCGCTGACGGCATACACCGCATTGCAAACGGCATGGCTCGTGATGGTGGCTCCGGTTTTACCGTTCACCGCCTCCCCTTCCTTAACGATCGCCCACGGCTCAGATTCCGCCATTCGTCCGGCATACCAGTCGAGGTATTTGTTGGGTGCGATTCCTTCGAGGGCTTCAGCACCCTTGATGAGATCGATGATGGTTTTCTGGACTTTCCGATCGGCCACAATGGTCCCCAACCCCGGTGTTTCGGTATTGGCTGTGACGATGACCGTGCGCACGCTTCCATCCAGCTCCAGCCCGACCATGACGGTTATATCCCCCGAATACCCTTCCGGCGAAACGACCTCGCCGGCATACCCGACAATCTCGCCCTCCTTGCGGGCAATGTAAAATTTGATCGGCCAGTCCAGCTCCGAACGGATGATCACGATTTCATCGCTCGGGACGTTATCGAATGCAGGCAATACCTGCTCCAACGCGGTATTGGTCTTTTTCTGCTGATTCAGGGCGATGGCCCCGGCGGTCGAAGAATAGACGAGGGACAGCAAGCCCGCGGCCACGGCCGCAACCACCCCCAGAAAGACGCCCAGTTTCGGAATATTGACCGTCTGCCCGCTCATGACTTCACCTCCGCGGCTTCCGGTGCCACATAGCCGAACGGTTTGCGAATCGTCATCCGGTCGATCAACGGCGTCAGAGCATTCATGAACAGAATGGCAAAACTGACGCCTTCGGGATAGCTGCCCCAGAGACGGATCACACTGGTCATCAGACCGCAGCCCAGACCGAAGATCATGGCACCCTTGTGCGTCATCGGAGACGAGACCATGTCCGTGGCCATGAAGAATGCTCCCAGCAGTAGGCCGCCGGTTAAGATATGGATTACTGGAGATTGAGGTATTACATTGTGTCTAAGAATAGTCACGCCCGTCTGCTGATAGATGATGTAGGGAATTGCTGTCACAACAAAAACCGTTCCGATGAACGCCAGCGGCACCTCCCACTTGATCAGCTTGAACGCGATCAGAATGGCCCCGCCGATCAACAGCGCAATCGCCGAGGTTTCGCCCAGGCAGCCCCCGATGTTCCCGATCAGCATGTCCTTGATGGCGAACGTACCCGGCTCCATGCCCAGCGGCGTCGCGGTGGTAACCACATCGGGCATCATCTGTCCGCCCTGCGGCATGTTCCATCGGGTCATAATCTCCGGAAACCCGATCAGCAGACCAACGCGTGCAACAAGCGCGGGATTGAACGGATTGAAGCCAAGTCCGCCATAAAGCTGCTTGCCCAGAATAATGGCAAGGAAGCCGCCGAGTATGCAGACCCACCACGGAACACCCGCATTGAGATTCATACCGAGCAGAATACCGGTGAGTATCGCCGATCCGTCCTTCCAGGTCGGCGCGCGTTTGACCAGCTTGTTCCATCCCTCCTCGAATAAAACGCACGAGACGGTCGTCAGCAGCAAGACATTGAGCGCGGCCAGGCCAAAGAACCAAATACCCACCAGACAGGCGGGCAGCATGGCACCCACCACAACGAACATGATGCGGGAAATCGATTGTTTGTCCCGGATGTGCGGAGAGTTGCTGACGACCAGCTTGGTCGGATCGGGCATCTTGATTGTTGGTTCAGTATCAGACATATCTAATTTCTCGTTTCTTTTGACAGGATTACAGGATCATCTGGATCACATGCATATCGGGCTTCCCTATCTTGTGCATCCTGTACTCCCGTCTAAATTCCTATTTTTTCCTTAGTCCGGCCTGAATCTCGACCTTGGCCCGCTTAAAGTGCTGGTTGAGCGGGCGGTGTGAGGGACACACATAGCTGCACGAACCGCATTCAATGCACGCCATGACATTCAGCTTCTCGGCCCAATCGAACCGCTTGTTTTCAACGGCTTGGCTGATCGTTGCCGGCAGAATCTGCATCGGGCAGCAGTCCACGCAGCGTCCGCAGCGAATGCAGGGCTCGGAGGTATATAGAGAAACCTCATCGGCGGCGATCAGCAGCACCCCGGAGGTGTTTTTCATCACGGTCACACCCAGCGAGCTCTGGGCAATGCCCATCATCGGCCCGCCCAGCAAAAGTTTGGCCGGTTGTTCGCTGATACCTCCGGCAAGTTCCAGCACCTTGGACACCGGTGTTCCGATGCGCAACCGCCAGTTGCCGGGATTCACGACCGGTTTTCCGGTCACGGTCGCCACCCGTTCGATGGAAGGAATACCCTTCACCACCGCTTCGGCAATCGCGATTGCCGTGGCCACATTCTGAACAACGCAGCCGACATCCATCGGCAGTTTGCCGACCGGCACCTCGCGGCCCTTGATGGCATAGATTAATTGTCTTTCTGCTCCCTGAGGATAGTTCACCGGTAGCGACTGCACGGTGATGTTATACTTGCCCGCCACCGCTTCCAGCTTCTCAATTGCATCGGGCTTGTTTTCCTCAATACCGATCACGGCAGTTTTCAAACCGAGAATACGCGCACTGATGGCGGCTCCAAGCATCACATCCTCCGCCTGCTCCAGCATCAGTCGATGGTCGGCGGTCAGGTAGGGTTCGCATTCGGCTCCGTTGAGAATCAGTGTATCGATCACCTTGCCCTCGGGCGGTGACAGTTTGACGTGGGTCGGGAATCCCGCGCCACCCATTCCGACGATGCCGGCATCCCAGATCCGCTGCTTCAGCTCGGCCGGATCCGTGTTCATCCAATCCGCAATCGGCTCAAAGGGGCTCTCCCACACATCCTCTCCATCGGCAGTGATTTCGATGGCCGGGACGCTGATCCCGGTCGGGCCGGGGCATTTATCGATCGACTTGATGGTACCGCTGGTCGGGGCATGCAGCGGAACCGAAACATAGCCGGAGGCTTTCGCCAACAATGTCCCCTTCTTGACCGTGTCGCCTTTCTTGACCAGTAATTCGGGCGGCGCGCCAATGCTTTGGTGCATGATCACCTGATAGCTTTCAAGCAGCGGTGCCTGCTGGATCGGCTTCGATTCCGAAAGCGCCTTGCTGTCGTTCGGGTGCACGCCCCCTTTAAATTTGCGCGGCTTATCGCTCATTTCAAAACTCCTTCGTACGCGCCGGCGACATGCATGGATGCGTTGCGTAACGCCGTGGTCGGACAGGCGGCCGCCTCGACAACTTCGGGCGGCGGCGGGTTATCATAATTGGTGCGGACCAGGAAGCCATCGACTTCCATCTGTCCTTCTTCGGAGACCTTTACGCATTTACGGCACGCGATGCAGGCCGTCTTGCAATAGTTGCGTTTGGCTGCGCCCTTTTCAGGGGAGTTGCAATAGACGTGTGTTTCGACGGCGGCAGGCACCATGATGATCAAATTTTTCGGGCAGGTTGCGACACAGTTTTCGCAGCCGACGCAAAGGTCGGGATGCACAATGGCCAGCCCGTCGCGTATTTCAATGGCCCCGAACGGGCACGCTTCGGCACAGCTGCCGAATCCGATGCAGCCATAGTCGCATCCCTTCGCGCCGCCGGCAACGAGTACCGCCGAGCGGCAGTCGCGCACGCCGTTATATAGCGACCGCACTGTCTTACTGGCATCGCCGCTGCATCGGACCACGGCCACCATCTTTTCCTTCTCCTCTGCCACAATGCCGAGATAGTCGGCAATATTGGCAATATCGGCCGGGGAGCAAACGGGGCATTGGCCGGGCGTCGCATTCTCGGCCACCACGGCCTTGGCAAAATCGGCACAGCCGGCATAGCCGCATCCGCCGCAATTTGCACCGGGCAGCAATTCATCGACCTTTTCAATCCGCTCATCGATTTCGACCGCGAAAACTTTCGCCACAATACCGATCACCACGCCCAGCGTGATTCCGATGACGCCTGTGGAAATAATTGCTATTAGTGCACTACTCATTAAAACCTCATTTCCGATTTCCGAATTTTGAATTCCGAATTTCGGGACGACTGCGTCGACAAGCCCTCTACAAGAAAGGCGTCGGCTTGTCCGCCGTAGCCTTGGCAAATGCGGAAGACCTGAAAATCGGCGTTCGGCAATCTAAAATAAAAAATCATCATACCAGTCCGGAAAAGCCCATGAAGGCCATGGCGAGAATGCCGGCCGTTACCAATGAAATCGCCGTGCCTTCGAAAATCTTTGGAACCGTAGCCAGATCGAGTTTTTCCCGCAGGCTGGAGAAAAGCACGAGGGCCAGAGCAAAACCAACGGCGGAGCAGAATCCGTAAATCGTTGCGCCATACCAGGTGGCCTGTATCGAATCCGGCGCGGCCTTGGCATTGAGCACTACACAGCCCAGTACCGCGCAGTTGGTGGTAATGAGCGGCAGAAAGATACCCAGACTCTCATACAGCTTTGCGCTGAGCTTCTGCAGCATGATTTCCACAAGCTGCACGAGCGACGCAATGACCACAATGAACACGAGCGTCTGCAAAAACTCGAGCTTCATGGGAACCAGCAGAAATTTGTTGATCAGGGAAACCACCAGCGAAGCCAGCGTCATCACAAAAATGACGGCGCCCGACATGCCCAAGGCGGTATCGAGTTTTTTCGAGACACCGAGGAACGGACAGATCCCGAGGAATTTCGCCAAAACGAAGTTGTTAACAAGAATTGCCCCTATGGTAATTACGAGAAATTCACTCAACATAATGAAGTCCACCCTCCCGGCTCATTTCGAGCACTAGCAAAACAAGCATCATACGCATGCGAGAGCGATTCGCAACTCTCATCATAACCGCCCTTTTATTTAGAAACAGTTTCAATAACGCATGGAAGAGGATTGAGCGCCTGAACGAATTCATTCGGCTGTATTTGCCAATATATGCACCGTAGTCTATCCTTTTCTTCATGATCAAGGTCATGGACTACCCAACCACGGAAGCGCTTTTAAACAGCGCGGAGACCCTTTTGCGGGAACTTCTCCCCACCCCCGGGAACCTGATGCTCAGCGGCGGAACTACGCCCTATGTCCTCTATAACCGACTCGCAGCCCAACCGTGCAAAGTGCATCCGGACCGCCAGCTGTTCCTGAGCGACGAACGAATGGTCCCGTTTGATTCCGATCATAACAATGCCCATAACCTCGATCCGATGTTGCGGGCGCTGAACTGCGAAGAGCGCTTTATTAGAATCGATACCTCGCTGCCTGAAGCCAAAGCCGCTGAACACTTTGCGTCCTGCCTGCAGGCCATGGAAACGGTCGACGTCGGTTTTCTCGGCATGGGTTCCGACGGTCACACGGCGGGCTTCTTTACTCGGGAGCAGGCCAACATGAAAACCGGGCCGCTCACACTCTGTACCCAGCGACCGGACGGCATGCGCGGAATCAGTGTTACCCCTGCGTTTTTCCAAAGTGTGCAAAAAATCATCCTGCTCGTCACCGGCGAATCCAAGCGGGCCATCATCGACACGCTTTTAAGCCAGCCCGAAACCATTCCGGCCGGGATCGCCCTGTCCGACCATCCGAATGTTGAACTTTGGACGGACATCCGGGTCTCTTAATTCTTAATGAATGGATTCGCCCGAAAAGGTCGAATCCTGTATGGATTTCGTCTTTAAACCACGGAGCAACACATGAAGAATTTTGAACTGGTGCGCAACGAGGAAGTCAGGGAGCTGAATACGCACGCCAAGATCTACCGCCACATCCCCACGGGAGCGGAGATCCTTTCGATGGACAACGACGACGAAAACAAGTGCTTCGGCATCGCTTTCCGCACACCGCCGTCAGACTCCACCGGCGTGGCGCACATTCTCGAACATACCGTGCTGTGCGGATCGCGCAAATATCCGGTCAAGGATCCCTTTGTCCAGTTGCTCAAAGGATCGCTGCAGACCTTTCTGAATGCGTTCACCTACCCCGACAAAACCTGCTATCCGGTGGCCAGCCAGAACCTCAAGGACTTCCATAATCTGGTGGACGTCTATCTGGATGCGGTCTTCCACCCCCGCATCACCCCTGATTTCTTCATGCAGGAGGGCTGGCACTACGAGCTGGAGTCGATGGATGGGCCCCTGTCGTTCAAGGGTGTTGTCTATAACGAAATGAAAGGGGTCTATTCCTCGCCCGACTCCCTGCTGATGGAAACCTCGCAGCAATCGCTTTTCCCCGACACCACCTACGGACTGGACTCCGGCGGCAATCCCAAGAACATACCCGACCTGACCCACGAGCAGTTCAAGGCCTTCCACGAAGGCTTTTACCACCCGTCGAATGCGCGGATCTTTTTCTACGGAGACGATCCGGTGGAACAACGCTTCGAGCTCCTTGAGGAATACCTGAAGGATTTCCGCAAGATTGATCCAAAGTCGGAAATCGAATTGCAAGCCCCGTTGCCGGCACCGGTCCGCATCGAAAAGCCGTACGCCGTTTCGGCCGACGACGAGCATCCGACACCGATGTTTACGGTCAACTGGATGCTGCCGTCCCCGACCGACCCCGAGCGCGTGTTCGCCCTGACGTTGCTCGATCATATCCTGCTCGGCACACCCGCATCCCCATTGCGCAAGGCCCTGATTGAATCCGGCCTCGGCGAAGATCTTACCGGCAGCGGCATCGAGACCCATATGATCCAAATGATGTTTTCCGTCGGTCTCAAGGGCGTGAAGTCAAAGAACCTTGAAAATGCCGAAGCGCTTATTTTCAACACGCTGAAAGATCTGGCGCGCAACGGTATCGAGCGCGA
>JBFHPA010000074.1:0-10293 GCA_041592955.1 Pontiella sp.
CCACATGCACCTCGGCAAAGTTGACGGGATGCGGGTGGCTGCCGGCCTCGGGACGGCCGATGCGCGTGACCACTTTATCGATGCCCTCAATCTCCATGATTTCGCGGACGGCCTTTTCTATGGTTTTGCCCGCTTCTTCCAAGGCGATGGAGGGCGCCATGTTGACGGCCATCATGATCGAGCCTTCCTGAAGCACCGGGATAAACTCGGTGCCGATGTTCCGAAGGCTGGAAACCGCGAGAATGGAAAGCACGGCAACGGCTACAAAAGCCGCCCCCTTCGCTTTCAACACAGCGACGAGCAGCTTTTCGTAAGCCCCCTTAACGCGGCGGAAAAACCACGATTCCTTGTAGGGTTTTTCATTGAGCATAAAGCTCGCCAGCACCGGTGCCACGACCAGCGCAAAAATCAGCGACCCCCCGAGCGCCAGCATGACCGTATAGGCCAGCGGCTTGAACATTTTTCCTTCGACCGCTTCGAGCGACAGGATCGGAAGAAACACTACGATGACGATCATGATGGCGAAGGCAATCGGCCGCCCGACTTCCCTGGTGGCATCCTGAATCAGCTGCAGCCGGTGCGCTTTGCCCTTCTGCCGCATGCCGAGGAAGCGGTGGATATTTTCCGTCACCAGAATGGAGCCATCGACCAGCATGCCGAGCGCAACCGCGATGCCGCCGAGCGACATCAGGTTCGCGGAGATGCCAAAGCGCTCCATGCCGATGAACGCAACGAGCGCACAGAACGGCATGGCCAGCGATACGATGATAGCGGCGCGGAAACAACCCAGGAAAGCAAACAGCACCAAAAGCACCAGGACCATGCCCTGCATCAGCGCAACGTTCACCGTGCGTGTGGAGTTGGCCACAAGGTCGGCCTGTTCATAGTAGGGCACCAGCCTGACGCCTTGCGGCAGTCCGGCCTGCACCTGATCCACTTTATTGTAGAGCGCCTCGATCACGTCCGATGAATTCGCGCCGAACAGCTTCATCACAATACCGGACACGACTTCTTTTTCGGCATCGATCGTAACGATACCGCGGCGCAGGGCCGGGCCATGCGCCACCTCTCCGACGTCGGCAATCGACACCGGAGTACCGTCGAAGGTCCTGAGGGTGATGCCCCGGATGTCGTCGAGATTACGCAGGAAGCCGACGCCCCGCACCAGATGCTCCTCGGAATTCAGCTGCAGGTATTGCCCGCCGACATTCCGGTTGTTGGCCTGCACGGCCGTCACCACATCTTCGACGGCAAGGCCGTATTGATGCAGCAGGTAGGGATCGAGCTGAATCTGATACTGCAGCACATGGCCGCCGGCGCTGAGAATATCCGTCACCCCCGGCACGGTCTGCAGCTGCCGCTTCACGATCCAGTCGTTGACGTCGCGCAGATAGGTCAGCTCATCGAGCTCGCCCGTATCGGCACCCTCTTCCAGTTCCAAATAATATAGGAAGATCTGGCCGAGCCCGGTCGAGATGGGGCCCAGCGTCGGAGGCTCCCGCAAATCGGGCAGATCGGCCATCGCCGCATTCAAACGCTCCGCCACCAGCTGGCGCGCGAAGTAGATGTCGGTGTCATCGGTGAAGTAGACATAGACCACCGCCATGCCGAACGTCGAAGTCGATTTGATCAGCGTAACGTTCGGCAGACCGTTCATCGCCGTTTCGATCGGATAGGTGATCAGCTGCTCCACCTCCTCCGGCGCCATGCCATCGGGCTCGGCAAAGATCGGAACCATGATGGGTGAAATATCGGGGAAAGCCTCCACGTCGAGCCTGCGGTATTCGACCACCCCCAGCCCGATCACCCCCAGCAAGGCCAGCAGCACCAGCCCGCGGTTTTTGAGCACACCACTAATTAGTTTGGTAATCATTTTTTGTCCTCATTGCCTCTATCATCCAAATGCACGATCGTTCATTCGAATGATAGAGCCCTTAGTGTCCGTGACCGGCGTGGGGATCCATGCCGCTGGTGATCATCTGCGCTTTCAGCGCAAAGGCGCCGACGGCCACATAGCGATCGCCCGGTTTGAGCCCGCTTTTGATTTCGACGTTGTGGTCGTCGGCCAATCCAAGCTCGACTTCCACTGTCTGGAATCCGTGCTCGCCGGGCACAAAGACAAACGGTTCGCCATCCAGCATCTGAATGGCTTCGCGCCCGACTTTCACCGGCACGCTGGCCGTTTCGGTATTGATGCGCGCACGGACAAATGCGCCGGGCGTGAAATCTTCGGCGGCCCCTTCGAGCACGCAGCGCGCGGTGAAGGTGCGGGTTTCGTGCGAGACGATCGGGCTGATATATTTAATTGTGCCCCGCGTGGTATGGCCGTCGTGGGCAATGAGCTCCACGGGCATGCCTTTACGCATCAGATGCTGGTATTTCGGGAAGATGCTGATGTCCGCCCAAACGGAGGAAAGATCGGCGACCTCGAACAACACCCGCTCAACATCCGCCGATTCACCCACCGACAGATTCTTGGAGATGACAGTCCCGTCGAGCGGAGCAGACACCGTATACACGGCCAGTGTTTCGCGGTTTTCCAACGAGGCAAGTACATCGCCCTTCCTGACCGCATCGCCGATCTCGGCAAACACCTGCCGGACAATACTCGCATAGCGCGGCGAAACCGCCGCGGTACGATCCCGGTTCAGCTTGATTTCCGCCGGAAAGACCGACGCCTTGGCAATCGTTCCGCCTTCGGCTTCGTGAATCTGCAGACCAATCTTTCCGGCCATCTCCGCCGAAACCTCCACGCCCTCCGCCGATCCATGATCATGCCCTGCATGGGGGTCGACCTCCACGGCATGATCGTGCCCCGCATGAGGGTCCACTTCCGCGCCGTGATCATGCCCGGCATGGTCGTCATGCATCGCCTCTTCGGCACCATGGTCATGATCACAGTCGGCGTGTTCGTCGTGCTCGTCGTGCTCTTCGGCTTGTTGCCGCGGTTCATTCAATTCCTGCAAGACAGGAAGGGTATAGGGAAGCGTTTCTCCGGCGGCCTTCGCCAGGCATGCCGGACAATCGCATCCGGCCGTCATTGTTTCACCGGTTTGTCCATACGCATAGATGCCAACCAGCAGCCCGCTCAATATCAGTAGTTTTTTCATGGTTAAATTCCCTCTGCTCTTAATTTTAAAATTTCGATCCGCGCCAGGTGCGCCTCCTTGAGCGCTTCGATGTAGCCCATGCGGAGTTCGGCCAGATGCTGCTGTGCCGCGATCAACTCCAGCCAGGAGAACCTTCCCGCTTCATAGCCGGCGCGGCTCAGTTCATAGGCCTGCTCCGCCTTGGGAATCAGTTTTTGCCGGCCCATTTCCACCTGAGCCCTGGTTCCCTCGTACAGCGCATGGGCCGCCGACAAGCGGGACTGCAACGCCCGGCGGGTTTCTTCGCGCTCGGCCTCGACCGCATACGCGCGCTGCAGCATGGCCGCCTGCTCCGCCCGGCCTTGTCTGGAGAGTCCGAGGGGCATCGAAGCGGAAAAGACAAAGGCGTTCATTTCATCCGCGGCTTCATGGCGAACCCCCGCCCCCAGCCTGATATTGGCGACGTCCCCGGCACGGGCGCGCTGCGCTTCGGCACGGATCAGGTTGGCCGTGGCATCCAGACGCATCAAGGTTGGATGGGAACCATCCACGGTGAGTTTCGGGAATTCGGCCAGCTCAAAGTACGATCCAGCCACCTCGCCCATTTTCTCTTCGCTCAGGCCGATCAGCGACGCCAGTTTTACGCGGGCGGCCACCAGCTCACCCAGACAGCAGGTTTGCGAAAACAGGATTTTTTCCAGTTCCAGTTCAGCCTGCACGACGTCGAGCTCCGAGCCGCCGCCCGCCCGGTGGCGTTGGGTTGCAACCTCGACAAATGCGCGGCCAAGCTCTTCCTGTCCGGCCTGAATCTTTCCGCTTTCCTGCAGCGAGAGAACCTCAATAAAGGCCCGCCGCACTTCGTCGTCCAGGCCCACTGATTTTTCCGACAGCATGTGTCCGGCCACTTCGACCGCCTGGAGCGCGGCATTGCGTTCTTTCTTTTGCTTGCCGCCCAACTGGAACTCCTGCATCAGCCCCAGCGTATATTCGCCGTCGCTGAACAAGTCGTTATCCCAGCCGAGGCCTTCGGCTTCGAATTCCAGCTTCGGGTTTTCCCAAAGTCCGGCTGCGGCAACGCTTTTTTCCGCCGAGAGGGCATGCATTCGGGCCGCGCGCAGCTCGGACGAGTTTTGCCGGGCCAGCGCAAGGACCCGCTCCAGCGTTAAGGTTCCGGATTCCGCGAATCCTATGGATGCAGCCAGACTGCCGCACAGTAAAACTATAGATTTCTTCATGGGGTACTCCTGCTTAAAAACTACTTCGTTCGTTTCGTAAAACGCGAAGGAATCAAATCAGGAGCTGAACGGTCTGGAGGGAGGCGAGAACGCCGTCGATCGGGAGCGGTGCGTGTGTGATAACGGGCTTTGTTTCTGCAAGCGTGAAAAGGTGAAGCGCAGGGGTGGATATGGCTGCAGACGTGGCGGCGGAAGCCTGTTGCAGCTGTATGTTGAGATCATCCGTGCAGACGTCTGTTGCATCGCACGCGTGACAACTGCATGCATGTGATGCGCAGATTTCGGTGCGCGCGTCTGAATCGTGGACATGCTTCTCGTGCTCGGCAGCATGCATGCATGGCGCAACCGTCAGCAGCATCGCAACCGCAATCAGAATATGCTTAAGCGCATTCATTGCCCTACATCGACCTCAATTGGACGTCTTTGTTCAAGAAAAAACCGCCCTGTAAAACAGGACGGTATTCATTATCAGCGGTCGGTTTAGCTTTCCAGCGCGGAAAAGTCATCCTTGCCGACGCCGCATTCGGGGCATTCCCAATCGTCGGGAATATCTTCAAAAGCCGTACCCGGCGCAATGCCGCTATCGGGATCGCCGACTTCCGGATCGTAGATCCAACCGCAAACATCACAGATATATTTCTTCATGGTCTATACTCCTAGGTTCAGAAAAACGTGGACAATATTTCCTGTCTTTTGCGAAAGCCGCAAGGGGATTTTCCCCCGAAATTCCTATTTGCCAAACTGTTCGGCATACCGGCCCATGGCCCGGCCGGCCTCGCGGCACTCTTCCAGGATTTCGGGCGTCGGCACATATTGCGAACGGATCGGCTCCTGCATGAGTTCGATCTTCATCTCCTTCATGGCATCTTCGACCTCGGACGCGCCGCCCCGCTTGCTCCACCCATAGGACCCGAACGCAAAACCCTGCTTCTGGGTCGGGCGCAAACCTTTCAGATAGCAGAGCACACCCGCGAGGTTGGGCATCAGTGTATTGTTGAGAGTCGGCGAGCCGATGGCGATGGCCGCACAATCGAGCACTTCGGTGGCAATCTGCGTGGAGTGTGTGGCATCGACATTGTAGAACCGCGCTTCGACCTCGAATTCCTGCACACCTTCCAGAATCGCTTCGGCCATGTGTTCCGTGGCCTGCCACATGGTGGCGTAGAGCACGATCACTTTCGGGGTCGGTTTGCAGACCACCCATTTCCGATAGGCCGCCAGCACCTCCTTGAGGTGGCTGCGCCAGATGACGCCGTGGCTCGGCGCAATCATCTCAATTTCCAGCTCGGCGGCGCGATCGAGGGTCTGGGCAATGGGACGGCCATAGAGCATTACGATGTTGGCATAGTAGGCCTTCGCCTCCTGCATGATGACTTCGAGCGGCTCCTCGTCGTCGAAACGGAAGGCCGTGGCGAAGTGCTGCCCGAACGCATCCATCGAGAAGAGCAGCTTGTCTTCCGGGACATAGGTAAACATCGATTCGGGCCAGTGGACCATCGGCGTATTGATGAAAGAGAGCGTGCGCTTGCCGAGCGAGATTGAATCGCCGTCCTCAACAATGCGCCACTTCCATGTGGAGGTGTCGAAATGCTTTTCGAGCGCATCCTTGCACTTGGCGTTGCAGACCAGCTCCGCCTGCGGGCAGGCTTCCATGATGCCGGGCAGCCCGCCGGAATGGTCGGGTTCGGCATGGTTGCACACCACATACCTGATGTTCTCGAGATCGGTCAGCGCCTTGATGCGGGCAATATATTTGTCGACATACGGGGCCTTCACGGCGTCGATGACCGCGCACTGCTCGTCCCGGATCAGGTAGGCATTGTAGGTGGAACCGCTGTCGGTTTTGTAGCCATGGAAATCGCGAACCGTCCAGTCGATATAGCCGACCCAGTCGATTCCTTCTTTCAGTGTTGTATTCATTGAACCTTCTTCTCCCGGTTAGATTCTTTCGCCAGCTGCGCCAGCGTGGTTTGTTCAAAATATTCTCGCACCTGCCGAGCAAGCCCCGGCAGAAGCGTCGCCAGTATGCATTCGGGTCGAGGACAGATATCCTTACCAAAAAGACACGGTTTACAAATCATGGTGCCTTCCATGACCTCGTAAATCTCCAGCAAAGTGATCTCGGCCGGATCCCGGGCAAGCCCTACACCGCCGGAAGGCCCCCGCTGCGACACGATCAGCCCGGCCTTGGTCAGTCGCTGGTGCACCTTGGCCAGATGGTGCCGCGAAGCCTCAAACAACTCGGCAATCTCCGCCGTGGTTGAATGCTCGCCCGGCGAGGTCGCCAGATGCACCATCGAATGAAGCGCCAGGGCCGTCGCATCTGAGATTTTTAAAATATCGGCCATAAAACCATTTTCCGGCAAATAAGCATTGCGGTACCGATTTACGGAAATATGCCGGACGGATCAATGCAAACCGCCAAAAAAAATGCCCGGCCAACGAGCCGGGCATCATGAACGGGTGCTGTGGAAACCTAGGCTTTCAGCGCCTCGGCAACGGCGTCGCACACATAGTCAATGTTCGCGGAGGTCAGGCCGGCAACGTTGATGCGGCCGCCCTTGACGATGTAGATGCTCTTGTTTTCCTTGAGCCACGCCACCGCTTCATCGGAAAGCCCGCTGAAGGAAAACATGCCGCGCTGCTCCTTGATGAAGGAGAAATCCTGCTCCACACCGCGAGCCGCAAGACCATCGACGAGTGCCGCGCGCATTGTCTTGATGCGTTCGCGCATCTCGGCGACTTCGCCGATCCACTGCTCATACAGCGCCCCATCGTCGAGCACCGCGCTGGCAGCCAAACCGCCGTGCGCCGGCGGGTTGGAATAGTTGACGCGGATCGTTTTCTTTACGTGGCTCATGGCCACGGCCGCTTCCGCCGCCGTCGGGCTGACAATGGTCAGCGCCCCGGTGCGCTCGCAATAGAGCCCGAAGTTTTTGGAGAAGGAGCTGGCAACGAGGAAATCAATGCCGACCGCGGCCAGCTTTTCGACCGCGCCGCGATCCTCTTCGATACTGTCGCCAAAACCCTGGTAGGCGAAATCAAGAAACGGGATCCACCCTTTCGCAGCGGCTGCCGCCACGACCTGATCCCACTGCCCGGCAGACAGATCGACGCCGGTGGGGTTGTGGCAGCAGACGTGCAGCAGGACGATGTCACCGGCCGGCACGTTTTCGAGGGAGGCGAGCATGCCGTCGAAATCAACATCCTTCGTTTGGGCGTTGTAGTAGGGATAGTCTTTGATCCCGAATCCGGCGGCGGTGAAGATGCCTTTGTGGTTGGCCCAGGTCGGGGTGCTGACCCACAGCGTGGCATCGGGATGGAATGCTTTCAGCAGGTCGGCACCCACGCGCAGCGCCCCGGTACCACCCGGCGAGTGAATCGTGGCTGCGCGGCCGGATGCGATTACTTCGCTATCCGCGCCGAAGAGCAGCTTCTGCACATTGGCGGTATAGGCCGGACTTCCGGAAATCGGCAGGTAACCCTTGGAGGTTTCGGTATCGACCAGTTTTCGCTCCGCGGCCTTGATGCATTTCAGGATCGGGGTGTTCCCCTGATCATCCTTGTATACCCCAACACCCAGATTCACCTTGTTGGGGCTGGTGTCCTTCTTGAAGGCTTCGGTGAGTCCTAGAATGGCGTCGGCCGGAGCCGCTTCAATATGTTTCCACATAGCTTCTTCCTTTTGATTTTATCCGAAATAGCGGTCATACCACCGCTGAATAGTGTCTTCTTCAACTTTCACAATATTGATTTCACGCTGGGCGTTCTCCGGCGAATCCGACGCGTGCGCGGCGTTCACCATGACATTGGTGCCGAACTCCTTGCGTACCGAACCGGGGGCGGCTTTGCTTGGATCGGTCGGTCCGAGAATGTTCCGGATCTTATCCACCGCGTTATTGCCGGCATACACCAGCGTCATGCAGCGGACTTTCCCTTCGGCGTTGACTTCCTCGCCATGTACGTCCGGAGCCCACTGACCGGTCATGAACTGCATGATGCTGTAAAACTGATGATCGCCAAAGGACGGACCCAGCGAATCGGCCAGCGCGTGATGAACGCTATCGGGCATCTTGAACCCGAACTCCTCGGCAAGCACCTTGCAGGCGCGGTCGACCGCCATTCCGCCGAGCTTGTCGCGCAGGATCGACTGGACCGGACCGTAGAATTCCAACGCCTCCGCCAGGCTCATGCGCAGCACCTTTGCGCCGATCAATCGCAAACCCGAGCGCGAAAAAATATCGATAATATTGCCCGGCCGCGAACTGGGGAAGGTAAAGTTATCGGGCTTGATGATGACGAGCGTCTTCTGGATGTTTTCCTGATCGGCCAACCGAATGGCGTTGTCCAGAATGCCGCCATCAGAAGCGGAATATTTCGCCCACAACCCCATCACATCCTTGACCGACTCGACCGTCGGACCCACCAGCACCGCCGGCTCGAAGTAGGTGACGGTACCGTCGTGCGCCTTGATGAAGTCGCCGTATGTTCCGCGCAGTGTGTCGGCGCTCTCGACGGAGTCCTCGAAGCCGCCGACGGCATCGCGCAGCTTGCGCACCGCGTTCTCGCCCTCGAACAGCAGCATCATCACACGATGGACCAGACCGTCCTCATCGGGAGCGAACTCGCGCTCGATGTATTCCGATAGCAGCTCGCGTATTTCCGGCCAGACAGCATCGTTGTTGCGGATCAGTTCGGCATATTTACTCACCAGTTCGTTGCTGGGACCAAACATGCGCGCCGCAACCAGATCCAGGCCGGTCAGGCTTAGCAGACGGCTCACCACTCCGCCGGTGCGCGATTTGCGCAGCGTATACGGCGTGATTAATACATAACCGAGTTCCTTTGACATTCACATCCCCCTCAAGTAATGAATCTTTACATACCGAGCCGCGGAAGCCGGCACAATATCGAAATGTTATTTTATGGATACCAACAACACCCCAAACCCCCTTCCCGAAAAGGTCGTTCGACGCCACGCCGAACTGATCGGGGATATTCTTCCCGACCTTTCCAAGCTTGTTTTCGAGGAAGGCCGGCCGGCCGATACCCTGCTTAACAGCTATCTGCGTGCGCACCGCGAGCTCGGCTCCCGCGACCGCCGCTTCCTTTCGCAGGCAATCTTTTCCTACTTCCGCTGGTATGGCTGGACGGTCAAACGGCTTGGTCTGAATCCCGTCGAAGCCTGCCTGATCGGGACCGCACTCGATACGGCTGAGCTGCCGCAAAGTTTCGAGCATCTGGCAAGCCGCTGCAAACTCCCCTTCAAGGTCGAGGCGGCGGGTGGCAGGAGCGTCGAAGAAAAATGCGCACTTCTCGTGGAATGGTTTAAAGACACGCCTGATTCCCAATCCCTGGCCCTGAGCGATCTGGCCCTGCCGGAGTTCGGCGAGCTCGTGGACCCGGATCAGGTTGACCGATGCATCGTCGAATTCCAGAAACGGCCGCCCGCATGGTTCCGGGCACGCATGGAGCCTGCTGCGATCGCCAAGACGCTGGATGAGCAGCAGGTCAAGAACACCACGCACCCTCAGGTTGCTTCGGCCATGTCTGTCGAAGGCGGTATCAGCCTGCCGAGCCTCCTTACGGACCAGGTAAGCCAGTTTGTGGTGCAGGATATCACATCGCAATGCGTCGGCTTGGTCTGCGCGCCGAAAAAGGGCGACGACTGGTGGGACTGCTGCGCCGGCGCCGGCGGCAAGGCCATGCACCTGATGGATTTGATGGGGCAGGACGGCAAGGTGCTTGCAACCGACATTCGCGCACCCGCGCTCAAGGAACTGAAGAAGCGCGCGCGCAAACACGGCATCAAACATATCCGGACCCAGCCCTTTAATGCCGTGAACGACGAACCCTTCACCAAGACGTTCGATGGCGTGCTCGTGGACGCGCCCTGCTCCGGTTGGGGTACTTGGAGCCGTAATCCCGACGCGCGCTGGCGGACCTCCCGGCGCGATGTGGCCCAGTGC
>JBFHPA010000075.1:0-10200 GCA_041592955.1 Pontiella sp.
GAAGGGGGTGGAGTGATGTTTCAGGAACCCCGCTATATTGCTGAGTGGAAGCCTAAACCATTAAGACCTCGATCATACAAGTCATTTGCAGGCTTGGATGAAATTGCCGAAGAGGTTTTGCGGGAAATAAGTGGAGCCTTTGGTCGAAGCCGAAAGCAGAAGCGACAAAAAGAAGCCGCTACTGTAGCGATAATAGCATCGTTGCATGGATGTTTGATTGAGGGGCGGCCATTAGGGGTTGGTCTAGATGCTGGCAGGTACAAATTTCACTCTCAAATCCATCCTCCCTGGTGGACATATCGAACTCTATCATCAGTCATTAGGTTACTGGCGTCCGCCGGTTTTCTGATTAAGCGTGCGGGTTATGTAGACATCGAAACGGGGAAAGGGTTTGTTACCAAACTATATGCAGCGGATCGATTAGCTGTGGGGACAACGGATTCGTGTCATCAACAAATGGGAGAAAAACGTAGCCCTGACGCATGCGTAAACCCTATCAGATAGCGAAACACCCATCAACCCAACCCAAGACCTGCCTGAATCAGGAACGGGCTGGAAAGCGGCCATAGAGCCTACGGATGATCGGCGATGAACAGGCTAGGGAATCCTGATGTGAAAAAAATGTTATCTTTGGGGGTATCAAGATCACATTTCGTGCCCAATTTTCACATTTAGACCGGATTCATATCCGAAAGAAAAAACCTCTAACTCGTTGTGAATTAGAGGTTTAAGAGTGGTGGCTGTGAGTGGACTTGAACCACCGACAAGCGGATTATGATTCCGCTGCTCTGCCAACTGAGCTACACAGCCGTTTGAGAAATGAGATGCAGAAGATAGTTAAACACCTCCACCTTGGCAAGGTGTTAATTTACTCTTTTTCGGACGCAAGATCGCGCAGGGATTGACCTCCGGCAAAGACGTCTTCAATCACCGCTTTACCGTTTAGAATACGGACTTCAACCCAGCAATTGGTGTTGCGGGTGGCTTCCCGAGCCAGTTTTTCTGCCCGGGGAGCTT
This sequence comes from Pontiella sp., assembly GCA_041592955.1. Taxonomy (GTDB): domain Bacteria; phylum Verrucomicrobiota; class Kiritimatiellia; order Kiritimatiellales; family Pontiellaceae; genus Pontiella. The sequence continues at coordinate 1,018 of JBFHPA010000075.1, forward strand.
TGGCTTCGTCCATATAGAAGCGGTCAAAAGGGATATCGATGCGGTCGCCCAGAAATATGGAAGCTCTTGCGCCTTCAGCCCATCTGTTGCGCGGACCGCGATAGCGGGTTTTGAGATATGCGCGGTCCCGAGGCGCTCCAAGCGTCAGTTCGGAAAAATATGCAAAGCCCGCACTGTTGGTTTCCACGATCGCGTAAACGGGTGTGCGCGTCTTTATGTTGTGCGTTTTATTTTTATCGCGTGTCACATAATCGTTTTGAATACCCAGGCGCACATAACGCCCCTGAAACGGATCGGCTGGATCGATCGGTCGGGTTATGAAGCGGAACAGCTCACCTTCGCGCAGCACCTTTTCCCTGCCTTGAATCATGGTAAAGGGGATGGCGAACTGAACGAGGATCAGAACACCCAGAATGGTTAAGGGCCACTTTTTCATGATGCCACCTCCATCTTTCTCCTGCGTCGGGCCATGACGAGATTAACGCTCAGAAAACAGATTCCCAGCGTGATGAATACAATGCCGCGGGCCAGAAAACCGAAATCCTCGTCGAAGAAACGGGTCACCAGCAACAGGGAGAGAATCGCCATGCCGCCGTTGAGCTGGCTCAGCTTGATGCTCCGACAGCCCAGCACAATATACATGATGCCGAAAAACAGCATGAATCCGTTGAAGATAACCGCATTGAGCACATTGTTTTCGTTACCGGCAGCCGATCCGAGCATGAAGCAGACGGTTGCAATGATGGGAAAAACAGCCAGCGTGATTGATTCGATGGAGGCGCGACGGAACGCCTTGAGCGCGCATAAAATCCACCCCGCCAGAAACGCGATTGTAACACCGCTATCAACCCATATGCCCCAGGTTTTGTGGTGCCATCCGCTTTTCACATAGCTCCAGCCGATATCACGCCACATATCCGACCAGGTGAAGAGGTAGGCCAGCAACGCGATACCGATCACGCCGAAGGCTTTGGGCGGATTGCTCCATCCCTGGCGGTCGCCGTAGAGGTGCAGTCCAAGAAGTCCGGCACCGCTCAGCAGGGCAGAGTAGGCGACGATCCATAATCCCGGTACCGTGCGTTCCAGGACGATGCCGGTTGATATGGCAAGAGTAAGCAATAGACCGAACCAACTGACCAGTGCATCCGGCGTATTGCGGTCGGCACGGACCATCATTACCACTCGTCCAATCGCTGGAAGCAGCAGCAGCCAGAAACCGGCCGCCTGACCATACGTTTCCTGGGCGACCCCGCTCCAGCCGCAGATTAATCCCAGATAGATGAGAAACGAGCCGCTGGAGCGCAGTAGAAAAACAAGCGGCAGAATCAGCAGCGCCCAGGTCAGCAGAAACGGGGGAAGACTACTGGACAGATGGTAGGTCTGGCCGATCAGTGCAATGGATGAGCCGACCGCCAGCGAATGGGAAATACCTGCCGATTCGCGCAATGCCGTACCGCCATTTTTCACAAGAGCCAGCACGCTGAAGATGGAGGCAATCACCAGAGGGCAGAACGAAAGCACGGCACGCATGGGCCGCCCCAGCTCATCCCAGTTGTGTGCAAACAGCAGGATGATGCCGGATCCGATAAGCAGTGAGCCTAGAATCGCAAAGGCAATAATGGCCCAATGCATCCCGCCGGCGGTTTTTTCAGAATAGTACGTTTCGATATTAGACGCCGTCTCTCGGGATAACACGCCATCCTTTTCAAGGACAGGCAGTTCCTTCATTAACCATTGCCGATATCGCTCGGATACTTTTCTCATATATACTCCCCGCTATATCTATGCACATGTTCGCTCTTTTTTCCCGTCTCTGGAAGTTTTTTGAAGGTTTTGTTTAAACGTGTCCCGCCGCCATTGCGTAAACTCATCAGAATAGCGTTTCATGGCGAGGTGGCCCATCGGACCGGATTGGACGGGCGGACGGTGAAAAAAGAATGTTCAATCGTAGACGAAGCTTCCAGCTTCGTTACAGTGGCCTGGGACCGTATCACAGAGAACGAAGCTGGAAGCATCGTCTACGATCACAAAAAAAGCCCGTCGCGATGACGGGCTTTTCGTATGCATGGAAGCTGTGGCTTATGCACCCAGCTGGTAGCGCACATAGCGCTTAACCGTCAGTGTGTCGTCAAGCTCCTTGGCTTTTTCAGCAACAAGGTCGGTGATGGAAACCTTATCTTCCTTCACGAAGCCCTGCTCAAGGAAGCAGATCTGCGAGAAGTACTTGTTGATTTTGCCTTTGAGAATATTGTCGATGATGTTTTCCGGCTTGCCATCAAGCTGCTTCCGGAAAATATCCTTTTCAGCTTCGACGGTTTCGGCGGGAACTTCATCGCGGTTCAGGTATTCCGGCGCAGCCGCGGCAACGTGAAGAGTCAGGTCCTTGGCAAGCTCCTTGTAGATCGGGTTGTCGACGGTTTCGGCCTTTTCGCAGCCGAGTTCCAGCAACACGCCGACCTTGCCGCCCATGTGAATATAGGAAGCGATGGAGCCGGTTCCCTCAACATCCCATTTGACGTTGCGACGGAACTGGATCTTTTCGCCGATGGAAGCCATTTTGGCTTCAACCCGATCTGCCACACCTTCGGCCATCTTGTCGGATTCGAAGCTGAGTGATTCGCCACGCAGCTCTTCCACGAATGCCTGGAAGTCTTCATTGCGGGTCACAAAGTCGGTTTCGCAGTTGATTTCAATCATTCCGGCACTCTGTGCACCGGGAGCCACGATTGCAGCAACATTGCCTTCCTTGGCTTCCTTGCTTGCGCGCTTGGCAGCAACAGCCGCACCTTTTTCGCGAAGAATCTTAACGGCACCGTCAAAATCACCGTTGGTTTCCTCCAGCGCCTTTTTGCAGTCCGCGATACCAAGGCTGGTGGCGTCGCGGAGCTCTTTGATCATGCTTGTTGTAATGGCCATTATTCTAAATCTCCTGAATTATGCGTCTTTTTTATCGTCAGATTTTTCATCAGCGGGCTTGTCCGCTGTAGCCTCGGCGGAAGCTTCTTCCTTCACCTCTTCGGCGGCAGGCGCTTCTTCAGCCTTGGGCTCGTCAGCGGGCTTGTCCGCTGTAGCCTCGGCGGAAGCTTCTTCTGCAACCGGTGCAGCCTCTTCCGCAGGCGCGGCTTCTTCAGCCTTGGGCTCTTCCGGGGTGGCGGCTGCAGCGGCAGCGGCCGCAACCTTGGCCGCAGCAGCTTTCTCAGCCTTTTCGGCCTTCTTGGCTTCGTCGGTTTTCTTTTTCTGCTCCTTGATCTTCTTCAGCACCTCTTCGCGCTTTTTCTTCTCTTCGGCTTCCTTCTTCTGGCGCTCTTCGCGGGCAATCTTGGTTTTTTCGCGCTCTTCGGCTTCGACCTTTTCGCGAGCTTCGCGCTCGGCCTTGGCTTTCGCCTCATAGATTTCGTCAGCAGCCTTGATCGTTTCGCCGAGCACATCGGCAATCAGGCCTACCGAACGAAGGGAGTCATCATTGCCGGGGATCGGGTAGTCAACGAGATCGGGGTCGGCATTGGTGTCAACCAGCGCAACTACCGGAATGTTAAGACGCTTGGCTTCAGCCAGCGCAAGATGCTCGCGTTTCAGGTCCACCACAAAGAGGGCGCCCGGCTTCTTTTCCAGATTGCCGATACCGGTCAGGTTGCGTTCCAGTTTGGCCAGCTCGCGGCGCAGCACCGAGACTTCTTTCTTGAGAAGCTTTTCCATCGTGCCGTCTTTTTCCATTTTCTGCAGTTCGCGCATGCGGGCCACGGAGGAACGAATCGTCTTGTTGTTGGTCAGCATGCCGCCGAGCCAGCGATGGATCACATAGGGTTGGTTGGTGGCTTCGGCCGTGTTCTTGAAGATTTCACGTGCCTGCTTCTTGGTGCCGACGAAAAGAATCTTCTCACCGCGCATGATGACATCGTTTACAAAGGTTTTCGCCAGCTCGAGCTGAGAAAGGGTTTTGTTCAGGTCGATGATATAGATCCCGTTTTTCGCGCCATGAATGTAGCGCTTCATTTTGGGATTCCAACGTTTGGTCTGGTGACCGAAATGCAAGCCTGCGTCAAGTAAATCCTGCACGCCTACCGTCTTGGTGAATGACTCCGCCATTTTGCCTCTCCTATAGTTTAAACAGTTCTAAACAATCCGCTTTGACACACCACGAGGTCAGGTGGCCTTCGCTTCTAACCGGAACATCCGGTTAATTAAGCCGCGCAATATAGGGAGCAGAAGAGCGTTACGCAAGGGTTTCTTTCAGGAAAACGAGCGTGAGAATGGGTGAGGGGGCGCGGGGGAGAGGGAATCAATGCCGACCATCTTTCCGCCTTAGAAAAATCTCGTATCTGTACCAAAATGGTACAATATGCCTTGTGTATGAAATATTGGGTATCTATTTTACTACTGGGCCTGGCGATTGGAACATCCGCCAAAACATTAAAGGAACCAGAAATGCACACATTTACCAACCGTTTGGCCGACGAAAAGAGTCCTTATCTACTGCAACATGCGCACAATCCGGTTGATTGGCATCCTTGGGGCGAAGAGGCTTTTGAGCAGGCAAAGAAGGAGGACAAGCCGATCTTTCTTTCGATTGGCTATGCCACCTGCCACTGGTGCCACGTCATGGAGCATGAATCGTTCGAGAATGAAGCGATTGCAAAATTGATGAATGAGCACTTCGTATGCATCAAGGTCGATCGCGAGGAGCGCCCGGACATTGACAATATCTACATGACGGTCTGCCAAATGATGACGGGTTCGGGCGGTTGGCCGCTGACCATTTTCATGACGCCCGACAAAAAGCCGTTTCACGCAGCGACCTACATTCCGCCGGACGCGCGTTTTGGCCGGATCGGCATGAGGGAGTTGATTCCGCGGATTTCCGATGCCTGGAAAACCCAGCGCGAGAAGGTGCTGGAGTCCGCCGGCCAGATCACGGATGTACTGGCCCAGCAGAATGCACAGGGGTCCGGGGCGGAGCTGAGTCCGAATCTATTGGCCGAGGGCTATCAGGAACTGCTCGGCCAGTATGATTCGCGCAAAGGCGGTTTCGGGCAACAGCCCAAGTTCCCGACCCCGCACAAGCTGGTGTTTCTGCTACAACACGGGCAGGCCGATGGCATCAAGGCGGTCGAACATACGCTGGAGGAGATGCGCAAAGGCGGCATATTTGACCAGGTTGGTTTCGGATTCCACCGCTATGCCACCGACAACGAATGGCTGGTGCCGCACTTTGAAAAGATGCTCTATGATCAGGCTTTGCTGGTGCTGGCTTATACGGAAGCGTTCGAGCTGACCGGAAAGCCGTTCTATCGGGAAGTCGCCGAAGAAATTCTGACCTATGTCATGCGCGACATGACCGCGCCCGGAGGCGGATTCTATTCCGCCGAGGATGCCGACTCCGAGGGCGAGGAGGGGCTGTTTTATATTTGGGATACCGCAGAACTGAAAACGATTCTGGGCGATGACTATGAATTTGTTTCCAGGGTTTGGAATATTTCGAAGTCCGGAAACTTTCGCGATGAGTCCACCGGCCAGATGAACGGAAAAAATATTCCGCATCTATCCAGCCTCTTGAGCGCGGAAGAGGCGCAACGGATTGCCGTGCCGCGCGAAAAGCTGTTTGAACTTCGCGAGAAGCGCATTCATCCACTGAAAGATACCAAGGTATTGACCGACTGGAACGGGCTGATGATCGCCGCCTTCGCCAAGGCAGGGCGTGCCTTCGGTAACGAGTCCTATACAAAGGCGGGGATCCGGGCCAATGCGTTTATAGAGGCAGAGATGAGACGGGAAGACGGCGGGCTTTGGCATCGCTACCGCGAAGGTCATAAGGCTGTTATGGGCCAGATGGAAGATTATGCGTTCATGATCTATGGCCTGCTCGAGCTTTATGAAAGCACGCTCGATGTGCGGTATTTGGAAGCCGCACTGAAGTATAACGACATCCTGGGCAAAGCCTTTGTGGATGAAGCCAAGGGCGGCTATTTTATGACCGCCGACAATGCGGAAGAGTTAATCGTTCGGCCGAAGGAAATCTACGATGGAGCCATTCCCTCCGGCAACTCGGTGCAGATGCTGAACCTGCTCAAGCTGGCACGGTTGACCGGTCGATCCGAGCTGGAACAGCAGGCCGTCGAAACCGGCAAGGCCTTCAGCGGATCGATCAACCGTTCGGCCTCCAATTTTTCACAGGCATTGATCGCTCTGCAATTCGCTGCTGGCGATACGGTGGAAATTGTCGTTGTCGGCGACCGGGAAAGTGACGACACAAAGGGCATGCTCGCTCATATCAAGGGTGTCTACAAACCCGGCAAAGTCGTGCTGTTCAAGGATTCTTCCGGGGACGACAAGCTCGCCGAGCTTGCTCCGTTCACTCAAGAACAGGGGATGATTGATGGCAAAGCAACCGTCTACATCTGCCGTAACTTTGCCTGCGAGCAGCCGATCACTTCGCTCGAGGAGCTTAAAGAGAGATTGAGGTAGGGCGCTTTCGCCGAGAGCGCCGTCTGCAAAATGGTGCCGTCGCGCGGCGGACGGCTCGGCGAGCCATCCCTACCCAACTTTATCCCTGTCCGTTGCCTTCGTAGGTCATGAGGAAATTGAAGGCGAGGTCGTCTTCGGATAGTCCGCTGTACATGACGCTGACCATCTGATCCTCGGAATCCAACAGCTGGGTTTCGGTCACCATGAACTCCATGCCTACCCGATTGTAACTGAACAGGGTAAGGAAAGCGCCCAGTCCAATAACCACCGATGCCGCCATGGCCAGCGTGGGTTTGAGTCCGAAAACATGAACCGGGTTTTTCTCGGGGGCGTTCACCCGGGCTTCGCGCAGCACATTCTGTATGGCTTTGGCGGAAGGTTCGTCCACGGTTTGGAATGCATGCTGCGATTCAATCAGGGCGTGCTGAAACTGCTGACACGGCCTGCAGTCGTGCAGATGGGCGGCAAGAGCATTGGCCTGCCGAGCCGGCATTTCACCGGAATCCTGCAAAAGCATTAGTTTTTCTGCGTTTAGGCACTTCATGACATGGCCTCCTGTAACTCTTCGTACTCTTCCTTGAGTATAGAACGTAGCTTGGTCAGTGCATATTGCATCCGGGCCAGACAAGTATTGATCGAGCACTTCTGCAGCTTCGCGATCTCCTTAAAGGATATATTACCATACATACGCAGCAGGAAGACCTCCCGCTGCTCCGGTGACAGCGTTTTTACCGCTTCCTCAATCTGCAAGCCCAATGCGGTTCCGCCCGCTTCCTCGGCCGGAGAGATGCCCGGTGCGGCCAACTGGTCTTCCAGGGTGCTGTCGCCGTCTTCGCCCCCAAAGCTGCTCTGCATCGACACATTCTTCTTGTTTCGTCGCGCCCGGTCGATGATCAGATTGTGGGAAATCCGGAACAGCCAGTTGAGGAAATTTTTATGCCGGAACTTGTGGATGTTCTTGAGAGCGCGAAACCAGGTCTCCTGAAAGATCTCGTCGGCATCTTCGCGGCCCTCGGTCATTTTCAGAATGAATGAATAGAGCGGACGCTTGTATTTTTCCACCATCGGCTCAAGCGCATTGGCGTCGCCCCCAAGGTAGGCCTTGATGCAATCAATGTCCGATTTATCCATAGGTTCGTATTTCGTGTTGCGTACTGCGTATTGGCAAACGACATTAGGTGCCGATTCGTAACAATACGTAATACGCAGTAAGCAGTATGTTCATCAACTTAAGCATCAAAACGAAAATCATCTTATATCTATTGCGTGAATTCGGAGATGATTTTCCCGGAGATGGGATCATTTTCCAGTTTCACGGCCATGCCTCGACTGTCTTCGAGCTCTATCGTAAACCAGTCGCACTGGCCGTTGGGGAAGAAGCGAATCCGGTAGAGATCCTCGTATTCATCGTCCTCTTCGGTCCAGGCTTTGTCAAAATCGCGCACGGTCAGGCCGTCCGGCAGGAAGCGATGGACCTCCTTTTCAATGCCGCCGGTCGAGTCGTCTTCGTTCTCGCCATCCACATAGCCGAGTCGCTTGAGCACGTCCTGATCGAGCTCGCCGTCGGCGGTATTTGTGGAGACGGAAGGCGTGCCGCCGAGAAAGACCTCCATTGTTTCATGGTTGAGGACAACCATGAGGGTTTCTTCGCGCATGATCGCCATGCTTCGCGCATACTTGGCCATACGAGTGATGGTGCGTGATGCGGTTCGCAACTGGGTGCCTCTGAAGGAGCCGGCAAAGTAGGGTAGGGAAATTCCGGAAATAACGACCACCAACACCAGCACCAGAATGACTTCCATCAGCGTGAAGCCGCTTTTTTGCATGGTAGGGCGCTTTCGCCGAAAGCGCCGCGGACGGCTGGGACAGCCGTCCCTACCTAAGGGAGGTCCAATCATTGGATGACGTTATTCCCAGTTGTTGATGACCACGCCTTTGGCCGTGGTGCAGGACAGGTCGAAGGTGTGGGTGTTGTGCGATCCGGGCGCGGAAAAGACAAAGGGTTTTTCCCATGGGTCGGTCGGCACGACTTTCTTTTCCAGGAACGGTCCGCCTTTGGATTCGTCGAGCAGGCCGTCGAGGCTGGAGGGATAGTTCCCGTTCATCATCTCATATTCCTGAATGGCCATGCTGAGCGTGTTGATCGTCTGCTTCGCCTTGGAGATTTTTGCCTGCTCGGTTCGACCGCCCATGCGCGGAACGGCAATGCCCGCCAGAATACCGATGATGACGACCACGAGAATGATTTCAATCAGGGTAAAGCCCGATCGCTTGCTCAAGTGTTTGTCTTTTTTAGTCTTGTTCATGGGATCTCTCCTTCGGTTGGTTATACATGCAGCGAATCGGTCAGCGTCAGCACGGGCAGCAGCAGGCATACAGCAATGCCGCCGACGATAAGCGCGACCATCACGATCAGTAACGGTTCCAGAATAGTGGTGCAGGTTTTTACAAGACGGTCGAGTTCTGTGTCGTACCGCCGGGTAATATGAGTAAGGCAGCCGGGCAGGTCGCCGGTCTCTTCGCCGACCGCCAGCATGTCGATGAACAATCGGGGGAACACTTTTCCCTGTGCCAGCGGTTTGGATACGCTGGCGCCGTCGGTCACACGTTCCCGCGCCTTGCCGATTTCATCGGAAATAATCACGTTATCGATGGTCTTCTGCACGATTCCAAGCGCGGGAAGAACCGACACGCCGTTATGCAGCAAGGTGCCCAGGGTGC
>JBFHPA010000076.1:0-10034 GCA_041592955.1 Pontiella sp.
AGCTTAATGTTCAAATCACCCAGTTTTTTTATCGCATCGGCATTGGAGGTAGAGGCAACCAGCTGATCGAGCATGGTTTTGGCGCCGGCCAGCTGGCCGGCGTCGATCGCCGCCTGCGCATCCGCGAGGGTGGACTTGGTTTCCGGCGAGGCGGTTGTCTGAGCAACCGGTGCCGTCGGGGCCAGATCGAGCGGAACGGGCGCCGGAGCAACCGGTGTATTCTCCGGAGTGGTGTCCGCTTCGTCTTTTTTGCCTTTCGAAGAGATCAAATAGACAACGACGATCAGGATCTGGATGAGAATAATGACAATGAAGACATTCTTCCAGCGCCCGGCGCCGCGGTTTTGGTAGGTTCCTGCATAAATGGGTTTTGCCATAATCGAATTAGCCTTGGTTGGATAAAAGTCACTCCTTTATGCCGAATCGCCTGTGGGGGTGCAATCCTTTTACGTTTTCAGATGGGCTTCGGCAGACAGGTGCGACCGGTTGCCACACTGCATTCGCCGTGCAATCCAGCTTGCCCAAAAGCCCCGGTTCGTTGAATACTGTGCGGCCATATGCTCAGAACGCTTAAAATTAAAAACCTCGCGCTGGTGGACGACGTGCAGGTCGGGTTTAACGATGGCTTGAACGTTATCACCGGCGAAACCGGCGCGGGCAAATCGCTGGTGATTGGGGCGCTGCGCCTGCTGCTGGGTGAAAGAGCCGACAAGTCGATGATTCGCACCGGCGAAACCTCCTGTTCCGTGCATGCCGAATTCGGATTATCCGATTCCGCGCAGATCGATGCCGTGCTCATCGACATCGGCATGGAGCCGTGCGACGGCGGGCTGCTGATTATCCGGCGCGTGATCACCGAGTCCTCCAACAAGACGCTGGTCAATGACGAACCGGTAACCCTGCAGGTGCTGAAGCGGTTGGGCGAGGTACTGGTCGATATGCACGGCCCCTATGACCACCAATCCCTGCTGGACCAGACCGTGCAGCTCGAAATTCTTGACGCCTTCGGTCAGGTGGACGATGCCAAAGCTGTCTATCAGACCGAATATTCGAAGTACCACGATCTCCGGAAACGCATCGACGCCCTCAACTCCGATAACGAGGAGGACCTCGAGCGGCAGATCGAATTCCTCGACTACCGTGTCAACGAAATCGCAACTGCCAATCTTACCACCGAGGAAGAAGCTGAAGTGGAAGAAGAGCACAGCATCATCGCTAACTCCCAGCAGGTGATTGAGCTGGCCAACGGCGTGGTCAACGCACTGACCGAGGGAGAAGGCTGCGCCTTCGACGGACTCGCCTCCGCCCAGCAGGCGCTCAATCGACTGATTAAACTGATGCCCGAAGCACAGGAATGGCACGACGAAATCGAGAGCGCCGTCACCTCCGTGCAGGAGATCGTTCGTTCCATTGAAAACTCCGCGGCCGGTATGGATGCCAGCCCCGAGCGCATGCAATGGCTCGACGACCGACTCACCACCTACCAAACCCTCAAGCGTAAATATGGGGCAACGGTCGAGGAGGTGCTCGAGAATGGCGAAAAGTGGAAACAGCAGCTGGCCGACCTTCGCGGGCGCGATAAGGTGCGCGCTGAACTGCAGGCCGAACTCGAAACCGTTTTTCATTCAGTGGAAGAAGCCGGTCTTGCGCTGCGGTCAAAACGCGAAAATGTGGCCGACTATCTTTCCGAATGTATCACCAAGGAACTGGTCGACATCGGTTTCGAACATGGTTTTTTCGATGTGCAGCTCACTCCCTGCGAACCCGGCCCGGCGGGCATGGATGAGATCGAATTTGGCTTTGCGCCCAATGCCGGCGAGGATATGCGGCCACTGCGCATGATTGCTTCCAGCGGGGAAATCTCCCGCGTTATGCTCGCCACCAAGGCCGTGCTCGCCAAACAGGATCGGATTCCCGTGCTGGTGTTCGACGAAATCGACGCCAACATCGGCGGCGAAATCGGCGGTGCGGTCGGGCGCAAGCTCGCGCAGGTGGCGGAATGCCATCAGTTGATCTGCATCACCCACCTGCCGCAGGTTGCCGCCTGTGGAACCACGCACCTTGCTGTTTCAAAGAAAGTTGAAGATAGCCGCACCTTCACCGAAGTGGAGCTGCTCGATGCCGAATCCCGACCCGAAGAAATCGCCCGCATGCTCGGCGGTAAGGACAGCACCAACGTGACGTTGCAGCACGCGAAAGAGCTACTGGGAACACCTTTGGAGTGCGGTGGGAAGCGTTAGCGCCACACCGCTTTCAGTCCACACCGCCGGCTAGGCATCCGCAAAAGCGGCGTGGCACTCCGTTTCCCGCCGCACTGCAGACTATTCTTCCCTCTCCAGACTATTTTCTGCATGCCAGAAGGTTAATTCAAAAATCGTCACGCACGCTGATGTGATCGGTCTTAAAGCGGGCGAGGGTGTTGACGAACGAACGCTCGGCATTTTGCTCCAGCCATGCCTGTGAGCACCATTTGTAATTCGAAGCGTTTTCAACAACGCCGTGGTGAACAGGGTTCTGGTGCACATAACGCAACCGTGCAAAATATGAGGTTTTATGTGTAATATGCGAGTCCCAGTAGTTGTGCCAAACCTTGCGACCGGGATCGGCGTCGATGGAGTTTAGTTTCTTTGCGCTGTATTCATGCAATCGCGAAACAAGTTCTTTCAACGATTCCGCTCTGCTTGGAGAGAAGGCAACAAAGTGATAGTGGTTTCGCATGATCGCCCAGGCCTGCAGCTTCCATTCAAACTGGTCGGCATATTTGAATAGTAGGTCGCGCACAATGGTAAGTTTTTCGGGGGAGTCGAGTAGCATCTGCTTTTGGAAGGTTCCGGCTGTAATCATGTAGACACCCTGTTCAGACAAGCTGTGCATCGGAGCATGTGGCCAGCATGGAACTTCGTTAAACATTGAAAGAAAAATAAACGTGCTGGTAGTATGTGGCAAGAAATTCCTAGAGTAAGTAATCCTGGAGTAAGTAATCCTGGAGTAAAAGTTCTGGAGTGAATGTTCTGGAGTGCGGCGGGAAGCGTTAGCGCCACACCGCTTTCCATTCGCCCCGTCAGCTCGGCAGCCTTAAGAGCGGCGTGGCACTCCGTTTCCCGCCGCACTCCAGACTATTTGCCGCAAAAGCGGCGTGGCGCTAACGCTTCCCACCGCACTCCAGGACGGTCGCAATCAACTCTTTCAGCATCGGCGTCGTCTTGTCTTCGTCGAGTCGCGGATGGCGGCCGTCGATGGTGAGGTATTCCTTCTCGCGCGAAAGCATCACCTGCCGGTCGCGCACGATGACGGATCTCAAACCCCGGTCTGCCGCGACGATGCGCAGCTCAGCGATGAGCATGAGTCGCTGAACCTCGGCGGGTAGTTTGCCGAAACGATCCTTGATCTCGCGCTTCATCAGCGCGATTTCCTGCTTGGTAGCAAGGGCCGACATACGCTGGTAGAGCCGCAACCGCAGGTTTTCATCCTCGATATAGTCATAGGGAATAAACGCACCGCTCTCCCGGTTGCCGGATTTGGGCGAGAGATCGAGAAAGTCGATTTTGACGGTAACGTCCATCAGCGGCGGGGGCTTTTTGCCCTGCATGATGGCGATGGTGCGCTTGAGCAGCTGGCAGTAGAGATCGAATCCGATGGCGGATATATGGCCGCTCTGTTTTGCGCCCAACAGGTTGCCCGCGCCGCGCAGCTCGAGATCCCGCAGGGCGAGGCGGAAGCCGGAGCCGAGGCCGGTGTAGCGCTGGATGGCATTCATGCGGTCGCGCGCGGCATCAATCATGTCGCCGCCGGGTGAAAGCATCAGGTAGGCGAAGGCCTTGTGGTTGGAGCGGCCGACGCGTCCGCGCAACTGATAGAGATCCGACAGCCCGAAGCGTTCGGCGTTCTCAACGAAAAGCGTGTTACAGTTGGGAATGTCGACGCCGCTTTCGATGATGGTGGTGCAGAGCAGGACATCGAAGCGTCCCTCCACGAAAGCGTGCATGATTTCGGAAAGTTCCCTCTCGCCCATTTGTCCGTGGGCCACAGCGATGCGCGCTTCGGGTACCAGGGCGCGGAGCTTATTGTCGACGAGGTGGATGGTCTTGACGCGGTTGTGCAGATAGAACACCTGGCCGCCGCGGTGCAGCTCCATGCGGATTGCCTTGGCAATGATCTCCTCGTCATAGGGGATGACGTTGGTGTCGACCGGCTGACGCTCCTGCGGGGCGGTTTTAATGGTACTGAGGTCGCGCACGCCGGTGAGGCTCATGTAGAGCGTGCGGGGGATCGGGGTGGCCGACATGGTAATGACATCGACCTGCTTGCGCAGCTCCTTGAGGTGTTCCTTGGCCGTTACGCCGAAACGTTGCTCTTCGTCGATGATCACCAGTCCGAGGTTGTTAAAGTTCACATCCTTGGAAAGCAGGCGGTGCGTGCCGATGAGGATATCCACTTCGCCCGCCAGGGTCCGGGCTAGCGTTTGGTTTTGCTGTCCATGGGTTCGGAAGCGGCTGACCATATCGACCCGAACGGGAAAGGCGGCCATGCGCTCGATAAAGGTGTCGTAGTGCTGCTGCGCCAGCACAGTGGTCGGAACCAGTATGGCCACCTGCATGCCGTCCATGACCGCCTTGAACGCGGCGCGCATCGCCACCTCGGTTTTGCCGAAACCGACGTCGCCGCACAGCAGTCGGTCCATCGGCCGCAACTTTTCCATATCGCGCTTGAGCTCATCGGACGAGGAAAGCTGGTCAGGGGTTTCGGTGTAGGGGAAGGCGGCCTCGAACTCGGCCTGCAGGGCGGTGTCCCTGGAAAAGCGGTAGCCGCGCTTGGCCTGCCGCTCGGCCTGCGTTTGCAGCAGCTTGGCCGCAAGATCCTGCACCGCCTCCTGCGCGTTTGCCTTGTCGTTGCGCCATTTACGACCGCCGAGCGTGTGCGGCTTGGGGGTCTGCTTGCCCATGCCTTTGTAGCGGGTGAGCAGATGCGCCTGCGTGACGGGCAGATAGACCTTTTCGCCCTTGGCATACTCGACCGACATCACCTCCATGCTTTTGCCGCTGAACGAGGTTTCGACGATGCCGAGATATTTGCCGACGCCATGCTCAACATGCACCACGAAATCACCGGGCTGGATATCCGCCGCCTCGGAGACCCGCTCCTGCTGTTTGTGGAAGCGCTTGGCGGTTCGGGCATGTGCGCTGCGGTTGGTGTGGTAAGCGTAGAAATCGCTCTCGGTAACGATCAGGATTTTACGGGCAGGATCGATGGCGCTCTCGTGCAGTACGCCATGATGGAGGTGCAGCAATTCGAAGCCTTCTAGTCCTTCATAGAGCTCGCGAAAACGCATCAGCGTTCCTTTAGTTTCGAAGAAAAAGTGGATCTGCCAATCGTTGGCCGCCTCGGCGCATCGCTGATCAACAAACTGCCGTCGGGCCCGCTCTGCTTCATTAGGAGGGGTGTCATAGGAGACGGCCACGAGATGGGTGTCGTAGAAATTGAATCCGGTTTCGAGGACGGATGCCCCATGCTCCATGCCGACTTTGATTGTATCTTCCGGCAGAAGATCAATCAAAGCACTCCTCTCCTCCCCGGCAAAGCCGAAATCCATTTGGGGAAGCTGGATGGAATCAATCTTTTCGATCGAGCACTGGGTCTGGTCGTCGAAGTACCGAATGGAGTCGATCTCGTTACCGAAGAATTCGATGCGGACGGGGCGGGGCGAACCGGGCGGCCAGCAGTCGAGGATGCCGCCGCGCAGCGCGGCCTCGCCCTGCGAATAAACTTCCACGCCGAATTCATAACCGGCATCAGACATCCACCCGGTGAGAGTTTCGAGTTGATGCTTGTCGCCGACGGTGAGCGTCTGGACCGCCTGCCGCGATTCTGCGGCTAGGGGGACTTCCTGTTCCATAGCCTGGGGGCAGCTGATGATGATAAATCCGGAATCACGGAAAGCTGCACGATCGTGCAGCTTTCCGTGACATGCGGTTTTCTTAATATGTTCGACGAGCTTCAGATGTTCCCCGAAGACGGCGGGATCCTTTTCCATGGGCTGGAACAGGTGGATGGAAAAGGCAGATGGTAGGGTGCGATCGCCGAGCGCGCCGTTTCGGACAGCCCGGCGGTCTATCCCTACCTCCTGATTGGACGATTCGTCCCTACCTGTTGTGAGCGTCCGGAGCGACTCATGTATCCGCTCCATTTCGCGGACATCGGTGGCGATCCATAGAATATTACGTTCTTGAAGCTCGAACATATCAAGGCACAGCAGGGCCTGGGCGCTGATGGGGGCATCGGCCACCCGCAGGGCTCCGGCTGTAACGCCTTTAAGCACCTCCCCGTTGACCCGGAGGGTGCTGCGTTTCATTTCCTTGAATGTCATGCTGGGAATGTAGGTTAAGAAATGAGGGATTGGAAGGGTGGACTTTATATGGCCGGACGCTATTATTGGCGAACTGTAGGAAGGGGAATGGCATGGCAACCGGAAAAAAATTGAGCGGAATTTCGTGGCAGGAATTCAAGGCATTGCCGCTGAAGGAAAAGGGCGAGTATTTTCAGGGGACTCCTCCGCATACGCTGATCGCCCAGCAGTTTTCGCGGGCACAGCTTGAGGAGCTCTGCACACTGGCCACCAAGATCAAGCGTATCAACAAGCGGCGCGACGGGGCCAATTTTCTAAAAAGACTGCTGTCGGACAAACGGGCGATGCTTTATTTCGCGCAGCCGTCGTCGCGCACCTATCTTTCCCATAATGCCGCCTGCCAGATTCTCGGACTCGACACGATGGATGTGCGGGACACCAAAACATCGAGCGAGGTAAAGGGCGAGTCGCCGGAGGATACCATCCGGACGTTCAGCTCGTATGCCGATATGATCATCATGCGCCATCCGGTGGGCGGCTTTGCCGAGCGGGTGGCCTGGATGCTGGCGCACACCAACCGCGAGATACCGGTGCTGAATGCCGGATCGGGGGCCGATCAGCATCCCACGCAGGCCCTGCTGGATATCTACACCCTTGAGCGAAGCTTTGAAAAGATCGGCGGGATTGACGGAAAAAACATCGCTTTTGTCGGCGACCTGATGCGGGGTCGCACGGTGCGGTCACTGGCATGGCTGCTGACGCTCTACAAGGATGTGACGCTTCACTTTGTCGCGCCGGAACCGTTGCAGATCAGTCCGGACATTCTCGAGCTGCTCGATCATGCGGGAACCCGGTATGTCGAGACGCAGGACTTTGCGTCGGTCATGCCCCTTGCCGATGCCATCTACATGACCCGCATTCAGGATGAATGGGATGCGGAAGGGGAGAGCAGCACGATTGATACATCGGACTTCAGCATCGGCGCCGAGCATATGGGTATACTCAAGGATACGGCGGTGATCATGCATCCACTGCCGCGCCGCTCGGAGATCAGCACGGATATCGACAACGACCCGCGTGCCGTCTACTGGCGGCAGATGCGCAACGGCATGTGGATCCGGGCGGCTCTGATTCTGACCACATTTGGCCGGCAGGATGAAGCCAATCAATACTATGACGACTACAAACCTGTTTCTTGAAACCTGAAGCTTGAAGTACGAAATACGTAATACGAAGGTAACCCCATGGAACATTTGATTTCGCTTAAGAAATGGAGTCCGGAAAAAATCCGGGCCGTACTGGATCTGGCAAAGGATGTGAAGGCAAACCCGGACGCCTATCGGGATGCGATGGCGCGCAAGACGCTGCTGATGATCTTTGAGAAACCGAGCCTGCGCACGCGCCTTTCGTTCGAGGCGGGCATGACCCAGATGGGCGGGCATGCGATCTATTACCATACCGGCAACTCGCCCATGGGCAGCGGCAAGGAGACCATCAGCGATTCGGTCAAAACGGCTTCCCGGTTTGTCGACATCATCATGGCGCGGCTTTTCAAACACACCGATCTGCAGGAAATGGCCGAATACGCCACGGTTCCCGTGATCAACGCGCTGACCGACGATAGCCACCCATGCCAAATCCTGGCCGACCTGCAGGCCATCGAGGAAAAGAAGGGCCGTCTGGCCGGACTTAAAATCGCGTACCTCGGCGACGGTTTCAACAATGTGACGCACTCGCTGATGTTCGGCGGCACCAATATGGGCATGCATGTGAGCGTGGGTTCGCCGGCGGGCGAGGACTATTCGCCGCGTGCCGATGTGGTGGCCGACTGCGAAAAATTTGCCGCTGCCGCCGGTGGATCGGTTATGGTGACGGACGATCCCGTCGAAGCGATCAAGGATGCCGATGTCGTGTATACCGACTCATGGATGAGCTATCATATCCCGAAGGAGCAGGAGGAGGCGCGCATCGCCAAGTTCATGCCGTATCAGGTGAACAGCGAACTTATGGCGCACGCCAGACCCGATGCGATTTTCATGAACTGTCTTCCCGCGATCCGGGGCTGTGAGCAGACGGCGGAGGTGATTGACGGGCCGCAATCCATTGTATTCGATGAGGCCGAAAACCGTTTGCATGCCCAGAAGGCGGTCATCCTGACCCTTTGCGGCGCGGTATAGAGGTGGGCCCGGCATGATAAAGCTTTGGGAGTATGAAGCCTTTATCCTGGATCTCGACGGTACGCTCATTGATTCCGGTAAATACCACGCCCGGGCGTTTGCCGATGCCGTGCTCGAACACAGTGGCTATGCGCTTACCCCCGCCGAACACCATGAGTTTTTCGGGTCGCACAGCACTTGGTTTTCCAAAACGTTGAACGAACGCTACGGGCTCGGACTCGATCCGGAAAAGGTGCTCGAAAGCAAGCGCGCGCGCATGCGGGAGATTTTCGAGGTGGAGCTGTTTGCGGGGGCGCATGATTTTCTTGCGTTTTGGCGCGGTAAGCGGCCGATGGCGCTGGCAACCAATTCGCCGCTCAGCTTTGTTCAGCCTGCATTGGAAGCGGCGGATATGGTGAAGTTTTTCGACTGCATCATCACAGCGAACGACGTCACCCAACGCAAGCCCGATCCAGAGATGGTCGAGATCGCCATTCAGAAGCTGCAGGTCGACCCCCTGAAAACGCTGGTGTTCGAAGACCAGCTGATTGGTGTCGAGGCCGCTCGCACGGCGGGGGCGCAGGTGGTGGCGGTGGATAACGGACAGCCGGTCGAATTTTCGGTCGATGTCCCCGTCTACACATGGATCGAACTGCTCAAGTTTTCGGAGATGCCGTAGTGGACCCGCAGCTGCTGATCTTCGATCTCGATGGCACACTCATCGATTCCCGTGCCGATCTGGCCGTCGGGATAAACCACATGCGCCACCACTATGGTTTGGATCCACTGCCCGTTGAAACCGTCAGCGGATATATCGGCAACGGCGTGCGACTGCTGGTGGAACGCTCGCTGCAGGGCGCCGAGGTGGATGTGGCCGAAGCCCTCCAAATCAACAAAGACTATTACTATTCGCATCTGACGGTGCACACATCGCTCTATGAGGGCGTTGCCGATGGCATACGCCGTCTGGGCGAAGCCGGGCACCAGCTCGCCGTGCTCACCAATAAACCGGGCGATCCGAGCCGCGAGATTCTTCGGTGCTTTGGTTTGGCGGATTACTTTGCGGCGATCATCGGGGGCGGGGATATGGAGCGGTTAAAGCCGGAGCCGGACGGCGCTTACCGGTGCATGGAGCTTGCCGACACGGATTCCGCACATACGTGGATGGTGGGCGACCACTATACGGATCTGGCAGTGGCGGAAAACACGGGGATTCGAAGCGCTTTTGTCCGCTATGGTTTCGGAGAGGAGCAGGGCTATAAAGCGGATGCATATTTTGCTTCGTTTTCAGAGTTGGTCGGGTACTTTGTCTGAGCTATGAAAACCTACCTTTCCGAAATATTCAGCTCGGTGCAGGGCGAAGGCCCCTATGTCGGCGAGCGTCATCTTTTTGTCCGCTTCTGCGGGTGCCACCGTGCGTGCATCTTTTGCGACACCAATACCGAACGCACCGAAACCGTGCTGGTGGAGAAAGACCCGGGTTCCGGGACGTTTGATCAGGTTCCCAATCCGCTGACGGTGGAGCAGGTCATGGA
>JBFHPA010000077.1:0-10002 GCA_041592955.1 Pontiella sp.
ACTGCAGCTCTTTCTTGAAGTCGGGATCTTTGCGTACCTGCTTATAGATCCGGGTCAGTTCATTCAGCGGCTCCATCAGCGTCTCGGGAACATACATCCCGCCGTATTCACCAAAATGGCCGTGGCTGTCAGGTTGAGTTGGTTTCATCGTAAGTCCTTTTCCAAAAAACGAGGACGAATCATCCCCGCCGTGCCCTGCCATTTCAAGGCTAATTAAATTTAACGAACCACATAGCGTTCGCCATTGAACCCCCAACCTTTCAGTCAACGTTCTGCATCCCCTGTTAATAGCAGGGAAAAACAGAGGACTCTTCAGCAGATCAGTACCGCGACTTCGGCCGATTTGATCGGCCGGGACTCGGGTATCAGTCCGGCGGCAAAGGCGGCCCGCCCGATGATCTCCTCCGGCGAGGCTCCCGCTTCACGGAGCTGAGTGACGCTCTCGGAGCGCTGGCGCTTGCTCAGCTTTTCGCCGCGACTGTCGCAGAGGAGCGGGTGGTGAACGTAGTCGGGCACAGGTTTATCCAATGCCTGAAAAAGCTGAATCTGGCGGCCCGTGCTGGATAGAATATCCTCGCCGCGGATCACTAGATCGATCCCCTGCTCAATATCGTCGCAAACCGCGCAAAACTGGTAGGTCCACTGGCCGTTCCGGTCGCGCAGCGAAAAGTCGCCGCACTGCCCCATCGGAACCTGGAGGCAATCGCCCAGCGCTCCATCGCGAAAGGCGACCGGTCCGGTGGAAACACGGAAGCGCACGGTGTTGCCTTCGAGCTGCAGGTTTTTATCCGAACAGGTACCCGGGTAGCACAGCTCATCCTGCGTGTCGGACTGCTGCTCAAGAATCTGCTTCCGGCTGCACGCACAGCCATAGACGAGTCCCCGCTCTTCCAGAATCTTCAGAAATGCGGCGTAGCGTTCGGAACAGTCGCTTTGCCGGAATTCGGATGCGATGGTCGCCGTGGCGGAGGACAGACCCCGGTCCGGAATAAACCCGAGCCCGTCCATGGTTGAAAGAATGGCGGCTTCATATTCGGGACGGGCGCGGCCGAGGTCGTGATCCTCCATGCGGGAGACGACCTGCGCGCCAACCTTGCGGGCGATTCCCCAGACATAGATCATGTGCAGGACATGACCAAGATGAAGATAACCGGTCAGGCTGGGCGCAAACCGGGTGGTCATTATGCTCCCCGGCAGGCGGAAATGAAGGCTTCGACCTTGGCAAAATTCTTCTTGCGGGGCTCGAGCTCGACGCCGGAGCTGACATCCACGCCCCACGGCTTAACCTTTTCGATCGCTTCCACCACGTTTTCAGGTGTCAGGCCACCGGCCAGCAGCACCGGCTTGTCCATCGCGTTGACCAGCACGCTGGCTTTGTCCCAATCGCAGGTTTTTCCGGTTCCGCCAACGGTCTGCACATCATAGGAATCGAGCAGATAGCGGTCGTACTCGAACCAAGACTCCGAATGATAGAGTTCATCGGGATTCAGCGCCCGCCAGATTTCCAGTCCCCGGAAAAGTTCGCGGTCCATTTTCCAATGATCCGGAGCGCGGTGAACCTGCACCACGTCGAACCGCCCGTATTGCGCGGCATGCGCCAGCTCGGACTCGGTCGGGCAGACAAACACGCCGACGCGCAGGATGCCTTCAGGGGTTTCCCACCGGCCGACGGTCCTGGGCTCGACATAGCGCTTGGACTTCGGCCACTGAATGAAGCCGACCGCATCAGGCTTTAAAGCAGAAATCTGCCCGAGGTCGCCCTCTGAGCAGATTCCGCAGATCTTAACAAATACGCCCATGGATTTATCCGGCGGCAACCTCTGGAGCCGCCGCATTCAGATCGAGTTCCGCAATGTCCTCGGCAATCTCGCTGGCGGCCTCGATGGCAATGGCCTTGTTTTCTTCGTGGTTGTCGAAGAAGAGCGGGTTCTGGCCCTCGGCCCAAACAATTTCAAGATCCTCGATGCCGATGAAGCCGAAGGCATTGCGGACCTGACGGGTCAGCGCATCCCGGTCGTCGTCTTCCTTGTAAACACCACCGGAAGAGACCAGCAGCACGATGCTTTTGATCTTATGCAATCCCTTGACGCCCTCGTCCTTGCTGATCGAGAAGGTCAGTCCGGGGCAGAGCACCTGATCCATCCATGCCTTCATAATGGCCGGAACCGTGAAGTTCCACATCGGCATGGTCAACACCAGCACATCGGCGGCATTGAAGGCTTCGGCCTGTTTGGAGGCATAGTTCGTCGACATCTCCTCCACCTTGGACGGCTCGTAGGATTCGTCGAAAACCGGGTACCACACGCGGCGGTACAGCTCGGCAGAGTAAAACGGCGGTTTTTCGTCGTAGAGGTCGACATTGACCAGCTCGACATCGGGCCTCAACTCAATGAGTTTCGTAAAAAAAGCGGCCGCAAGCTGCTTGGAAACCGATTCTTCGGTCGGCTTCGGGTTTGCGCAAACATGTAAAACATTCATTCCTGAAACTCCTTATTTAATCCCTTTTCATATGGGTTTTTCACAAAATTGATCCGCTTTATAGCTTAATTGCCGGATGGCATACAATCATTAACCCTACGGGGATGCGATTTCGTCGTAGAAGCCCACATAATCCTCTTTCCGGTCACTGTCACGCAGGGCGATCGCAGAGCGCGGATGCTCGTTGTAGTGGCCGGTGATCATGTAGGGGATGCTGTAGCCCCAATCAATCTCCTGACTCAGCGGGAACATGGTGTCCTGCACGAACTGGAGGATCGGACGGAGCGTAAACTTGGGATTTTTGAGGAATCCGACCAGCAGTTCAGTCGCGCAGTTGCCCGCGCCGCGGCCCATGCCCATCATGGTGGTGTCGAGCAGCTTCACGCCGTTGATTGCCGCATGGATGGTGTTGGCATACGCCAATTGCTGATTGTTGTGCGCATGAATGCCCAGCGTCTTTCCAGTGGTCTTGTAGCGCGAGATCAAATCATCGACCTGTTCGTAGTAGAGCGAGCCGAAGCTGTCGACCACGTAAAGGAAATCAATTTCCTCCACACCGGCAATGACATCGAGACCGTTGTCCAGCTCGTAGTCCGGCACGGTCGATACCGCCATCAGGTTGAGCGCCACTTCATAGCCTTTTTGTTTGGCATCCATTACGAGCTCCAGCGCCGCCGGAATCTGGTGGATGTAGGTCGCCACGCGGATCAGATCGATCACACTTTCGCTCCTCGGAAGCAGGTCCGAGGGATTGGTGCGGCCCGTATCGGCCATGACGGAAAGCTTGAGGCTGGTGTCGTTGTCGCCCACTTCGCGACGGATATCCTCTTCGTCGCAATATTTCCATGGGCCGAATCCCTTGCCGGCAAACAGCTTCTTGTCCGCTTTGTAGCCGACTTCCATGTAGTCGATTCCGCCCGCGACGCAGGTTTTGTAGACATCGCCAAAAAAGCCCTCGGGGAACTGGTGGTTGTTGCAAAGCCCGCCGTCGCGCACCGTGCAGTCCAGAATCTTCAGGTTGGGGTCGAACGTCACCCATCCCGCGCTTTTATCCGCTGGTTCACTTTTGATCTCTTTTGTTTTAGTCATTTTTTTCTCCTTTAAACCCGTTCCTTTTTTCACGGCGTCCACTTTAACAGCCATCCGCTTTAATGCTTCTTCACGGTCACCCGTCTGCAGCGATTCAGAGTATTGGACGCCACGGACCCTCTGCCGCCAGTAATAAACACCGCCCCGCAGCTTCAGATTCTTTATCCCTGTTCCCTCAAAAGTCGACATGCGCATCACTCCTGATGATCACATTTTTTGAATGTGATGCGCATTGATGCGTTTTTTGCGCGGGAATGTCAACCTTGCGCACGAAGCTTTAGCTCCGTATGTTCGACTTTTAGAAGATAACCAAAGCCGCTGGGGTTCCGATGCGCGCATTATGAAGACCGTGCGCCTTTGCTATGGCGAGGGCATGTTGATCAGACCAATCTTCTGTAGGAAATAATTGAATATTCATCGGTCTCTTCGATGGTTTCCACCGGTTCAAAACCTTCCAGCCATTGGCTATTGAAGAAGGTATCCCCCTCGACCTCTTTTTTCACCGTGGTCACCAGCAGCTGGTCGCACTGCGGAATCAACAGGTCATAAATCGCCGCGCCGCCGCAGACCATCGCATCAGCCGGAACGTCAACGGGATTGAAAATGGCGGTTGCCCCTTCAAAACGTGTGTTTGGATTGCGGGTGAGCACAAAAAGTTCGCGCCCTTTTAGCGGCGGCAGCCCTTCAAAAGTGGTGCGGCCGACCACGATCTTCCGACCCATCGTGGTGCGCTTGAAAAACTGCAGATCGCCTTTGCAGCGCCACGGCAGGCCTCCGTCTTTGCCGATGACGCCGTTTTCAGAACGGGCTACAATCGCAATCATTAAACCGCCACCTCGCCCCTGATGGTCGGATGGCATTCATAGCCCTCTAATATAGCATTACTCCATTCCCACTCAAAAACGGATGTATATCCTTCCAGCTTCAGCGTTGGCGGAGCATAGGGCTCGCGCTTCAGCTGTTCATCCAGCTGAGCCTGATGATTTACATAAATATGGGCATCGCCAAGGAAGCCAATCAGCTTGCCGGCTTTCAGACCACACTCTTTGGCGATCAGCTCCAACAGCAGGGCGTACGAAGCAATATTGAAGGGAATCCCAAGGAAAATGTCGCACGACCGCTGGTTCCAGAGCAGGTCCAGCACCCCATCGTTACAGAGCAGCTGATAGGAATAGTGGCACGGGACCAGCGCCATCTGGTCGAGCTGCTGCGGATTCCAGGCATTCACCAGCATGCGACGGCTGTTCGGATTGATCTTCAGGGTCTCAATCGCATGGGCCAGCTGATCGATACCGCCGTCCATTTTTTCGGCTCCGAATTCATACCGGCCGTTAAAGTTACGCCACTGGAAGCCATAGATCGGGCCGAGGTCTTTTTCCTCAGCCATGGCTTGGTAGGTGACCTCATCGTGGCCGTACGGCACTTTGGCCGGCGTGCACCACTCGTTCCAGATTTTGCAACCGCGCTCCTGAAACCACGATTTGTCGGTTACGCCTTTGATGAATCCTTCTAATTCGACCCGAATCGTCTTCCACGCCATCTTTTTGGTCGTGAGCAGAGGAAAGCCGTTGGCCATGTCGTAATCAATCATACAGCCGCTGATGGAAATAGAATCCGTGGCCGTCCGGTTGGTTTTCTTTTTTCCCTCTCGAAGGACCTTTTCAACAACTTGTTTGTATACCTGATCAATATTCATGCTTCAGCGGCGTTATCGTTTGGTTTTTCAAAGGTAAGAAGATAGCACGCCGTGTCGATGGTTTGAAATTCCAAACATTGGAAATGCACAACGAATGCGTAAACTCAACCCGCCCGCATGCCGCAACCTAGACAAACAAGGCAGGGCGTGCTCGCCGAGCGCGCCGCGGACGGCGAACCGTCCCTACTCCTCGCAAAGAATGGCCGCCACGTTTTCGGCGGCCTTTTTTGTGCCCAGCAGCTGACGCACCTCGGCATACCCTGCGAGCATCGATTTGCGTTCCGGCGTATCGCTCAGCAATTTGAGCGTTTCTTCGGACAGCCGCTCCGGTGTCGCCTCGTGCTGCAGGATTTCAGGACAGACCGTGCGTCCGGCAATAATATTGACCAGGCCGATGTGCCGGATGATCAGGACCGTCCGGGCAAACCAGTAGGTGAAGGCGCTCGTTTTGTAGACCAGGATATGCGGCGTTCCGATCAGGGCGGTTTCGAGCGTTGCCGTCCCCGAGGTCACGATCGCCGCCTCGGCCTGCTGCATCAGCTCGCGCGCATGCCCATAGATGACATCCAGTCGCGCCGGTTTTTCTGTCGCCCTTGAAACCTGTTCATTCACCAGCTTCTCAATCCGCAGACTCGGCGTGGCAATCATGAACGACAGCTCCGGAACCTTTGCCTCAAGCTGCTTGGCTGCGGTCAGCATGGTCGGCAGGATTCGTTCAATCTCCTGTCTGCGGCTGCCCGGCAGCAACGCAATTCGGCGTTCCGACTGCCACGGAAGCGCCTTTCCTTCGCCGGCAAGCATTTCATCGACCTGCTCGACGAGCGGGTTTCCGACAAAGTCAGCCTGCAGCCCGGTGTCTTTGAATAGATCAACCTCGAAAGGCAGGATGACCAGCAGGCGATCGATCACCTTCGCCATCTTGGGAATGCGCTTTTTGTTCCACGCCCAGACCTTCGGGCAAATATAGTAGTAGACCTTCACCCCGCGCTTTTTCAGCTCGGCGGCAAGGCGCAGATTGAAACCGGGATAGTCGACCAGCAGCGCGGCCTCCGGCCGGCGTTTTTCAACCTCGGCCAGTACCTCCCGCAACACCGCCTTGAAAAAACGGTAGTGCTTCAAGACCTCGAAGATTCCCATGACCGACATCCGGTCGGTGTGCTGCAAGAGTTCGACGCCTTCGGACGCCAGAGCGTGGCCGCCGATCCCCCAGAAGACAGTTTCCGGCGAACGGACCTTGAACGCCCGCACCACCTTCGCGGCATGTAGATCGCCCGACACCTCCCCTGCCACAACTAGAATCGACTTCTTCATGTAAATTTTAAACACCCGCTTCGCTCAAGAGCGCAAAGGAAACAAAAACTGTTCTTCGCTCTCTTTGCGGCCTTCTGTAAAAAATCATTCCTGCTTAGTTCCCACAGCAATGAAAGCCATGTTGTATTGATCGGCGAGTGCGATGAGTTTTTCCTTTTCGAGCAGGATGGTTTTTCCGGCCTCTACCGCGAGGCAAGACACCTTTGCCCGCTTCATCATCTTGAAGGTTTTGGTGCCGACCACCGGGATATCGAAGCGCATGTCATGTCCAACCTTGGGAACCTTGACGATCACGGTTCCGGCTTTGCCGACCTTGCCCGCTCGTTTGATCGTTTGGTTCGTTCCTTCGAATGCTTCAACGGCAATAATGATGCCGTCCTTGACGGCGACGGTCTGACCGATTTCAAATTCGCTGGTGCCCTTGACCAGTCTGAGCCCCAGTTCAATATCGGACTGCTCCCGCTCCGTCGGTGCGCGCCGGCTGAGCTGCCCGGCGGCGGGCGTGTAGCCATCCATGAAAGCGTTGCCCGGAAGCACCTTGATGCCCAGCTGTTCGATGGCCCCGACGACCGCGCCGAAAATGGTGTGAGCATTGCGGACTTTAAGCGCCCGGTACATTTCAACGGCCAGCTTATCCATGCGGACATTGAACAGATTGCCCGGGGCGATCTGCCCCGCGAGCATGCAATGCTTGACGCCTATGGATCTGAGCTTGTCGAGAAATGCCTGCATAGCGCCCAGACGCACCCAATGCATTTCGTCAACAAAGGGAATGATCTCGCGCCGCGTCTCGCCTTTGAAACCCAATACGATAATACGCTTCACGCCCGCTTTGCGGGCCGCCTTGGCCAGCATCAGCGGATAGGCATGGCGTCCGGCAACAATGACCAGTGATTCAGGTACTTCCGTGTTCATTTGGCGGATACTGCCAAAAACCGGCGCGGCTTGGAACCCCTTTTTCGGGATGCTGGAGGTGCGGCCGATTCAGGCCTTTGCATGCGACGGTTGATCGAAGGAGCCGATCGGCTTTACTCGTTCAGCAGATCGAGAAGCGAATCCGCGCCCTTTTGTTTCATCAGTGCGCGACCGAGCACACCCGCGTCGTTGGACGTGTCCACATCGGCGCCCGCCTGAACCAGCAGCATGCTGACATCAAACTGCTCATTCAGCAGAGCGTGGTGCAGATAGGTATTCCCCTGCGCGTCAACATTATCAATCTTTGCACCATGGGCCAGCAACATGTTCATGAACGCTGTGTCGTCACTTTGTATGGCACAGTGCATGGGCGTTTGCGACCGCTGGTTGGCAATATCCACATTCAGTCCAAACTCCAGCAGCACCTCGGCGGTTTCGACGGCACCATGCAATGCGGCAACATGCAGCGGAGTCCACCCCTGATTAGACTCGGCGGTTTTATCCGCACCGGCCAGAAGCAGAAGTCGCGTTGATGCGGCGTCGTTTTTACGCGCTGCGATGTGCAGCGGCATTTCCTTGAACGAGTTCCACAGATTCGGTTTTGCTCCATGGGAAAGGAGCATCCCGACGACATCAAATTCTTCCTCAAGCGCCATCAATAGAGGCGTACGGCCATCATTCGATTTGGGATTGACGTATGCCCCGTAGGAAAGGAGCAGTTTTACCGACTCGGTCGATCGATGCGAAATGGCATGGTGCAGCGGCGTCCGGCCCTTCCAGTCCCGCACATTCGCCAAGGCGCCTTTTTGGAGCAGAAGGGAAAGAATTGGGGGATTGCCGGCGGCCAGGATCAGCGCGGTTTCTCTGCGGGGGTTTCTCGCTTCAAGATCGACCCCGTTTTCGATCAGGTATTGAGCCACTTCAAAGGCACCTTTCTGAATAGCGACCATCAGCAGGGAGTCGCTCGCACTGTTCTTTTGATCGAGCAGGTTCGGGTGGTCATCCCCCATAGCCATAAGCTGCTCAATCGATCCTTTTTCCAGCAGCTCAAAGGGAGACGGGAGTTCCGTTTTAAGGCCGCGAATCACTACTCCAAGCAGAAGAATACCGCCCAGCACCAGCGCCACCGGAATCATCCCGGTCACCATCGGCATGGAAATGCTGAATGCGGGTTTCGGTGCTTCGGGCGCATCCTTGGCGGTCTTCGCACGGCCATACCGCCAGACCTCACGCGAAACCCCGGCCAGCCGATAGCCCACGAAAAACAGAACCAGCAGACCCACCCAGGCCAAACCCGTTGCCCCAAGCATGGCCCGGATCAGTTCAACGGCGCGCGCACCACCCAAGCCATGCGCAGCTTTCGCCCTATAGTAGTGAAAAAGCGCAAACAGGAGGACTTCCAAGAGTCCTGTCAACACAAGCCCTGCCTTTAAACGTTGTTTGAAATCAGTGTGATTCAAGAATACCCCTCCTTGCGAATTCACCCCTCATGTCTACCTGTATTGAACTATTCTAGGAAGTTAAATTATCTAGCAATAAGTACTAGAGCCCTGTTCAAGCCGCGATACGCACGTTAGCTTAGTCTTTAAGCAAGAATTCCCCGATTTCTCTCTTGAGTTTTACCTGCCGATTCCCATCATGGGGCGCTCATTTTCAACCACTTCAATTGAAAGGAATAAACAACATGGCTATCAAGAAAGTTGCATTGCTCACCGCCGGCGGACTGGCCCCGTGTCTCTCGACCGCGATCGGACGCCTGATCGAGCGCTACACCGAAGTTTCTCCCGAAACCGAAATCATTGCCTACATCGGCGGCTACAAAGGCCTCCTGCAGGGCAACTCCATCACCGTTACCGACGAGATCCGCAAAAACGCCGCAATCCTCTACAAACACGGCGGCAGCCCGATCGGAAATTCCCGCGTCAAGCTCACCAACGTCAAAGACTGCGAAAATCGCGGGCTTGTGCAACCCGGCGAAAATCCGCTGGAAGTCGCGGCCAACCAGCTCGTGAAAGACGGCGTCGAAGTGCTCCACACCATCGGGGGCGATGACACCAACACCACCGCTGCCGACCTCGCGGCCTTCCTTGCCGAAAACGACTACAAACTCATCGTCGTCGGCCTGCCGAAGACCATCGACAACGACGTCTTCCCGATCCAGCAGAGCCTCGGCGCATGGACCGCGGCCGAAGAAGGCGCAAAGTATTTCGAAACCGTCGTGGCCGAGCACAACGCCACCCCGCGCATGCTGATCATCCACGAAGTGATGGGCCGCAGCTGCGGCTGGCTCACCGCCTACACCGCCAAGGTCTACCACGAAAACCTCGAAGAGCTCGACTTCCTGCCGCACATCGGTCTCTCCCGGGAGCGCAAGGACATACACGGTATTTTCGTTCCGGAAATGTAAATCGATATCGCCGCCGAAGAAAAGCGGCTCGGAAAGATTATGGACGAAGTCGACAATGTGAACATCTTTATCTCCGAAGGAGCCGGCCTCGAAACCATCGTCAAGG
>JBFHPA010000078.1:0-9966 GCA_041592955.1 Pontiella sp.
CATGCTCCGCAACAGTGCGGTTTTCCATGCGGGTGGTTTATAGGCCAGCCGGAGCAGCGCCGCCGATGCAATCACCCCGGCCAATGGCGGTCGTTCTGTAAGCGCATAGTGAATGGCCAGATTTGCACCGAGGCTGTGGCCATAAAGAAAACAAGGGCGGTTCGGATATCGGGATGCCGCCTCGTTCAGCAGTTGGGAAATATCCGCCATCAAAGCCGGATAATTGGGTGCATGGCCCCGCCGGCCTTCGGACCGGCCATGGCCGCGCAGGTCGAATGACAGTAAGGCAAAGCCCGCTTGATTGAACGTCTCGGCAACATGATCGTAGCGGCTGCAGTGCTCTCCCAAACCATGCACAAGGCATATTACTGCTTTTGGTGGAATATCCGGCTCCCAACCCTGCCCATGCAGTGTCAGAGCGTCGGCGGTGTTCAGGATAAACTGGAAACGGGGCATTTAGGTTTCTGATGGCCAGCTTGCGGCATTCGCCATCAGCGTTTCCATGCAGTGAATGCCGGCTTCGGTGTCGTTGAGGCAGGGGACCATACGGAACGATTCGCCGCCGGCTTTCAGAAAGTCTTCCTTGCCGCGAATCTCGATCTCTTCCAGCGTTTCAAGGCAGTCGCAGAAAAATGCGGGGCAAATGACCGCCAGCTTTTTTATGCCTTTCGCCGGCAGTTCTTCGAGCAATGTGTCGGTGGCGGGTTCGAGCCACTTGTCGCGCCCGAGGCGGGATTGGAAAGCGATGCTGTAGCGGCCGCTCGGGATGTTGGCCTCTTTTACGATTGCGCGCGTGGTGGCGAGGCATTGGTGGCGGTAGCAGGTGTCGTGGGCGATCGAAGGTTCGCTGCAGCATTCCGGCGTCGACAGGCAGTGATGCCCGGTCGGATCGGTTTTCTTGAGATGCCGCTCCGGCAGACCGTGATAGCTGAAAAGGATGTGCTCATCCACATCAGCCAGCGACTGCGCCAGCGGTCCGACATAGGTTGGATCGTTATAGAACGGGGCAACAGAGCGCACCGCGACGGTGCTCTTGCGGCGCTTCAATTCCTTCAGGACACCGGCAACACATGAGCCGACCGTGGCCATGGCATACTGCGGAAACATCGGCAGCAGACAGATTTCATCGACACCCGCATCCAGTAGCTTGCCGATGGCGGTTTTGAACGAGGGTGCGCCATACGCCATGCCGATTTCAATTGGGGCGTCCATTCGTTGCCGGAGCGCATTCCGGATCTGCTTGCAGGTATGGATCAGCGGCGATCCGTGTTCAGTCCAGATGGCTTTATAGGCCTCGGCCGATTCCGCCGGCCGCTTCGGCAAGATAAACCCTTTCACCAGCAGGGCGCGCAACGGCCAGGGCAGATCGATCACATACGGATCCATCAGAAACTCATTCAGGTAGCGTCGCAGATCCATCGTTTGGGTGGAAGCCGGCGACCCGGTGTTCATTAATATAAATCCACGTTTCATAGGGGAACTTTAAACCACGAAATACACAAAATACACGAAAGGAATACGGAATAAATTTCGTGTGGTTCGTGTGGTTCGTGTATTTCGTGGTTATCCATTTCCTGTTATTCGTTCGGCGACATCGATGCCGCCCAGCATGGAATTGGCGACGGAGATGCCGTCGCGGTAGTGTCCGGCAAACCGGATACCCGGATGCGTTTCCTCGATCTGTTTCATCTGATTCAGATATTGTTCATACCCCACCACATATTGCGGAATGGCCTTCGGCCAAACGCTGTAATGTTTAAACTCGGGGTCACCGTCGAGCCCCAGCAGGTCGTGCAGATCCTTCAGGACGTTCGAAAGGATTTCATCCTCGTCCTGCAGGGCCCGTTCGGGCGACTGCGATCCGCCGATGAACACGGTCAACAGCGCCATCCCGCAGGGCGCGCGGTCGGGAAAGATTGATGAGGGGAAAAGCGCGCCGAGCGAATAACGGTTTTCAATCTTCGGTATCAGCATGCCGAACCCGTTCAACGGATGCATAAACTGGTTAAGGCCAAAGCCGAGCGAAAGACTGGTGACCGGCGGATAGTAGATTTCCTCGAACGGTGTGAGATCGAACGGGGCGTCGAGCTGCGGCATGACATGCGCCGGGATGGCCAGCAATACATCGCTGAATTGCTCTCCGTTCACTTGCCATGCGCCGTTTTCCAATTTTTGGAACCCATTGATCGGTGTGTTGAGGCGAACGGCATCGCCCAGCTTTGCCGCCAGCTGGTTGGGCAGCACCTCCATGCCGTCATCGAAGGTGAACATGCGCGCATCTTTAGAGGCCACCTCGGCGCGCTGCTTGCGCTCCTTGGCTCCCTTGATGGCCCCTTTGATCAGCGATCCATACTTCTGCTCCAGCGCATAAAGCTTGGGAAAGGCGTGGCAGGTCGATAGCTTGGACGGGTCGCCGGCATAGACGCCGCTGACGAATGGGTTGATGGCATAGTCGAGAAACTCCTGCCCAAGTCGGCGCACCACAAAATCCGCTAGGCTTTCCTGCTCGTTCGATTTGGATTTGATAAAGGGTTCGCGCAACAGGCGCAATTTGGCTTTGGCGGAAAAAGCATTGGATTTAAAAAATGCCGGTGGGGAGGTCGGCAGAGCGATCGGTTTGCCGTCGCGCACAATGAAGCGGTTGTTGGCCTCCGGCTTCGAGGGCAGCTTGTTTCCTTCGAGACCAAGCCGGGCAATCAGCTTCCCGAGGTTCGGATGCGTGTCGAGGATCGAGTTCGGGCCGCACTCCACGAGGTAGCCGTCTTTAACGATGGTTTTAATACACCCGCCCACGCGGTCCGACGCTTCGAAAACCGTGCAGTCAACTCCTCGCTGCTGCAGCTCGAACGCCGCCGTCAGTCCCGTAATCCCTGCTCCGATGATGGCTGCTTTTTGCATGGCTTATTTAAACCACGAATGAACACGAATGAACATGAATAATTGAATGAACTAAAGAGGGTGCCGATGGCCAGGGGATTAGTTGGATGATGGATAGTCCATTTGAGTTTGGCCGTCGCCATTCACAAAGGAGGTGTCGAATCCTTTGGATAGTTCGATGACATTGAAGTCTATTTTGGATTCGTTGCGAAGCAGGTTGCAGTAAACGATATGGAAATTTATCTTCGGTCAGCAGGAAGAGGGTGTTTTGTTTTTCTTAGCTCTGAAATCCAATCCGTAATATTTTCAACAGCTGCCCACGCTTTATTTCCCAGCCTGATAGCCTTCTTCAACTCATCTTCTTTGCAGGAAGGTGGTTTATCGGAAATCCCGATAGTGTCCGGAATGAGTCCAACCCTGTCGATTCGGTTCTTCATTTTTCAAGAGGTGGTTTTGAACGCGTAAGCGATATCTTTCCTCGGAATGCGCATTCGCCAATCGCAGAAATCTAAATACTTCCGGGTAGCGGAATTTGGGAAAACTCGGTATCCAAAAGGAGCAGGCGCATTTTTGCCAAGAGCTTCTGCTTGGAAAATTCATCAAAATACCAAGCCTGTGATTCAACCGATGAATCGGGGTTTTGTCCTGCGACAGCAAACTCGGTTTCCACTTCGATAAAGGCCTCCATCAGCAGTAGATCCTTTTCAGGGTCAGGTGCGGTACCCGTTCCGCTGAATGCCTTCATCAGTAAAGAAGCGGTCCAACAAACGGTCTCTCCGGCTTCGCACAGACAATCCTTGCGGTTATCCTCGAAGGAGAAATTAATAAATCCGCGCCCGTTCGCCGGTTGTGGATTATGCGCCTCAAACCGCTGGCTGGTGACTTTCGCGCGCTTTGCATAAACTTCAGGCTTTGTATTCAACGGAATCCTCCCTGATCTCGAAATCGCCACCGCGACGGAGCGCACCGAAGTCGATCGGCTCGGTTACATTAGCTGCAATATGAATATGATGCTCGTTGTGATGATGCACCTCGCGTCCCGCCACCTTTTCGGCCACGGCCTGCGACACAAAATCATTCAGCGTGGTTCCGGAAAGCGTCGCTTCAATAGCCGCGGCTTTGTGCCGTTCGGGCGTCATGCGTACGTTGAAGGTGCCCTTGAATGCCTTGTCCGGTTCCTTGCCGACGTCGGCGCAGGTTTCGAGATAGTCGTCGACTGCCTCTTTGAACGCGGTTTCCAATTCGGGCACGGTCTGCGCCTCGTAGGTGACCAGATCATTGATGTAGAGGATTTTGCCGTGCAGACATGCATCCTCAAAACTGCATTCGACCTCACCGAGATAACCCTTGTATTGAAGCGGTTTCATTCGATTGCTCCTGTTTCCTTTAACGTCTCCAACACCTGTTTCAGCATATACTTCTTTACGATCGAACCGGGATGCGGTTCGTGCAGTATGATGATGTGTCCGTTTTTCCTGAACTTGCGCCGTGATCCCGTTCCCTTAAGCATTTCATACCCCAATCCGCTCAGCAGCGTACATAGCTCGTTCCAGGTAAAATCCGCCGGAATGGCCTTGAACCGTTGAATCAGCTTTTCCTTGCGGCCCATTGTTTTAATACACCCCACTCATCGAGTGCAACTGAAATGTAGTTGCAATATTCATGCCTACCTCCGTTGCATACAAGGATTGGTTCCGCAGGTGTTTCCTGCGTAACGACCTCTTAGTTTAACAAACTATTTTATAATCTTTCTTATTTAACACGACGGCGGAGTCGCGTCCACACTTTTGGCGGTGGAGAAGGCTTCTTTGAGGACGGCCAGCAGGAGGTGGGCGGTATCCTTTCCTTCGATGATCGAAACACCGGCGGATATGTAAAAAAATTACGTATCCCATAATTATCCCAAAATCTCTTTTTCCAGAGTGCTGATTTCGTCTGCCAGTAGGGCGGGATCCCGGAGTTGGACAATCCTTCGCTCAGGATTGAGTATGTCTTGTTCCAGCGAGGTGCAGAAAGGTTCTATATCGTCACCAAAGCTACAGAAAAGCTCACTACGTTTTCTTTCTTGCTCACCAGAGCCGTCATCAAAAAGCAAATCAGCATATTTTTTTACCTTTTTGTCGTGCGTGCAGAGTAACCAGATCTCGCCTCGTTCTTTTTGTTTTTTAACTCGTCTTGCCCAGCTCCGGACATGCGCAAAATTCCAGGAAATGTTGAGGATTTTCTTCTCCAAAGATTTCAGTGGAGTGTTTTTGCTAATCTCTTGCTTTATAGCACAGGAAAAGAGCAGAAGCGCGTAGGTGCTGCTCACTGCATCAAACTGGTACCGACTCCACATCCATTGCCAGAATTGTTTAACCCGATCTTTTTTCGTTAGTTGGGAATCGCACAACAACTGATACATTTTCAGCAAATATCCGCGGTAGAGAGGAAACTCAGGGGGAGCGTCTGTCGGTATGGTCGACCGGTGCTCACCGGGAGCTTCTGGAAGCATCTCATCAACAACCCCGTTTATTCTGCCCAATGCAATATCCGCATAAACCGAAACGGGGATGTTATCGGCTAATCGAAACCAACCGAGTTTCTCGGCACCATCCTTTGCATTGTTTGAATAGGAACTTTCATTCAACGAGGGTCCTGGCTCGATCTGAATGTCAGCGCTTATCAGGAGCATCATCAAGGCGGCTGCCTGCCGAAGCTTATCCTTGGGTGTATCTCCCTTGGTTTTCATTCCCTTTGCTATGTTGATGACATGGGTTGTCAGGTTCAGATCAAACAGCGCGTAGGTTTCATTTCCATACAGCTCGTATTGCTGTTGGTAGGCGAACCAGTCGTAGAAATCAAAATCCTCGCAGCCTTTATGAGGCGAAAAGATCAAATCAGCCTCTTTTAGTATTTCTTGTATCGCTTCCATGTCATCGGAAGGAATCGGGTTATCGAAGAAGATCAACTTTTCCATCTTTCAATTCCTGTCTGTAACTCAGAAACAATCAACCCAACCCAACGCGGCTGGAAGCGCGCGTCTACGATGCTGAATAGCGCCCGTCGTCCATCTTCTGCGCTTGGCCGAGGGTGGCGAGGGTTTCGAGCAGGTCGGCGACGCGGTCGGTGCGGGCGCGGCTGAAGCTGCGGGCCAGTTGTTCGGCGGTGACGGGTGACGGCGAAGCCGCCAGTGCGGCGCGCAAGCCCTGTACCTGATCGGGCAGGGAGGATGGCCACGGTTGTTTTTTTATTGTAGGTGGGGGCGTTGACCCCGCCCCGGATGCAGCCCCGACGCCAGCGGGGTCATCGCCCCCGCCTACAGCAACAGCCAGCTCGCCCTGCACCGCAACGCTTTCCGGACATTGGAATTCTGGCCGCAGCCATCGGATTTTTCCGCCCGCTTCTTCCGCCGCGCGCTCGGTGTTGAGGGCGACGAGGCGTTCGAGGATTTCGTTGTTTGGCAGATCAGCCGGCCAGCCATAGGCTTCGGCGACGGCGGTATCGAGCTCGTCGTGGATTTGCATCAGCACCGAAACCAGCCCCTGTTCGTGGATCGTCTTTTCCTTGGCGGTGAGTGTTTCGCCGGAGCGCAGTTTTTCGAGCACGTTATACATGCCCGTCATCGTCAGCCCCGGATGCTCCGCCTGCTGCCGCTTGCGGTGGGCATCCAACTGCTCGCCCAGCGACCGGATCTTCGCTTTCTGCTCCTCCGTCGCTTCGGGGAAGGGGAAGGCTTCGAAGCAACGGGTTTTGTTGTAGCGGGGATCGTTGCCCATTCCCAAGCGACCGCCGGCAGCCAAAGCCCAGCCAACATGAATCCGGCTACTGAGCACGCCGAGATGGAACGCATCTTCCACTGCAATGTTGACGAGCATGTTGTCGGGCAGGATCGAATCTTCCAGGAATTGGAAAAAGCGGTGCTTCGAGGTTTCAACCGTCGCGATGTAGCGCGGCAGTCCCGCGAGAGCTGGACGCATTGCAGAACGCGGTTCACCGAAGATCCACCAGTTTTCGCGATAGGATTTTCGTTTGTTCTGGTCGCGATCGGGTTTTACGCGTTCGAGCACCCATTGGTAGACGGCGGGGAAGCGGTCGCGCACCTCTTCGGCAGTCATTCCAAACAGATCGATCACCAGTACATCGCGTGATGTTGCAGATAAATCTCTCCCATGGCGATAGTCTCGAATATGGTTTTCCAATCCCTGAATCGAGCCAAGACCAAGTTGTTTCGCTTCTTCTTTCGAAACAATAAAACCTGAACCAAATAGGCAAACTCCCCGATTGCTTAAATCCCGATTTGCCTGAAGAGGATCGGCCCCTGAGATATTAGCACCAACAGAAAGATCGGGATGGATGATGCCGGTTTTGGAATCGAGTTTAACTTCGAAGCCTTCGCCGTCGCTTTCCTTTTCTTCAACCACGGTTTGAAGCAGGCCGGTGGATTCGCCGGCTTCGGCGACAGTCATGGCAATGCGGACGGCGGCGCCGTCGGCGGCATCGACCCACGGGTGGTCGGGGATGGCGTAGATGAGGGAAATTGGAGGGGCGGAGGCCTCTCCGCCCGGTCGCACGGCGTGCGCCCCTCCACCAAGATGCCGCTCAATGACACGGCGGTTAAATTTCTGGCTGACGCTGTTGGTGGTGACGAAGCCGAAACGTTTAAGAGCGGGGTCACCGCCCCCGTCTACAGCGCGCAACAGTTCGGCGGCGTGGTTCCACCAATACATGACAAAGTCGGAGGATTCTCCGACATCGGAATGGACTTTGCGGACGGTGTCGGTATAGCCGTCGCCGAGGGCGTCGCGCATGCGGGCGGCACCAATGAAGGGCGGGTTGCCGACAATGTAGTCGGCTTGCGGCCAGACGGCCTTGCGCGGGTTGGAATAGGTGTAGACGGGGATGCGCGCAGTTTCGTCGGGCACTTCCTTGCCGGTGACGGGATGGGGTTTGGTGGTGCGACCGTCCCAATGGGTCAGACCGGGCACTTCCTCTTTGACGTCGTACTCAATCAGCGCGTCGCGGCACTCAATGTTGTGGAAGTTGCGAATGATCGGCTGCGGTGGATAGACGCTGCCGCGGTTGCGGAAGTGCCACTGGAGCGTGCCGATCCATAGGACGAGCTCGGCAATGGCGGCGGCGCGGGGATTGATTTCGAGACCGAGCAGTTGGTGGGGATCGACGGTTTCGCCGGCCATATCGAGCGAGGCCTGCCCTTCGCCGAACTCGAAGAGGGTGTCGAAGATTTCGCCTTCGATACGTTTGAGGTGTTCGAGCACGACATAGAGAAAGTTGCCGCTGCCGCAGGCGGGATCGAGTACGCGGATGTGGCAGAGCGCGCGGTGATATTTCCGCAGCTCGGCGACGGCCTTTTTCATTTCGCCCTGCCCGGCCAGGTTGGCGGCGGCAATGCGTACGGCCTCCCATTCGGAACGGACGGGACGGATGACGGTCTCGAGCACGAGGCGCTCGACGTACGCGCGGGGCGTGTAGTGCGCGCCGAGCTTGTGGCGTTCAACCGGATCGAGCGCGCGTTCGAGCAGCGTGCCGAAAATGGCGGGCTCGACATCGCGCCAGTCGGCGCGTGCGGCTTCGATCAGAAGCAGCAGCTGGTTTTTGGTAAGCGGCAGGGCCGAGTTTTCGGCAAAGAGGCCGCCGTTAAACTGGAGAATATTGGTGCGCAGCGTGGTGGAGAAGCCGCCGGTGTCCATCTTTTGCCACAGCTCCTCGACCATCGGCACAAAATGCTCGGGCGTGTCGGCCAGGCTTTCGAGCAGATTGGTGAAGCTGTCCTTCACGAGCAGGCCGACATCTTCAGCAAACATGGTAAAGAGGCAGCGCATCAGGAAGGCGGCGGTCTGTTCGGCGGAGTGGCCGTCGGTTTCGAACGATACGGCGAGCTTGGCCAGATGGCCGGCAATCTCGCGGGTGACGCGTGCGCTGCGTTTGGAGGGATCGAGTTCGTGCGGCTCTTCCCACACCTGACGTAGGCGCTCGCGGATGTCGGGGCGTTCCAGGTCGCGTAAAAAGATACGGTGGCTGCCGGGGGCGGGAAACGGGATGTAGGTTCCGCCGGTGCAGGAAAACTCGGAGTAGAGCTCGATCGAGTGGCCGACGTCGACCACTACCAAAAACGGTGGACGGCCTTCTTCGGCGGGTAGCGCACGGATATATTGCTCTGCCTGCCCGCGGGCGCGCAGCATGGCATCGTCCCACGCCACGGTACCGCGCTTGGCAGCGCCTTTCTTCAGTTTCTTGGCGGGTGCAAGCGGATCGGCGGCTTTCTGCACATCGGAGCCCTGCTTGGCTTCGAGCACGAAGGCACCGCGTTTGTAGAGGTCGATCCGGCCGGTGCTGGTGGAGCCGTCGCCGTGGCGGAAGGTGACGGCGCGTTCGAAGACATAAGCGTTGAGGGCGGTGTCGGGCGTGGCGGGATCGGGCGACGGCGCACCGATAAGCGCACAAAGCTCGGTCAGGAAAATCTGACAGTTGGCGCGTTCCGCCGCGCCGGAGTTTTGCCACCGTTCAATGAATGCCTTCAATGTTTCTTCCCCCATGCCATCCCTGAATTCGTTGTGAAAAACTGTTGGCAAGAATAGTCGGCGGCAGGAAAGAGAAAAAGCCAAATGCCGGGATTTGTTTGCTTGCGTTTACACCGTCTGGGAATAACGGCCTTTGCGCTGATCGGCCTGAAGGTAGGCATCGAAGCGCATGGCGATGATGCGGATAAACAGGCGGCCTAGCGGGGTAACGTGCAGGCCCTTGGGCTCGCGGCGGACGAGACCATCGGCTTCGAGGTCGTCGAGCGAGGCGAGGTCGGCCTTGAAGTGTTCAGCAAAGTCGATGCCGATCTCATCGGAGAGCCGGGCATAGTCGATGTAGAGGTTGCACATGATATGCATGATGGCGTGGTAGCGGATCTTGTCCTCTTCGGTCATCGCATAGCCGCGCAGCAGCGGCAGCTGGTTGGCATCGAGGGCGGCATAGTAGTCGGCCAGTTCCTTGTGGTTCTGGAAATAGCGCCCGCCCGCATGCGAGATGGAGGACATGCCGAAGCCGTGCAGATCGACGCCCTTGTGAGTGCTGTAGCCCTGGAAGTTGCGCTGGAGC
>JBFHPA010000079.1:0-9839 GCA_041592955.1 Pontiella sp.
GGGATCACGTACATGGTACGGCCCTTCATGCAGCCCTTGTACAGTCCGCGCATGGTTTCTTTGAGTTCAGCCGGATCAATCCAGTTGTTCGTCGGACCCGCATCTTCTTCCTTGACGGAAGCGATATAGGTGCGGCCTTCAACACGGGCCACATCGGAAGGATCGGAGTTGAACGCATAGCTGTTCGGACGCTTCTGTTCGTTCAGCTTGATCGCCATTCCGCAGGCGACCATTTCGCCCATCAGGCGGTCATATTCTTCTTTTGAACCATCACACCATACAATTTGATCCGGTGTGGTCATTTCTGCAACTTCAGCTACCCAGTCGAGTAGTTTTTGGTTTTTAGTGGGAGCACTCATTATGCTTAAACCTCCATTTAGTTTATAGACCCATTTATACGAAATTTCGCGAAAGGATAGGGATTCACAGGGATAAGTCAAACATTGGCGGGCAGAAATTAAATCCGGCCGCCGATGATCCACCCCGGCATGATCCGTATATGGCATTTCCTTTCCGGCACGGGTGTTTAACAAATTTGAACATCCGCCTTGTTTTGCGGCAATAGATCGATTTTTGTCTAAAACCGTTATGAGACACCGTAAAGCCAACGAATGGGAAAAAAGGCTCAAAAGCGTATTCGATGAAATCGACATCGAACTGGAGGCCTCGTATGGAAACCGCTTTGATCTGCACCCTAACCGGTCGCCTAAAGGTGCCACCTCGAATCCGGAACAGGACGGCCTGTTCAATGTCGGCGCGTCCTATTCGGCAGGATTCGGCTCCCGGTTCGGTCCCGGCTATGTGGTGGACATCCGGCTTTCTACGCTCCACAAGGTGCCTGATACATTAAAGCACGAATTGCGGGATCGGGTGCAGACGCTGCTGATTGAAAAGCTGCCGCATGCCTTTCCCGGCAAAATACTGCATGTTGATCAGGAGCACAACCATCTGCGCATTCACGGGGACCTGAGTCTGGATTAATAGCTGTAGACGCTACCGCCGATAAATTCGCGAAATAGCGAGTCATCGGGTATGCAGGTGTGGTCCGAATACTCACTAAGCGGGCCGAGCAGCTGCATGACGCGCTGGGCCCGAAGATAGGCATCCTGCCGCTTGAAATCGTTTCGGTAGCGCTCGATCGCTTCGGGGAAATAGTGAAACAGCTTGGTCTTCAGCACCGGAAACTCATACGGCATGGCACTGTTGACCACAAAGTCCACATTTCCAATGAACGGAATGATGTATTGCAGTTCACTTTTGCGAACGTAGTGCCAATGGGTCAATGTCTCCATGACGCCGTGGTTCCGGCTCCAGCTGTCGCGAATCATGCGCCGCATCAGACGATGATCCGCCCAGCGCATGAATTCATCTTCATCCGTTCGCAACTGCCCGAGTGTTTCGATATAGAGCCGGAACTTATGCGCGTCTGGCACGCTCCGCGTCATATCGGAGTAGAGCCCGTGCAGGCAATCCATCAATAGTATTTCATCCTCTTCCAGCTGCATCTCATGGACATTGAGCGTGCGCTTGCCTGAATGAAAATCATAGTGCGGCGTCTTGACCTTTTTGCCGTCCAGCAGCTGTTCGAGGTGATCGTTAATCAGCTCAATATCCAACGCCTGCGGGGTCTCATAGTCGTAGTCGCCGAATTCATCCTTCGGGTGCATTTCGAGATCAAAGAAATAGTTGTCGACATTAATGGCCTTCAGCTTTTTTCCCTGGGTCGACAATTGCTCTTCAATCTTGATGGTCGTTGTGGTTTTGCCGGATGACGAAGGGCCCGCAACAATGATGAGTCGGACTCCATCGCCATGATCCAACATGCGCTTGCTCGCGGCCCTGCATTCATTGGCATATCTTTGCTCGCAGGCCATCACCAGTTCCGGATAGGCCCCCTCTTCGATAATCCGGTTTATGCCTTCCACAGACTCACAGCCATGCTCGATGTTCCAGCGCAGCACCTCGTAGATGAGCTTATAGGGAATATTATCGGTCGCCTCGACAGCGCCACGTTTGGCTTCGCGCACTTCGGTGCGCTTTTGCCGGTACAGGATGTAGGCGCGAGCGGTTTTAATATGCCCGCTCTCCATCAGCACGGCTTCCACGATATCCTGAAGGTCTTCAACCGTGGGGATCTGGTCCGCATAGCTTTCAGCCGTGCGTTTCTCCACCAACCGGGATAGCCGCTCAGCCTCATCGAAACCAAACTCACCGGTCGATGCGGCGGCTTTAAAGATCGCATTGGTGATGCGGCTGCGATCATGGGGTGCAATGCGGCCGTCCCGCTTAATGATCCGTTTGATGGAGCTGCTCATGGCTATTCGCCGTCGAGGAAGCCCTCGAGTTTGCGGATACGCGTCGGGTGGCGCATTTTTCGCAGGGCTTTGGCTTCGATCTGGCGGATGCGTTCGCGCGTTACATTAAATTTGCGTCCTACTTCTTCCAGCGTGCGCGGATACCCATCCACAAGACCAAAACGAAGCGTCAGCACTTCCTGTTCACGGTCGGTGAGCGTCTGCAATACGTCGCCGATCTTTTCCTTGAGCAGGCTGAAGGCCGTCATTTCGTCAGGCTTTTCAGCTGATTTGTCTTCGATGAAATCGCCAAAGTGCGTGTCGTCACTGTCGCCAATCGGGCTTTGCAGCGAAATCGGCTGCTGGGCAATCTTCAGAATGGCGCGGACACGCTCCACGGGCAGATCCATCTCCTCGGCCAGTTCTTCGGGCGTCGCCTCGCGACCGAACTCCTGCAGCAACTGTTTTTGAATGCGCATCAGCTTGTTGATCGTTTCGATCATATGAACCGGAATACGAATCGTGCGCGCCTGGTCCGCGATCGAACGGGTGATCGCCTGCCGGATCCACCACGTTGCATAGGTGCTGAACTTATAGCCGCGGCGATATTCAAACTTTTCCACCGCCTTCATCAGTCCCATGTTCCCCTCCTGGATGAGGTCGAGGAAAGACAGGCCACGGTTGGTGTATTTCTTCGCAATACTGATCACCAGACGCAGGTTGGCTTCGATCATCTCCGTCTTGGCTTTAAGACCCTTGCGGAGCCAAACGCGCAGATCGGCGTAATGCTGCATGAACTCTTTCTGATCCATCTGTAGATAGGTTTCGAGTTCCCGGACCTCTTTGCGGATGGCTCGCAGATCCGTATTGGCGCTTTTGGCGCGGCTTTTCTTGAGACGATCAATCTCCGCGAGCAGATTTTTCATCTTGTGGTACTGTTTATCGATTTCCGGAACAATGTCCTCAATGGCTTTCTGCTTGAAATGCAACTGCTTAAAGTAGTCGGAAAGACGATCCTGCGCTTTATCGAACAGCTTCAGCGCCTTGGCTTCTTCCTCTCCGCCTTTTTTGGCCTTGGAAGATTCCAGATAGTAATTGAGCTTGAGTTCGCGATTTCGGTCGATGCCCTTGAGCACCTTCGGCAGGTCGTTGAAATAATCCTCGCGGCATTCGACGTGTTTGTCTGAAATAATGCGGTCGAAGCGCTCCTTGCCCAGCTCCAAACGTTCAATCACGCCCAGATAAGCATCGGTTGCACAACCCAGCCGGTTGAACATCTTGGTGGTGGCAATTTCGGCCTCCTCGATACGCATCGAAATTTCGACTTCCTGCTCGCGGGTCAGCAACGGAACCTGGCCCATCTGCTTGAGGTACATGCGAACCGGATCGTCGAGCACGTCGGAACGGGCGCTCTGCTTATCGGCCTGCTCCTTTTCCATGCGGGCCTGATACTCTTCGACGTCATCCTGCCGGATAATGTCGATCTCCATGCTTTGCAGCAGACCGACGATCTTATCGATATCCTCGACAACAACCATGTCTTCCGGAAAGGCTTCGTTAATGTCTTCGAAGGTCAGGAAACCGTGATCGGAGGCCAATGCCATCAGTTCTTTGATGCGCTCATTGCGTTCTTCCCGATCCATCAAAGAGACGCCTCCGGCCGTAGCCTCATCCACCGCAGCCACCGTGGCGGCCACTCTATCCTCCTGCAGCTTCTTCTCTGCCGCTCTGCCTGTAAGCGCCTTTTTA
The DNA here is from genome assembly GCA_041592955.1 of Pontiella sp. GTDB lineage: Bacteria > Verrucomicrobiota > Kiritimatiellia > Kiritimatiellales > Pontiellaceae > Pontiella. The sequence continues at coordinate 4,044 of JBFHPA010000079.1, forward strand.
GCGGTAGCTTTTTTGGCGGGAGCTTTTTTTACTGGAGCCTTTTTGACGGGAGCTTTTTTTGAAGAAGCCTTCTTAGCCGGAGATTCCTTTGCGGCAGTCTTTTTGGCGGAAGCCTTTTTCTTGGCCGGGGCTTTTATCGCGGCCGACTTTTTGGTTGAAGCGGTCTTGGACGTCTTTTTAGCCGACGTTGCTTTTTTAGCCGTTTTGGCGGTTTTCTTTAACACTTTGGCTGCAGGAGCTTTTTTTGCGCTTTTTTTGGCCGTCTTCTTTTTGGCGGGGGTTTTCTTGCTGGTGGAAGCTTTCTTGGAAGCCTTCTTTTTCGATACAGCCATGGGACTCCTTAATCATAAAAGTGCACAGTTCACCTATTATAGTGAAGAAAGGGGGGAATTAACAGCAACTGGCCCCCTCTCGTCAACGCTAAGTTACAAAAATTTGTTAAAGGGTTCGATCGACAAATTCGCTTGATGAATGGCCCTGCAACAAACACTATTTTCGAATGAATTTCATTTTTCGAAACTATCCATCCCATCCATGGATCGCAGACTGGACCTTTGAGCCGCGCGGGTGCCACTCCCGGTTCCGAAAAGAGAGTTCCAATCAGTTTTTCCGATCAACGGGGACGGTGGGCCGTATCACCGCAAACGTCAACAATCCCACCTGGGTTCTCCAGATCCAAGTGCCGAATAACAGTCGCGTAAACCTCTTGTTCAACGGATTTTGCGCCTACATTGAAAAACGAAAAGACGCCCATGGCACCGAAGTCATCGTCCCCGAACCCGGAGTCTTGTGGGGTCGCGCGACGGGCATTGCCGATCCCGTTCTCACTTCGTCCATGGAACTGAGCACCGAAGAGCACTCCGTGTGGCTGGAAAACGGCACCGAAAGCGCATTTCTGACCTGCCGGAAGGGCCTTTTTTGTCTGGTCACCAAAACGCCGGTTCTTCAGGAGGCCCGTCATATTGCAGATCGTTACATGGAAATGATGATCGAGGAAGCGGTCCAGTCCGAGCTGGATCACCGGAGTGGCGTCAGTAATTTTTTTGTGGAGATGTCGCATCATGATTCGCTTGCCGCGATCTGTGCGGAATCAATGATGCGGGCGCTTCGACCCCCGGAAGGCACCATTCCGCTTTCCTGGAGCCAGACAACCGGCTCTGAAACTCCGCAGCTCAACATTAACGAACTCTTTCCGCTCGCGCTCGCTTGGCGCCAGATGAACGTCAAGGTTGCCGAGGAGCTGATTCTATGCGCGTTAAAGTTGCAGACCAACTCAGGCGCCATTCCTGTTGTGTATGCCCCCTACACCACCCATTCCGTGCTCGAATCGCCCAAGCCGCTGATGGCAAAGGTGGCGGAGAGCGTGTGGGAGGTGCATAAGAATGAGACCTTTTTGAACACCATCATTCCTTTGCTTCGCAGACATCTGCAATGGATGCTGCACCATTTCGACCCCAAACGGCGGGGTATGCATTGCTGGAAAAACAAAAGCGAAGCGATCGTACCCGACAGCTACCAGACCGACATGGCTACCGTCGACCTGACCGCTCTGTTGCTCACGGAAATTGAAGCATTCAACCGCTTGTGCCGCGCATCAAAGCTCTTCGCAATGGAACAGAATCCCTTTGATGACGACCGGAGCATGCTCGAAAGCAATCTGCTCGATCAATACTGGAACGAGAACGACGCTTCGTTTTCAAATGCATTCATTCGTGATGCCGTGGTGCCCAATCGGGGAATCAGCGAGATCGTGCCCTTGCTATGGAAAAAATTGCCCCACATCAAGATGGAAATCATTCTAGATCACATCCAGGAGGCGAGCATGTTGCCGGGCGGACTTAATGTCCTGAGCTGGCGCATGTCCGCGCTCGATGACAACTCCTTTCCACTGATGCAGCAGTTTCTCGTTTACCTGAGCCTAAAGACCGCCGATCCAAACGGCACGATGCTTCTCGATTTTTCCCGTGTCATGCTGCAGGGATGCGTGGAGTGGCACACCCTGTCTATCGAAAGGTTCGGCAGCCTGAACATAAACCCTGCCATGGGGGCACTCATCATGAACCTGCAGGCTGACAGGCAATATCGGTATCATGGCCAAGGCCCCATCAGCGGCTTCTTTTTCAAATTGCTTAAAAAATTCAAGGCAGACAGCTCTGATGTACTCATTATTGTCGCAACCCTGGCCGCTATATTCGGTGTGCAGACATTATACGATCTGATTGCAAAGGCTCCGCCACTGGACGTGCTGAGCACCGAATTGAATGATGCCTACGCCAAACGTGATATACGAACAGCGGTAAGCACCGGCCAGTCGATCATAAGGCATTATCCCGACGAGGCATCCCGTGCCCGCATAATACTGGCCGGCATTTACATGCTGCAGGGCAATCCGGCAGAGGCCGGATCCATGTATGAACAGGTCCGCTTGGATTTTCCCGACAGTCCGGGGCCCATGATAGGCCTTGGACTCGCGTACCAGCTGCAGGAGCGCTTTGAGGATGCGGAGAAAAACTATGCTGAATTCTGCTACCTGTTTGATGCAATATTCCCGGATGTGGTTACGAAAATAAACCACTTCCGCTATCTGATGCAGGAGGGTTTTTCGGCCCCGCCAAAGTGGACCGAAATTTATCGATATAAGCTGATGCATGAACTATAGTTCCGCGCATTCTTGATTTAACCGATATGAAAGGCATGCTATGAAGAAATTATTACCTGTTGCTTTTGCGGCTGCGTTTATTGCCCTTACCGGATGCGGTGATCGCGAGGCACGGAAACTGGAAAAAAAGGCCGACCCAACCTTCATGTTCTGGTGTTTCCGGAAAGAGATTGTTTCCAATATCTATCAGATCCCCGACATGACAACCTCCAATGCCGCCATCTATATTCAAAACAGGCTGCGCACGGTTCCCGGCTATGTCAAAAGCGAGTTTGACCTTCAAAACAACACGATGGCCATCAGCTATAAGAGCAGCAGCATCAGGAAAATGAATTTTGAAGAATCTATCGCGCTGTCGGGTTTTTCCGTCAACAACCGGCCGGCCGATCCGAAAGCCAAGATTCCCGAGGGAGTAAAGTAAAATGAAAATTTCCGGCTCTTCGACCCCGTTGTTCGATCAAAATAAAAATGCACTTGTCGTCTTTTATCAAGGAACAGAGAATCTCCTGCCCGCGGGCTATACAGCTGCCCGAAAAGAGCTGAACGCACTGCTGAAGCAAACCGCGTTTGAAGGCGAAGCAGGCCAAATCTCGATCGTTCAACTGAATGGAAAACAGGTGATCGCATCCGGCCTGGGGCAGTCGGAACATTATCATAACGGATTGCTCGAACAGGCAGCCGCGGCAGCTGTGCGGGCCGGTTGCGCGGCGGGCTTTAAAACCTATGCCATGGCCGCCGACATCAGGCTCAAAAGCCTTTCGCAAAGTGATTACCTATTGCTCGCCGGACGAGGTGCTGCATGGGGAACGTATGATTTTTCTTCCTTCAAAACCGAAGCGAAAAAAAAGAAGGCGAGCTCGCTCGTCTTTGCCGGAAAAATCAGCAACCGCACGCTCCTTTCAACGGCGGAAGTTCAGGGAAGCGCCATGCTGAACACCGCCGACCTTGCCAATTTGCCCGGGAACCAAGCGCCGCCCGAGAAGATCGCAAGCTGGGCAAAAACCATGGCGAAAGCCAATGAACTGTCCTGCCAGGTGCTGGGCAAAAGCGAACTCACCAAAAAGGGCTGCGGAGGCATACTTTCTGTGGCCCAGGGCAGCGCCCGCGACGCCCGCATGATCATTCTCAAGCATAATTGCACCGGCACGAAAGCCAAGCCCGTCGTTCTGGTCGGCAAGACCGTTACGTTTGATTCGGGTGGTATCTCCTTGAAGCCCGGCAAAGGCATGGGCTGGATGCGCTATGACAAATGCGGAGGCATGGCTGTGCTTGCCGCCATGCAGATGATTGCGCGCATGAAGGTAAAGATTCCGGTGGTCGGAATTCTTGGCGCCGCGGAAAACATGCCGGGCTCCCGGGCCACGCGTCCCGGAGATATCATCAAGGCCTACAAGGGCAAGACCATCGAGGTGCTCAACACCGATGCCGAAGGTCGACTTGTTCTGGCCGATGCGCTGGGCCTCGCGGCCGATCTGAAGCCTCGGGCCATCGTTGATCTTGCGACTCTCACCGGAGCATGCATTGTTGCGCTCGGCTCATCCGCCGCTGCGATTCTAGGCAATGACGATAAACTCATCCATTCACTCATCGGATCCGGCAAGCAGTCCGGGGAACGTCTTTGGCAGTTGCCGCTCTACAAGGACTATGCCGATGAAATGAAATCCGACTTTGCGGACATTTCCAACCTTGGGAAATCCGGTGTGGCAGGAACCGCCACCGCTGCGTCATTTCTTCAGGCGTTTGTGCCGCAAGATATTCCGTGGGCACATCTTGATATTGCCGGCACGGCCTGGCTTGAATCGTCCAAGCCGCATCAGGCACCGGGGGCGACCCTTTTCGGTGCGCGTCTGCTTACACAATGGATCAGCGGTCTCGACTAAACCATGGGTATCGACTGGCAGGCGTCGTCCGAGATTGTGGTTTACACCCTTGGATTCCTGCTTTGTATCACGGGCTTTCTTCTGTCCTGCCTTTCGCTATCGGGCACCTGGCTCGTGTTGGCGGCCGCAGGTCTGGCGGCATGGGTCAACTGGCCGGAGTTTCCCGGAATTGGAACCCTGATCACCTTTCTGCTACTCTGCGTTGGGGTTGAAATCGCAGAGGGTCTGGCCGGCGCATGGGGCGTCCAGAAGCGGGGCGGATCGAGAGCGGCCGGATGGGCCGCAGTCGGCGGCGGCCTGCTTGGGATGGTGCTGGGCACCTTCATCCCGATTCCCATCCTTGGAAATCTGATCGGTATGGCACTGGGGAGCTTCGGTGGCGCGTTCCTTGTTGAGCATGCCAGGATGAAAAAGACTGCGCACGCGGCTCATGTGGCGACGGGTGCTGTACTGGCGCGGGTCGGTGTAATTTTTCTAAAGGTTGGCGTCACCGTTATCATGACGTTTGTACTTGTGGTCGGTCTGGTCGTCTCGTGATTTAGAGAACGGTGCCCGATTGGATGACGGTGTTTTTCGGAATGACGATGATTCCGTCGCGCACGCAATAAAGATCGGCATCCTCGTTTTCATCCTTGCCTTCAGGCGTAATGACCACGTTGTCGCCGATACGGACATTCTTGTCGATAATCGCATTCTTGATCATGCAGTTTTTGCCGATCCCCATCGGCACATCCGAACTTTCATCGACCGCATCATGCTCATAATAGTCCGCTCCCATGATAATCGAGTCCTCGACCACCGAGCCCTCGCCCACCAGTGCGCGCAGCCCGACCACACAGTGATCGACCCGTTCGCCGGAAAGAATGCACCCATCCGAAAGCAGGCATCGACTGACCGCACACTGATTGATCTTCGATGGCGGGAGATAGCGCATCCGTGTGTAGATCGGCGCTTCCATGTCGTAGAAGGAGAAGCTGGGAAGGGTGTCGGTAAGCGCTAAATTGGCCGCCCAAAATGATCGAATGGTTCCGATATCCTCCCAATAATCCTCGAAAACATAGCTGACCACCCGATATTTGCTAATGGCTTCTGGAATGATGTGCTTTCCAAAATCCGGCTGGTCATTTTCCTCCAAAACCTTTTTTAGAACATCCATTTTAAAGACATAGATACCCATGCTGGCCAGAAAGCGCTCGTCTTCGTAGAACGGCGCGCGGAATTCATCCAATAACGGTGTATTACCGGGCTTTTCCGAAA
>JBFHPA010000080.1:0-9295 GCA_041592955.1 Pontiella sp.
ACTCGAGATGATAAGCCAGGAGCGCCTGGTCCGTTATTCCGAAACGCAGGTGCCGGATGCCGCCGAAGCCGGCTTCCAGACACAACAGCAAATTGCTCAACAGATTGCCGCCCGCGGCACCGAGTTCCGCTCCATGAATGGCTTTGCTTCCACTAAACCGCGCTTCGGCAAAACGTCTGCTCCGGTCGGTGCAGCCGGACCGCAGCAAGACGCCGGCGACATGCAGGGCTGGGCTCGCGCCTATGGATCGTCCGCCGAACGCGATCGGCAGGGCAGTTTCGCCGCGTATGATGCCAAGACCTATGGCAGTGTGATCGGTGTTGACAAGAACTTTGGGAACCTTCTTATCGGTCTCGCGGGCGGAGCGGGCGTTGCGGACATTGATGCCGGCGATACCTACAGTGCCGATGTAACCACCTACCACGGTTCGATCTATTCCACCATTGGCGGAGAAGATCTGTTTGTGGACCTCGCCCTCACCTACGGTACATCTGAAACCGAGTCAAAAAATATCATCGCCAACGATGGTTTCGACTCGTTCATTTTCAGCGGATACCTCGGCGGCGGAAAATCCTTCAATGCCAACGACTCCCTGAAAATTACGCCCGAAGCCTCTTTGCTCACCTCCTACTATGAGCAGGATGCATATAACCGCGGGGGATTAATTCCAAAAACGATTCAGGCCTATGACGAATGGTCCTATCTCGCTGCCATCGGCGTGAATGTGTCCGCTCAACACCAGATTGACTGGATGGTCAAGAGCCTCGCTGTACTTCCTGAAATCCGGGCGCACTGGCTGCACGAGTTTAATCCTGACATGAAAGATTTCAGCTACACGACCGCCGCAGGCGGAAGAAGCTTCGGCGTTCGTGCGCGCGAAGAAAATCTGTTCCGCCTTGGCCTCGGCCTCGATATCTGGAGTTGGAGATACGACAGCGCCAAATTTGAAATCGACTATGACGGTCTGTTCTCGGCCGATTATGTTGAGCATGCCGTCAGCGGAAAAGTCTCCCTGCAGTTTTAGGTTTCTGAAAGACGCCCGAAGGGCTTGCGGAAGACATTTGAACTGGCCGCCAAGGAGATTACGTTCCCTCGTATGTTCTGCTTAGGCGGCCGTTTTTTATTCGGCAATCAACCCCGCATCTCGCTAGGAGCCCGGGCCAGCATGACGAGAAAAGCGTTCTGACCCTTTTGCTGCCGCGAAAAAAGAGCGAAACTATTGGGGCTGGGATACAACCCACCAAGGATTGCCATCAATTTGAACCGTTTGAGAGTAAACTAATTTACCGCTTTCCCCGATTCTGAAAACCTTAAGACTCCTCGTACGCTGTCCCGCTACGATGAGGAAGTCCCCTTTGGGCGTTATGTTAAAGGAACGGGGCACGGGGTCCACCATTACGTGATCTAGAAAAGTCATGGTCCCTGTCTCTTCGTCGATCGCAAAACCCGCTATCGAGTTGTGACCTCGGTTAGCGATATAGACGTATTTTCCTGACGGGTGGACTTCAATGTCTGAGGTCGAGTTCTCATCTTCGAAACCGCTCGGCAGACTCGAAAGCGTCTCAATGAGAGACAATGTCCCCTCTTTCAAATTCAACTCATATGCGCTGATACTGCTGCCTTGTTCATCGCTGCCATAAGCTTTCCCTGAATGAGGATGAAACCACAAATGGCGAGGACCCGTATTGGCATTTCGGGAAAGGAATGGAGGGTTGCTGGATAGAAGCTCTCCGCCGACAGGATCGACACGAAATTGGAAAATCTTATTTGGACTCGTGTGGGGAACGAAAAGGAAATTTCCGCTGGGATCGCTAACCGCCGCATGGGCTTTATCGTCAGTCTTGATCCGCTGAATGGGTTTCTCAGCAATCATGCCATTTTTTTGGATACGATGCACAGATACCTGACCAGCTGCATAGTAAGAGCTTAGCAGAAAATTTTGGGACGGGTGCACACTGACGTAGCCTCCATAGGCACCGGTATTTACTTTTCCAATAAGGGATAGGTCCACCCCGGCACCTACGTTGTACACCGCGATGGCTCCCGGATTCCTAAGTGAAACGTAGAGCCGAGTTCCATTCTGGTTGAAACACATGGACCCCGGAGCGGTACTCGTTTCTATCTTGCTCTCAAGAAACAGGTTGCCGGTTTCAGAATCAAGGCGATACACCAACACCTGATCAGGCTTCGAAACAGAAACCATTACCCGTTGCGGAGTCTCTGCATGATTGATCGCAGCCACCACAGGAACAACTCCAAATAGAAACAGCCAGATACTTTGGCGTCTTAATCGTAAACGAAACCCATTCATCAAATTACCTGCCATCAGAATTTGAACTCAATTGATTCTACCATGATTCACAAATCCAGCCAGTTGTTTCTACTTTACATGTGGACCTCGGGTCCTTCGGTTTGAATTTCTTCGTACAGCCGGATCATCCGTTCCTTGAGTCAACTAAAGCATTTCGGTTGCGACCTCGAAATGTCGGTCGTTTCGCCAAAGGGGTCAAGACGTCCCGTCCGTGCGCAACGCGGCAAGTGATAGCGCCAAAAGAAGCAATCTCGCGGCTACATTTACGAAACGGCGATGTTCACAAGGCGACCGGGGACGACGATGACTTTGCGGACGGTTTTGCCTTCGAGCCAGTGCTGGACTTTTTCGGCGGCGAGGGCGGTGGCTTCGATCTCTTCCTTGGTCGCGGCAGACGGGACTTTGATCTGGTCGCGGACTTTGCCGTTGACCTGAACCGCGAGCTGGAGCTCGTCGCGCTTGAGGGCTTCTTTGTTCACGACCGGCCAGTCGGCATTCATCACACCGGCTTCGTGGCCGAGCTGCACCCACAGCTCTTCCGCAATGTGCGGCGCAAACGGGGAGAGCAGCAGCACGACATTCTGGATGGCATCACGGAAAACGATCTTAGCGGATTCGGAGCTGTCGTCGGAAATCTTGAGGTGGTCGATGGAATTCATCAGTTCCATGATCGCGGCGATGGCGGTATTGAAGGTAAACGCACCGTCGAGCCCGCGGGTGATCTGCTGGATGGTTTCGTTGGTTTTGCGATAAAGATCGCGCTCGGCATCACCCATGCCGTCAAGGACGGGCTTTTTGCCTTCAACGGATTTAAGCAGATCGAGGTTTTCGGAAACCCGGCGCCAGATGCGTTTGAGGAATCGCGAAGCACCTTCAACACCGGTATCCTGCCATTCGGCTTCTTTTTCGGGCGGGCCGATAAAGAGCGTGTAGAGGCGAACGGTATCGGCACCATATTTAGCGAGCAGCTCTTCGGGGCTGACGACGTTGCCTTTGGACTTGGACATTTTGTATAGGTTACCGTCGGGGCCCTTTTTGCAGATCATGCCCTGCGTGAAGAGGTGCTTGAAGGGCTCGTCGAAATCGATGAGGCCGAGATCTTTGATGGCTTTGGTGAAGAAGCGGGCGTAGAGCAGATGCAGAATCGCGTGCTCGATGCCGCCGATATATTGATCGACCGGCATCCACTTGTTGGAAAGGACGGAATCGATCGCCTGCGTGGAATCCTGCGCGCTGAGGTAGCGCAGGAAATACCAGGAGGAGTCGACAAAGGTGTCCATGGTGTCGGATTCGCGTGTGGCCGGTTTTCCGCAGCTCGGGCATGCGCAGTTCATGAAGGCTTCGCTGGATTTGAGTGGCGATTCGCCTTCGGCTTTAAATTCCACATCGGTCGGCAGCAGAATCGGCAGGTTTTCCTCCTTTTCCGGAACGACGCCGCAGTCGGCGCAATACACCATCGGGATCGGCGCGCCCCAGTAGCGCTGGCGGGAAATGAGCCAGTCACGCAGGCGGAAGTTAATCTTGCCGGCTCCGAATCCTTTTTCTTCGGCCAGCGCAATCATCTGCTTTATCGCTTCGCGGTTGCCGACGCCGGAAAATTCAGCGGAGTCCACGCAGGTGCCGTCTTCAGTAAATGCGTCTTCCATTTCGTCGAGCACGAGCGATTTATCCGCATTCTGGATGGAAAGCTTGATCGGCAGGTCATATTTTTTGGCGAAGGCAAAGTCGCGGTGGTCGTGCGCCGGAACGGCCATGACTGCGCCGGTGCCATACATGAGGACATAGTTGCCTACCCACAGCTCAATTTTTTCGCCATTGTAGGGGTTGATGAGGTAGCGCCCGGTAAAGCGCCCTTCCTTTTCAACCTCGTCGGCCTCGCGGTCGAGGTTGGTCAGCTTGGAGCTGGCCTTGATAAATTCGAGCACTTCGGCTTCCTGCGGCAGGCCGACGACGAGGCTTTTCAGTTCCGGATGCTCGGGAGCGAGCGCCATATAGGTGCAGCCATAGATGGTGTCGACGCGGGTGGTGTAGCAGGAAATCTTATCGGTGTGGTCCCCTGCCCCGTCTTTGCGCGGCACGATCGGGAAATCAATTTCAGCGCCTTCGGAGCGACCGATCCAGTTTTTCTGCATGGTCTTCACGCGGCTTGGCCAGCCGTCGAGCGTATCGAGATCATCGAGCAGGCGCTGGGCATAGTCGGTGATTTTGAAGAACCACTGGTCCATCGATTTTTGGTCGACTTCGGAATCGCAGCGCTCGCACGCGCCGTCAACCACCTGTTCGTTGGCAAGCACAGTGGCGCACGAGGGGCACCAGTTGACGTTGGAATTCTTTTTGTAGGCGAGGCCCTGCTTATAGAACTGAATAAAAAGCCACTGCGTCCATTTATAGTAGTCGGGCATGCAGGAGGTGACTTCTTTGTCCCAGTCATACATGCAGCCCCAGGCGCGGAGCTGCTCCTTCATGGTGGCAATGTTGGCGGCGGTGTATTCGGCCGGTGGTGTGCCGGTTTTGATCGCGGCGTTTTCGGCCGGCAGCCCGAAGGAGTCCCAGCCCATTGGCGTGAGCACGTCGAAGCCCTGCATTTTTTTGTACCGGGCAACGGCGTCGCCTATAATGTAGTTGCGGCCGTGCCCGACGTGGAGCTTGCCGGAGGGATACGGAAACATCATCAGGCAGTAATACGGATTTCCCGCCGTCGCCAAATCGGTCTCAAAAACTCCGTTATCGTCCCAGAAGTTCTGCCACTTTTTCTCTATGCTTTGAAAAGGATAGTTTTCGTCCATCGCGCCCTACTCCATTTGTTGAAGATGCAAGGGCACGAAATATATAGATTACAGCACGTGTTTCCACTTCCAAAGGCTGGAAAATTCCGCGCTATGCGCCTTGGTCGGCGGAGACGGGCTGGTCGAGAAGGAGGCCGATCGGCTCCTTGGGGCGGAACGGATGAAGAAAGGCTTCGGTGAAGTCGTAGCCTTTCACGAAATCATCGATGGAGTCCTCGTCCGTCTTTCCAAGCATACCTTCGCTGACGAGATTGAAGACAATGTTGCCGAAGTCGATGCATTCATTGATCCCCCACTCGGAGAGAACACGTTTGGCGATGGGGCCGTATTCCTCGAGGGCATATTCGCGCATTCCTTCGAGCAACTCCTGCCCCGAAACATGGCGGGGTTTTTCGAGCTTGCGCACGGTGTGGTCGAGCCCTTCGCGGACAAACATGTAGGCGGCAACCGTGTAGCGGCCGTCCTTCTGCAGAACGGGTTCGAGTAATTCGTATATATTAGGGCTGTTCATTGTCTTTCCAGCTGATTACGCAATTTATCTGCCAAGTCATTCATTTCGTCGAAATTATCGTATTTTTTTGCATTCCAGTTCCAATGGTGTCCATCGTCGTCGAAGCGCGGGATTACATGCACGTGCAGGTGTTCGACTTCCTGTCCCGCAGCCTTACCATTGTTCTGCATGATATTGACGCCATCCGCGCCGAGCGCGTTCATTTGCGCCTGCGCAATCCTTTTGGCGGTGATGTGAAGTTTGGCGAGCAGATCGTCCGGAGTTTCACCGACCGGATCGTAGTGGTTTTTGGGGATCACCAGCGCGTGGCCCTTGATAATCGGACCGATATCCATAAAGACGAGCACGTCGTCATCGTCATGGATGACGGTTGACGGAATCTCCTTTGCGACAATCTTGCAGAATATACAATCATTCATGGTTATGCGTTACATGCTCGACGCCGGCGGGCATGAATACCTCGGGTTTTTCGTTTTTCAAGTAGAAGTAGCGAGTCGCCAGACCGATAAACAGCAGCGCGCAGATAACAAGAATATAGCGCTTCTCCTGATCCGTTAGCCAAAAACTGGCCTGCAGGGGGCTGGGCTTTTTTTCCACCATCAAAAACATGCTACCACAGGCGGACTGAAAAAGCAGGCAGATTCCGATATAGAATGGAAATTTGTGCCTCTCTTATGGGGCCGGAGGAAGCAGCTCTTTCGCTGAACCGGGAGGCGGAGGCGCGTCGCCCTGATTTTCATCTACGGGTATGGGCGGCAAACCGGGGCGCGGCGGCATGCCTGAACCGCCACGACGGCCATGCTTGCGGAACTGGCTGCGGGCATTGTCCATGAAAAGGCCATATTTTTCCTTCCCTAGAATCTTTTCCATTTCCATCCGGTTGCGTACCAAAATCTTAAGTTGTTCAGCCTGCGCGTGTGTCACGGTATCGATGGCAGCATCAATTTCCGCTACGGAAGCACCGGCGTCCTGTAGATTCGAAAGCTCTTTACGTGCTTCGGTGATCTGTTTCGAGTTAGCCCGCATGGTTTCGCTATGGGCTCTTTGCAGCTGATGGATCCGGGCGCGCTGCTCCTCGCTTACACCCATCTTATCGAGCGACCGTTCCATGAGCTGCAGCCGCCGCTCATGCATTTGAGCTTTTTTCTCGGGCGACTGCTCTCCACGGCCTTCCCTGCGCCGCTGTTCCGGCCGGGGAGGTTTGTCGTGAACACGGGGTAAATCATTGGTCTCTTGCGCGACGGATGAAAAGACCAGAACCGACGAGGCTATAACCATGAGTTTTATATTCATTCGCATACCTTTCGAACTTGTGTTCGTATGTATAACGCAGCGTAGCAAGGGGCTATTGCCTACAAAAGCTCAAACTTTTTCGGGCATGTCGCCAGATAGCGGAATCCTGTTTCCGTCACGACGACCGTATCCTCGATTCGGATGCCCCCCAGTCCGGGATAGTAGAGTCCGGGTTCGACGGTGACCACATGCCCCTCTTCGAGTGTTTCACCGCTACTCCCAAGCCGGGGACGTTCATGGATGTCGAGCCCCACCCCATGTCCAGTGCCATGGATGAAGCCGATGTTCTTTCCCTCTTTTTCCATGGTCTCAAAGCCGCGCCGCGCAAATTCCTTTTGGGCGGTCTCGTGAACTTTATCCGCGCAGATTCCGGCTCGCACGGCGCTCAGCGCCTTGCTCTGCGCCGCCTTGACGGCTAGATAAAGCTTTTTAAGCTCTGGCGGGGCCGGGCCGCGGCAAACGGTGCGGGTGATGTCGCCCCAGTATCCGGTCTTTTCGCTGCGCGGAAAAATATCGAGTATGATTGCCTGTCCGGCAAAAAGCTGCCCGCTTCCGCGTTCATGCGGGTCGGTCGCCTGTTCGCCGCCCGCCACGATCGTATCGTTTCCGGAGCAGTCGAGATCGATCAGAATCTTGTTGATGAGCTGACGCACAGTTTCGGAGGTCAATGGGTTCTTGCCGTGAATCAGGCGATTCTTCCGGTCGATTCCTGCGGATGCAATCAGCGCAACGGCGCCCTTCATGGCCGCCACGGCGGCGCGCTGGCTGCCGCGAATCATGGCGATCTCCTCCCTGCTTTTGACAATACGTTCCGGACAGATCGCCGTTCGTTTGATTGTTATGTCGATGCTCTTTCTTTGCAGGGACTGAAAGAGTCCTGCAGGGAAATCCGACGGGACCTGGATGCGTCGTATGTCGGCAACCGCCATGAGTTTGCGGATTTGCTCAACGAAGTCGCCCGCCTTTTTTCCCGTCAGCCCCAGCTCGCCCGGCGTGCAGACAAGCGTGCCGGGTTTGGATTGCCGAACGGCGCGCTCTTTTTCCATTTTCGATACAACCAGATAATCCCCTGCCCCGCTCTTTACATACAGGAACGGATCCGGAGCGGTAAATCCGGCCATGTAGCGAATATTCGTGGTGCTGGGAGACGATCCTGATAGAAAAATCAGGCCTGTTAATCGATTCATTTAGGCACAACCTCCTCTAAATCTTGGTCTTACGGTCATCACATTTGGACTGGTGTTATTTTTGCCTGAGCACACTTCGTAAAATGCATCCGCTATGTTGTGCTTCAGTCATTTATTTTAACCACATTTTGTGGTGCTCGTCTTTTTGTGTGGCTTTTTTTCTTAATCACTTGAGCATGCAATGTGCTTAATCTATCTTCAAAACTCGCTTCACAGAATAGGAAGTTACTGGCTGTTAATAACTTGTCAATAAACAACGTAATATGTAGCAAGGGGTAGAGTGGTTTAAGAAATGGACAAGGAACACCTTCATATTTGGGAAGATGCGTGCAAACAGCTCAAAGGCATTCTTTCCCGAGATATTTTTGATCGCTGGATTGCTGTGATTCAGTGTACCGACGTGACAGGGAATAAGATGCGTCTGGTCGTTGCGAATGACTTCTACAAGGACTGGCTGGAAGAAAACTATCTTCCCATGATTTCCAAAACGGTCATGGTTGTGACCGGGAAAGAGATGGAATTATCGCTGGAAGTCGATTCAGGCTGCTTTAAAGCCGAAAAAGGGGACCCGGAACCAAGTGGTGCTTCGATCTCGCTGTCGAATATCTCGTTACACGGAAACAGGCGGCAGGACCACAATCTGAATCCGAATTATACCTTCGATTCGTATGTGGTCGGGCCTGCTAATCAGTTTGCTCATGCTGCCGCAATGGCTGCGGCAAACTCGCCGTCGAGAACCTATAACCCGCTTTTCATTTACGGCGGTGTTGGATTGGGAAAAACCCACCTGATGCAGGCCATCGGCAACCACATCATAAAAAAGAAACCAAAATCCAAAATCTGTTACATTACCTGCGAAACCTTCACGAACGAATATATCGACGCGCTTCAAAACAATAACGTCATGGCATTCCGGAAGAAATACCGCAAGATTGACATGCTGATGATTGACGATATTCAGTTTCTGGATGGAAAGCAGCGTCTTCAGGAGGAGTTTTTCCATACGTTCAACAGCCTCTTCGAAGGACATCGGCAGATTATTCTTACGTCGGACCGCACACCCAGCGAGCTGGCCGGTCTTGCTCCGCGTTTGATTTCCCGGTTTGAGTGGGGATTGGTGACAGAACTCAGTAAACCGGATGTAGAAACCCGAACAGCGATCCTTCGTAAGAAAGCTGAATTGATGAAACTTAATATAGGCAACGAG
>JBFHPA010000081.1:0-9238 GCA_041592955.1 Pontiella sp.
CCGCAGAGAATGCAGATGTCGCCCTCGAAGGTTGGATGAATGTGGCATTCCAGACAGCGTGCCGACTGCTCCTTCGCTTCCTTATCAGGATATTCGACGGTCGTGTTGAATTCCGGATCTTCGGCCGGTTTGACCGGAAGCTCTTCGCGCTCCTCGCGCTCCTCGTCCACATAAACCGAGCCGCGGTCATATTCCGGCAGATCGGTGAAGGTCAGCTTGCGTTTCAACGACAGCGGCTTGCCGCCGGAGAGATAAGCATGAATGCCCTGCGCCGCCTTACTGCCGGAAGCGACCGCGTCGATAAACAGCTTGGGGCCAAGGGCAATATCGCCGGCTACAAAAACATTGGGTTTGCTGGTGGCTAGTGTTTCTTCGTCGCCCACCTTCACCAGACCCTGCGGCGTTACTTCAACGCCGGAATTTTCAAGAAAGCCCAGGTCGGATCCCTGTCCCACCGCCATAAATACGGCATCGCCTTCGATCAGGCGCGTTTCCTCTTCAAGCTGCGGCGAGAATTTTCCTTCCTCATCGAATACCCGAATTACTTTGCTGACGATCAATCCTTTGATCTTACCGTCTTCAACCACGATTTCGCGCGGACCCCAGCCATCGTTGATCACTACGCCTTCGCGGCGCCCGCCCTCACGTTCATCGACGGAACCGGTCATTTCGTCGAGGTGCTCGCGTTCCAGACAGGCCAGCTGCACTTCCGGCGAGCCGCAGCGCAAAGCCGAGCGCGCCACGTCGAACGCGACGTCGCCGCCACCGATCACAATCGAACGCCTGCTGGAAAGGTCCCACTTTTCACGCATGTTAAAATCAAACAGGAAGGCCAGACCGATATGCACATCCTTGTGGTCGGCATTCGGAATGGGAATGCTCTTCCCGCGCGCCAGACCAACACCAATGAATACGGCGTCATGCTTCTGTTCCAACTCCTGGAACGTGATGTCGCTTCCCACATCGATGCCGTTCTTCACTTCAATGTTGTCGAAGAGCTCGATCGAGGCCAGTTCCTTCGCCACCACCTTGCGCGACAGACGGTTGATCGGCACGCCCTGTACAAGCTGGCCACCCGATTTTTCCCAACGTTCGTAGATGGTGACACTGTAGCCGAGGCGGGCGAGGTCGTGTGCGCAGGTATAGCCCGCGCAACCGCCGCCGATGATTCCCACTGATTTGCCGTTGAGTTCGGGTTCGACGGAACCGGGCGCGATTGAATAGGTCAAAGGGGTCTTGAGGTCGCCGGTTTCAGGACCGCGCTTTTCGGTGAGGTAGCCCTTGATGTTGCGGATGACGACGGCTTCATCTACATCGGCACGGCGACATCCCTTTTCGCAAGGGGCACCGCACACCTTTCCGCAAAT
Source organism: Pontiella sp. (assembly GCA_041592955.1). Taxonomy (GTDB): domain Bacteria; phylum Verrucomicrobiota; class Kiritimatiellia; order Kiritimatiellales; family Pontiellaceae; genus Pontiella. The sequence goes on from JBFHPA010000081.1 coordinate 1,368, forward strand.
CGATGCAAAAGGATTTGTGGCGCGCGAAATAGCATACGCCTCTTCATACTTACCGGCGACTGTGGCCATCAAATATCCGCGGGCATCGGTCTTGACGGGACACGAATTACGGCAGGCAACCTCCGCTTCATAATAGTCGTCGGTCGGCAGCTCTATTTTGATTTTATGCATGGACATATCGCGATGATCCTCAAAGTTTGCAGATGCTAGAAAAGATGCACACTTTTATCACGTCTAGAATTGAGATGTTTTTATTACACCGCCCGATTTCAAATACAATACTAAATTGGTATTTAAATACCGATTTAACAATCCCCTCCAATCGCGGCTGCTTTTTGCGCGTCGGTTCACATGAATTCAGGGCTGTTTTATGCCTTTAAATAAGCGGAAACAGTTCTCGCAATTCTTCTTTTTCGTCTCTAGCTTTTGATTATGGATTGAGTGCAATCCGCCCTTCGGGGGTGTATAATCAACGGCCGGTTCTCTCAGGAGACCTGGTCAAGCAAGTAAGAATGGTCGGAAACGGCCTGTTTAGGAGTGCAGTAAGTATGTCAGACCAGCTAGAAACCGGTACGGTTAAATGGTTCAACGATGAAAAGGGCTTTGGCTTCATTGCCCGCGAATCCGGTGAAGATGTATTCGTTCACTTCACCGCCATCAATGCAGAAGGTCGCCGCACCTTGCAGGAAGGCCAAAGCGTGACGTTCGAAGTCGAAAGCGGACAAAAAGGTCCGCAAGCCAGTAACGTCTCGATCGTCGGCTAAAACTGCCGGCTCCCCCAGACTGCTGCTTCCCAAGGCTGGAAATTCATTTTCCAGTCCCTGATTTTCTTTGTGTCACGACAAAAAAGCCCCATGCAAATGAGCACGGGGCTATGAAAGTGCCTACGGTCCTCCCGGGCCCCCAGGCGCTGGTGGAGGCCCACCACCACCACCCGGAATTGTCCCTCCGCCGCCACCGGTCGGAGGCGGAGGAGTCGTGGTTGCCCCCCCGCCCCCACTGGATCCGGAACTGCTTCCACCGGCCGCAGCAGCGGCAACGCCGCCCACAATGGCCACTTCGCCCAGAAGGATTCGGCCCGTGCGGCCGGCATCCTCACTCCATGCAATCGGGTTGAGCCACGACAGGCTGCCACCGGTTTCAACAGGATTTCTCCAGCGGCTCGGTGAAAACAATGCAACAAAATCGCCGAACGTGGTAAACCTCAGGCCCACCTCGGCATAGTTTCCGGATTCAGTTGCCCGCCCCGAAGATACCAGCTCGGGGCCTTTGGGTCCGTCGGGCGGACAGGTCGAGCAGCAACCGGAAAGCAGGGCTGCGGAAAGAAAAAGACTGATCGATTTTATGGGATTCATTCCAACCTCCTCTTAAAGAAAGCGGCACCCTACTCACCCATGTCCCCACATCAATAAAAAACAGTGTGCAATAAAGGCACACGCTTGTTTCGACGCTTCATAGCGTTATTTTCAAAGCAAAATTATTAACCGAGGTCGATAACGGCGTCCAACATGCGGTCGTCGTCAAAGATGTAGCGGCCGGAAAAGCGGCGTCCCTCGAGCATGTGCGGGAACCAGGTGGGATCGTCCTCCCACATATGCTCAAAAGGCAGTTCGTCGATCGAGCACCAGATCGGATCGGCTTCGTCGGTTTCGGTGGGCTCGCCCTCGTAACCGGTCGCCGTGTAGACAAATCCATGGATCGAATTATTGTCGGTAAACTGGAAATGAAGCTCGCCGGCATATTCCACGCCCGTCGGCGTAATGCACAATTCTTCCTGCGTTTCACGGACAGCGCATTCGAGCGGGGTTTCGCCCGGCTCCAGCTTTCCACCGGGTCCATTGATCTTGCCCTTGCCGAATCCGCGTTTCTTATGGATCAGGAGAATCCGCCCTTTACGGATCACAAACATCAGCGTGGCCACCGTCACCGGAACCCAGTTTTCCCAATCGACATCATTAACCGTCTTATACATCCCAAACTCCACTCGGGGAGTCAGTCCGGGCATCGCGCATCAAAGATTCCGCTACGCTCATAATGCTTCGTACTGACCCCACCCGTAATAAAAAACCGCCGGGCAGTGTGCATGGCGCGGCGGTTTCAAACAAGTGCCCAATGGCTGGGATATCAGTCTTCCTTGTGCTCGTAGAGATGCACATCGCGTTGCGGGAAGGGAATACTGATGCCTTCCGCGTCGAATTTCTTTTTGATTGTCTCGGTCATGTCGAAGTAGACCGCCCAGTAATCGGCGGGATTGACCCACGGGCGAACGACTATATTCACGCTGCTGTCCGCCAGCTCCGACACCGCTACCACCGGCGTCGGATCTTTCAGGATACGCTCATCGACAGCGATGATGTCATTGATCACCGCCTTGGCCTTATCGATGTCGTCGTCATAGCTGATCCCGGCAATGATTTCTATTCGGCGCGTCCCGTTGGCGTTGAAGTTGGTGATATTCCCGCCGGTGATCTGGGCATTCGGCACGATCACCTTTTTGTTATCGGGAGACTTCAGGATGGTGGTGAAGATGCCGATTTCGATCACACCGCCCATGGCACCGCCCGCTTCGATGAAGTCGCCCACCTTAAAGGGCTTGAAGATGATCATCAAAATACCCGATGCAAAGTTGGCCAGCGAGCCCTGCAGGGCCAAACCGATAGCCAATCCGGCAGCACCGAGAATGGCGATGAACGAGGTCGTCTTGATGTTGAGCTTTTCCAGGGCCGCCACAATGACGAAAATCTTCATCGCCACGGAGAGCAGGCTCGCCAGAAAAGAGATCAGTGTCGGATCCACGGCGCGCTTCTGCATTAGTTTGACGACGCCTTTTCGGATCGTCTTTGCAAGCCAGAAACCGACAATCAATACGATCAATGCGCCCAGAATTCTGGCGCCATAATCCAGCCCCATTGTCTGGATCTTTTCCAACATCGGAGCTGCTCCGGTATTAGTTGAGACCACTACAGCATTCGTTTCCATTTTATTGCTCCATAAGGTTATTGGTTCTCGTTCACAGTGATAATGAATCGCATTCTAGAGTGATCACTTAGTGCGGCAAGAAGATAAGAAATTTAATCGGACAAGCAGCAAGGTTCCGGCTTTGCCGGATTAAGTCTTTTCTATCCGAGGCGAACCTGTAGTGTTAAACGACTGTTCAGGAGGTAAAATGTCAACCATTCGCGCGATCCGGAAAGTCTATGCCCTGCCACTGCTCACCGGCTTGTTTTTTGCCGGACCGGCCCTTGCGGAAACCTGCCTATGGAGAGCCACTTCAACCAATGGAACGCTTCATGTGCTTGGTTCCATCCATGTCCTCAAACCGGAAAACTATCCCCTTCCTTCAGCAATCGAAAAAGTCTATTCCGAAAGCGACAACCTCGTGTTCGAGGTGGACATGCGGGAGATGACGTCGCCGCAAACCCAGCAGCTGATCCTGTCCAAAGCCTTGCTGCAGGATGACACCACCCTGGAAAGCCTGCTGAGCCAGAAGGTTTACCAATCCCTCGAGAACGAACTTTTGAACGTGGAGCTCCCGATTGCCGCGTTCAGCCGATTCAAACCATGGTTCGTGGGCATGACGCTGACGCTGACGCATATACAGCGGGCTGGATTCAAACCCGAGCTCGGAATTGATCAATACATTCACCAGAAAGCGCTGGCCCAGGGCAAAGCGATTGTCGGCCTCGAAACCGTGCAGTTCCAGATCGACCTTATTGATTCGCTGGCCGAGGGCAATCAGGACGACTTCATGAAACGTACACTCAAGGATCTTAAGCTGATCGATGAGCAGGTTGACGATCTTCGAGAGGCTTGGGAAAAAGGAAACATCGAAGAAATCGGAGCCTTGATGCATGAAAGTTTTGAAGAATTTCCGGAGCTATATAAACGGTTCGTGGCCGATCGTAATACGGTCTGGGCTAACCAGCTCGACGACATGGTGCGCAAGGACACGTCCATGCTGGTCGTGGTGGGCGCCGCCCACTTTCCCGGCGAGGAGGGTCTGCTGAAACTGCTTCAAAAGAAGGGTTACAAACTCGAGCAGCTTTAAGCACTACACATCAAAATTTGCCGCCATGAAAGTGTGGTCCGACGGTTTCTCTTTTTTACGCGGCTCGAGATCGATGTCGCAGGAAATGCTTTTCGAGGCCAGCGGTTCGGTTGCCAGCACATAGTCGATGCGCCAACCGATATTCTTTTTCACCGCATCCTTAACACGGTAGTCGAAGAAGGAATAGAGTTCCTCGCCCGGATGGTGTTTGCGGAACAGATCCTCGAACCCGAACGAGCACACACTCAGGAACGCGTTGTGGGCATCGATGTGATAGCACGGGTCGTTTTTCTTGCCCTCGGGGTTGTTCACATCGATCGGCTCGACGGCAATGTTGATGTCGCCGATCCACGCCAGCGGCTGGTCGGGTGAATACTCCGCTTCAAATAACTTCTTTAACCGCGCATACCAGCCCAGCTTGTATCTATACATCACGTGGTCGATCGCCCGTCCCTGTGGGACATAGGTGTTCACTACCGCAACGCCATCGACCACCGCCCGGATCAGACGCGTTTCATCGACCGGACCGCCGTCATTGAATCCGAACTTAACATCCTGCGGCTCGCTCTTGCAGATGAGCGCCACGCCATTATAGGACTTTTCCCCTTTGAACACCACATGCCAGCCCGCCGCCTCGATCGCCTCCTGCGGAAAATCCTCGTCCTGCACCTTGGTTTCCTGGATTCCGAGCACATCGGGTTGATGGGTTTTCAGCCAGTCGAGGACAATGGGCAGGCGTGAGCGGATTGAATTGGCATTGAATGTGGCGATCTTCATTCGGTTCCTTTGCGTTCCGACAATTGGATACGGAACGCCTGCCGCATGTCAATAGCGTGATGAAAGGATTGAACTGGTTGGGCGAATCAGGGATAAATGCCCCGGTTTTTCCAAGGGTGGAAAAGCGAACTAATTCGGCAGAACGGAATACGTTTTCATGAGCGATACAGAACATCAGACCACCAACTTCATTCACGACATCATCGATGCCGACATCGCCGCCGGGAAGCATGCGGAAATTGTGACCCGCTTCCCGCCGGAGCCCAATGGCTATCTCCATATCGGCCATGCCAAGGCCATCTACCTCGATTTTGGTACCGCCGAAAAATATGGCGGCCGCTGCCACCTGCGCTTCGACGACACCAACCCCGAAGCCGAGGACGAAGAATATGTGCGGGCGATCCAGGATGACATCAAGTGGCTGGGGTATGACTGGGGCGAGCACCTCTACTGGGCCTCGAATTATTTCGATACGATGTATGAATATGCCGTGCGCCTGATTAAAAAAGGCAAGGCCTATGTCTGCGAGCTCACATCCGAAGAGTTCAAGGAGTATCGCGGAGTCCCGACCCGCCCGGGTAAGGAGCCGCCAGGACGCGACCGCTCCAGCGAGGAAAACCTCGAGCTGTTCGAAAAGATGAAAAACGGAGGATTCGAAGATGGCGCCTGCATACTGCGCGCTAAAATCGATATGACCTCCCCCAACCTTCACCTACGTGATCCGGCCATCTACCGGATCAAGCGAGCAACGCACCACAATACCGGTGACAAATGGTGCATCTACCCGATGTACGACTTTGCGCACTGCATCGAAGACTCCATCGAAGGGGTCACACATTCCATGTGCACCCTCGAGTTCGAGGTACATCGTCCGCTCTACGACTGGATCCTTGAAGAACTTGATGTCTTCCAGTCCCGTCAATATGAGTTCTCCAAACTGAACCTGACCTACATCGTGCTCAGCAAACGCCGCCTGCTGCAGCTTGTTAATGAAGGTCACGTAAACGGATGGGACGATCCACGCATGCCCACACTGTCTGGAATGCGCCGCCGCGGCTTTACGGCCGAAGCCATTAAAAAACTCTGTGCCATCGTCGGCTGCACAAAGTTCGAGGGTATCACCGAAATCGAGCAGTTTGAGAGCATCGTGCGCGATGACCTCAACGAAAACTCGCTTCGCGCCATGGCGGTGGTCGATCCGATCAATGTCGTCATCGAAAACTATCCCGAAGACCTCGAAGAGGAATTTGAAGTGCCGAACCATCCGCAGAAGGAAGAGCAAGGGAAGCGTACCGTGCCCTTCAACCGGGAACTCTGGATTGAACGCACCGACTACATGGATGATGCCCCCAATAAATTCAAGGGCTTCACCATCGGCCGCGAAGTTCGCATTCGCGGGGCCTATCTCGTCACATGCGACGCCGTTGAAAAAGATGCCGACGGTAACGTGGTATCGCTCCGCTGCACCTACGATCCCGAATCAAAAGGAGGCAACGCGCCCGACGGACGCAAAGTCCGCAGTACAATCCATTGGGTTTCCGCCCGGCACGCCGTCGATGCCGAGGTACGCCTTTACGACCACCTCTACACGGTCGAAAATCCGCTGGGCAACAAAGAGAAGGATTTCAAGGAATTCCTCAACCCCGATTCGCTCAAGGTGATCACCGCCAAACTCGAGCCCGGTCTCGCCGCAGCCAAACCCGGCGACCGCTTCCAGTTCGAGCGCGTCGGTTATTTCTGCGCGGATCTCGACCACACCCCGGAGAACCCCGTCTTCAACCGTACACTGACGCTACGCGCGCCGAAGAAAGTTATGTAACTCCTCGTCCTCGAACTCGTCCCTCCTCCTCGTACTCGACCTACCTCCCGAGGACGACGGACGAGAACGAAGAAGGAGGACGATTATAAAAGCAGTCCCGCGCGGACTTCAGCGGATTTGTTCGGGCTGCTGCATTCGGCGATGACCTTCAGGGCAAATTCGAATGCGGTTCCGGGGCCCTGGCTGGTGATGAGGTGGCCGTCCACCACAACAATTTCATTCACCGGTTGCACATCCGCAGGAAGCTTTGCTTCCACACCCGGATAGCAGGTAAATTTTCTGCCGTTCAGAATGCCGGCTTCGTTCAGCGCCAGCGCGGCGGCGCAGATGGAACCCACCCACTTTCCTTTGGCGTCGAAGTCGCGAAGCGCCTGTTGGACGCCTGCATGCTTCATGAAGGCTTCGGTGCCGCCGAAACCGCCGGGAAGCAAAAGGACATCATAGTCGTTAGGATTGATTTGATCCCATGTCGTGTCGGGAACCAGCTTGACGCCGCGCGAGGCTTCGATGGTTCCGGCGGTGAGGCCCGCAACGGTAACGTCCCAGTCAGCGCGTCTGAGCGTGTCGATGATGATGACAGCTTCCATTTCCTCGCTGCCGTTGGCGATAGGTATCAGTGCCTTCATGGCTGGTCCTCCGTTATCGTATTTTCGAGTGCTGCTTTTCGAGTTTCTACTTTCGGAATTCAAAAATCAAAGTTGTCTTACTCGATCACTTTCCTCAGCTCCGCCACCACTTGTTGACGCATGGTGTCCGGAACCGGTTCATCGAAGGTTTCCTGCAGGACATCGACCAGTCGTTTACCGGTGCAGACCACCACGCCGTTAACGTTCATGATCTCTTCGGGAAGTTTGGTGCCGAGAAAGCAGAGTACGGAATGCACCGGAAGCTCGTTGCATCCGGCTTCATCAATAAACGAGACCAGTTCGGCGGTCGCGGCCTTGACCTGCTTCAGCGGAGGCCGGGAAGGTTCCTTGCCGCCGGCATAAAGCTTTCCTTCGCGGAACTCCACGGAGCCTTTCCAGTTTTTGGTTTCCACCACAAACACACCGGCGGGACCGACCACAATGTGATCAAAATTTTGCTTGCCGCCGCCCAGACGCAATCCATTGAAGACCGTGTAGTCCGAGCTCAGAAATGCCAGTTCGTGCGCCACCCACTCTTCGCCTTTGGCGCCTTTGAGAAAGTTGCCGAGCCGCCGATCGCCCCATGCGAGCAGAATGGCCG
>JBFHPA010000082.1:0-9230 GCA_041592955.1 Pontiella sp.
GAGCGCATCCTGCGCACGGAAACCGCCGCAATTTTTGGTTTAAGCGTTCTGGCCTATGAGCTACTTTGAACATTTCCGATTTTAGAATTTTGAATGGCGATTTTTGGGTCTGCGACGCTTACACTATGTGCTGATCCTTGGCTAAGAAAGAGTACTGCATATGAAAACAACCGTTGTCGCTTTGGCGAACCAGAAGGGCGGGGTGGGTAAGACCACCACGGCCATTAATTTTTCCGCCTGCCTCGCGGAAAAGCGCAAGAAGGTGCTGCTGGTTGACCTCGACCCGCAGGCGAACGCCACGAGCGGTCTGGGGCTCGAAAAGGGGTTTGGCGCCAGTGTCTTTCCCGCATTGCTGGGCGAGACCGACTGCATGGAGCTCATTAAGGAAACGGGCATCAAAAATCTCGACATCATTCCTTCCGAGCTGGACCTGGCCGGTTCCGAGGTGGCGATCGCCCGCATGGACGATTATCTGCACCGGCTCAGGGATGCCATGGCACCCGTGATTGAAAGCGGGACCTACGACTACATCATTCTCGACTGCCCGCCTTCGCTCGGCATCCTTTTCATGAATGCGCTCAATATCGCACACGAGGTGATCATCCCGATCCAGTGCGAATACCTGGCCCTCGAAGGGCTGGGCGTTATGATCGATATCGTCAACCAGATCCGCGATGCGGGCAACCCGGACCTGCACATCAGCGGGATCCTGATGACGATGTACAACATGACCACCAACCTGTCGCAGCAGGTCGTGCAGGAAGTGAATAAACATTTTGGTGATCAGGTTTTCGACACGCTGATCCCGCGCAATGTCCGCCTGAGCGAAGCGCCGAGTTATGGCCAGCCGATCACGCAGTATGATCCGGACTGCGTTGGCACCGTGGCCTATCGCACGCTGGCCAAGGAGTTTCTGAAGCGCCAAAAGACACCCGTCGAGGCCGGCGAGGATACGGAGTCCACGCTCTATAATCTTGTGCCCAGCGACCTCGCCGAAGAGTTGTAGCGCCGGCCATCTGCGAGCACTGCCAGATGGATCTTCTATACCCGCTTTATCTTTGAAGTTGACGTACTGGAGGGACGACCTCTGTGTCGTCCTTAGGCCGGAACAGAGCCCGGCCCTCCACCCGCTAATTGAATAACCGAAGCCGAAATGAAAGCCGTATTGCTTCCGGTTAACAAGGATTGCAAATTCCTCCAACTGCCTTTAAGATTCCGCCGTTGGCAATTCAGAGCCATGAAGTGGAGGCAGGAATGGTAAAAACGTTAAAGAAGCAACTGGGACTTCTTGATGTCTTTGCGATCTGCATCGGGGCGATGATCAGTTCCGGACTTTTCGTGCTTCCGGGCATTGCCGCAGCGAAGGTGGGTCCGGCGGTCATCGTGGCCTACCTGCTCTCCGGTTTTCTGATGATTCCTTCGATGCTCTCCATGGCGGAAATGGCGACGGCCATGCCGCGTGCCGGGGGAACCTACTTTTTCGTCAGCCGCAGTCTCGGCGGCATGTTCGGTACGGTTGACGGCGTGGGGGTCTGGCTGGCGCTCATCCTCAAAACAAGTATCGCGCTGCTCGGGCTTGGTGCCTACCTCGCCTTCTATATCGACCTGCCCATGCAGCTGATTGCCATTATAAGCGGACTGGTGTTCATGGCCGCGAACATCGTTGGCGCAAAAGAGACCTCGGTCCTGCAGATCGTTATGGTGGCGGTGCTGCTGGCGATTCTGCTGTTCCTTATCGCGAAGGGAGCGCCCGCCCTGGACCATGCGCAATATACTCCCTTTGCGCCAAACGGGTGGGGAGCCATATTGCCAACCGCCGGGCTGGTGTTCATCAGCTACATCGGGCTGACCAAAGTCGCGAGCGTGGCGGAGGAGGTTAAAAACCCCGGCCGCAACATTCCGCTGGGCATGTTCCTGTCGCTGGTTGCCATCCTTCTTCTCTACGGAGCGGTTGTCGCCGTGGTGGTGGGGGTGGTGCCGGCGGAACAGCTCTACCAAACCCTCACCCCGCTCAGCGATGTCGCCGACCGCACCATCGGCCCGACCGGAAAGCATCTGGTCAGCATGGCGGCGGTGCTGGCCTTTGCAACAACCGCCAACGCCGGAATCATGTCGGGCAGCCGTTACCTGCTGGCCATGAGCCGCGACCGCGTTATCCCGCACCCCTTCGCGCGCTTTTCCCGCTTCAAAACACCGCGCAACGCCATCGTCCTGACCGCTGTTGTGATTCTGCTGATTGTCTCCATGGCCGGGCTCGAGCGCATCGCCAAACTGGCCAGCACCTTCCAGCTGCTCGTCTTTGCGTTCGTGAATGTTTCCGTGATCGTCATGCGCGAAAGCGGCATCAAGAGCTACGACCCCGGCTTCAGGAGTCCGCTTTACCCGTACGTCCAGATTTTCGGAATTCTGATCTCGGTCGTTTTGATTCCCGAAATGGGACTGCTGGCCAGCATCTTTGCGATGGGGCTCGTGGCGGTGGGTGTCGTCTGGCACAACCTCTATGTCCGCCCGCGGGTCGAGCCGCGCGTCGGTGCCGTCGCCAAAATGGCCGAGCGGCTCGGCGAAAGGCTGCTCGAACGCGATGCCGACGCCATGGGGCTGCGCACCGAACTGCGGGAGATCATGAAGGAGCGGGGATTGCGCGCGGATGACCCGTTCGTCCAGCTGGTTCATGCGGCCGACTTCGTCGAGGTCGGACCGGACGTGGATTCCGAGGAGGTGATCCGCCGTGGCGCGGACCTGCTGGCAAAACAAAGCGGCATTTCGCGCGATCTGATTTTCGGCGCGATGCTCGAGCGCAACCGTCTGGGCGAAACGCCGGCCGATGCAGGCGTGGCCCTGCCGCACCTGCTGCTCAACGACACCGAAGAATTCCACATGGTTGCCGTGCGCAGCATCCATGGCCTGGAATTTCCGATGGCGAAGCAGACCATCCACGCAGTCTTCATGCTGCTGGGCAGTCGCAGGAACCCGACGCAGCATCTGCGCTTCCTTGCCGAGATCGCCCGCCGCGCCGAAAACCCGCATTTTATTGACGATTGGATTGCCGCTGAATCGACGAAAGATTTGCCCCGATTTCTGCTGTCCAGTCTGGGTGAAGCCGAATAAAAAAAAGCCTGCGGATGCAGGCTTTAAAAGAGTGGCGAGGATGACGAGACTCGAACTCGCAACCTCCAGCGTGACAGGCTGGCGCTCTAACCGATTGAGCTACACCCCCACAAAAGGAAGCGACATAGTAGTCATTTCGCCGCGCCGCGCAAGTGGTTTTTTTTACTTTTTACAGGGTTAAACATTTTTTTGAGCAACGGATGCCGGAAGGGGGCTGTCATTGCGCGCATGGACTCATATTTTAGTATAATCTACTAAGGTTTAAGGCGATCGAATGACTTTCCTTTTATTCCTGCCCGGTCTACTGTCCATCAAGAATTTGAGGTATCGTCCTCATAACTTGAGGACATAAATTATTATCGTTTATTGGATCGTGTCGCTGACGGGCACCGGGAACTGAATTTACGTTATGGGTTTTTTGGTTAAATATATCGTGGTTTTCGCAGTTGGTCTGGTGGCGTCCTTTGTGCTGGTGCCGCTGGTCAAGCGACTGGCGCCATCCATGGGCCTCATGGATGAGCCGGACGAACGGCGCATTCACAAAAAACCGATTCCCCGTTGCGGCGGCATAGCGGTATTCCTTGCCACCCATCTTGCGCTGGCCGTTGTATTCCTCGGGCCATGGAGGCAGCTCGCCGGAACAGTCCAGCTGCCTGAATGGGGCATTATTTTTGTCTGCTCTACCATTCTGCTGCTGGTCGGTATTTTCGATGACCGCTACGATATGCGGGCCTGGTTTAAGCTGGCGGGACAGCTTGCGGTTGCGGGCATGATGTTTTACGGCGGCTTTTCGTTCGAAGGCTTTTTGGGCGTTCAGCTCCCGTTCCTTGTCAATCTCGGGGCAACCCTGTTCTGGTTTGTCCTGCTGATCAATGCATTCAACCTTATTGACGGGATGGATGGGGCGTGCGGCGGACTGGGTATGATTGCCAGTGCCGGGCTTGCGGGCATGTTGCTCTCCCTTCGTCAGCCCTCCGATGCGCTGGTGCTGGTGGCGCTGGCGGGTGCCTGTCTTGGTTTTCTGCGCTATAATTTTCATCCGGCTTCGATCTTCCTCGGCGATTGCGGCAGTATGTTTATCGGCTTCATGCTGGCGGCGGTCTCTCTCAAAGCCAACGTTAAGCAGTCCCTGCTGGTGGCCCTGATCGTCCCGTTGCTGGCCGTGGGGGTGCCTGTATTCGATGTGATGCTGGCCGTATGGCGCCGTATGGCGCGCAAGCTGATTTCAATGATCCGCAATGATGGGCTGGCCACCAAGATTTTCGGCCCGGACCTCGACCATATTCACCACAAACTGATGCGCAGCGGCATGACACAGCGCAAAGCGGCCATTGCGCTTTACGGCGCTGCGATTTTTGTTTGCCTGGTTGCCATCGGGGCATCCGCCATGTCGTCCAATCGTACGGCGTTTTTGATGATCGGCATGGTGGTTGCGCTGCATGTGATCGTCCGGCAGGTTGCGCAGGTCGAGCTGTGGACCACGACGCAAGTGGTGTTGCAGGGTATACGGCGTCCGCGCAATGTGGTCGGATTGATTGTCGCGATTGGCTGGGATGTGAGCTGCCTGCTTTTTGCCACCTACTTCGTGTTCGGCGTGGTGTTGAGCAAGCCGTTTTCATACCTGCATTTGGCGGTGTGCGTAACGATTCCTTTTGCCACCATCTATTTCTATAACATTTATAAAACCGTCTGGACGCGGTCGCGCATATCGCAGCTTCTGGTGCTGATGATGCAACTGGCCGCGGGCGAGGTGCTGGCGTATGTCGCCTTGCTGTGGGCTTCCGATCTGACCCGCATGGAGCTGGCGGCCGCTTTGGTCCTGCACATGACGGTTGCCGCAATCGGAATCGTCGGGATCCGTGCATCGTTGCGCGTTGCTCGCGATCTGAATGCGTGGCTGCGCTGTTCCATCGGTTCCGATTATGATTCCAAGACCCTCGTGCTCGGTGCGGGCGAAAACGCGATTCTTTTCCTGCGGCAGGCTTCCTTTGCGGACCAGCAAAAGGCACCCAGAAAGATCATGGGATTGATCGACGATAATCCCGCCCTGCACCGCAAGGTCGTCTACGGCTATCCGGTTCTGGGAGGTTTCAGCGATCTGGAGAATGTGATTGAGGAGCATGAAATCGATGAGCTTATTTTCACCCACCACTATGACGACGAGCTTCGCGCGAGCATTTTGGCGCTTAAGTCGAAGTATGATCTGATGATTCGCGATTTTGTTTTTGTTCTGCGGCATCTCGATGAGCACGGCGTTTGTCACGGCATGGTCAAGCCTTACTCGGTTCATGATATCGACTGCCGGAACCTGTGCAACCGCCTGGATGAAGCCTGTTCGGTGGTGGTGCAAAAAGAAGAGGCCGGTGATGACCGGCCTGCAGAAGTGCTGGACTGATCCGGCAGCTATTCCCGGATCTGCCCCTTGCCTGTAATCACGAACTTGTAGGTCGTGAGTTCCTCCAGCCCCATGGGGCCCCTTGCATGCAGCTTGTCGGTGCTGATGCCGATCTCGGCGCCCATGCCGAACTCCGCGCCATCCGTGAAGCGGGTCGAGGCATTAACATAGACCGACGACGAATCCACTTCGGCCAAAAACTCTTTCTGGGCCTTCTCATCCGAGGTAACGATGGCGTCCGAGTGTCCGGAACCATATTGATTGATGTGTGCAATCGCGGCCGCGGTGTTCTCAACCACACGGATGGCCAGAATCAATTCGAGGTATTCCGCATACCAGTCCTCCTCCGTGGCGGGCTGGGCTGCCGCGATCAGCTTGCAGACGGTTTCGTCGCCGCGTATTTCCACGCCGCGCGCGGCAAAAATCTGGCCCATCTTTGGCAGGAATTCATTGGCGATATCCTTGTGCACCAGCAGCGTTTCCATGGCGTTGCAGACGCCCGGCCGCTGGCACTTCGCGTTTTCCGAAATCTTCAAGGCCATGCTGAGGTCGGCCGCCGCATCGATATAGGTGTGGCAGACGCCGAGATAATGTTTGATCACCGGCACATGCGCCATTTCCGTAACCGCCTTGATCAGCCCTTCGCCACCGCGCGGAATGATCAGATCGAGATAGTCGGTCATCTGGCACATCACCTTGACGGCTTCGCGATCGGTGATCGGAATCAGCTGGATGGCGTTTTCAGGCATGCCCTTCTTTGCACCACCTTTTTGCATCGCTTTGGCAATCGCCAGATTCGAATGAATAGCTTCTTTGCCGCCGCGCAGAATGACCGCATTGGAGGTTTTGAAGCAGAGCGCGGCCGCATCGCAGGTTACATTCGGGCGTGACTCAAAAATAATGCCGATGACGCCGATGGGTACGCGGACCTTCTTTATTTCCAGTCCGTTTGGACGGTTCCAGGTGCTGATCTCGCTACCGACGGGATCGTTCAGTACGGCGACATCGCGCAGTCCTTTGATCATGCCGTCGATGCGGGCATCGGTGAGCTCAAGCCGGTCCAGCATGGCCGCGCTCAGGCCGGCGGTTTTCCCTGCTTCGAGATCCTTTGCGTTCTCCTGCTGGATCAAGCCGCGCTGCGCATCCAGCTCCTCGGCCATCGCCTCGAGGATCGCGTTTTTCTTGCGCGTGGAAAGCTTTGCCAGCTCGCGGCTGGCGGCTTTTGCATCCGCTCCGATTTTTAAAACCTGTTCCTTAACGTCCATCGTTTCTCCCCCTTAAAGAATGACCATATTGTCGCGGTGAATAACCTCACCGGACTTTCCAGTGGTCTTTTGTCCCTTGAGCGCGGCAATCTCGTCGCTGGAATATTCAACCAGGCCGCGCGCAATATGTTCGCCGGCAACAGACTGAATATCGACCATAGCCCCCACCTTGAAGGAGCCTTCAACATCCTTGATGCCGACCGGCAGCAGGCTTTTTCCCTCGCCGAGGGCAGCGGCCGCGCCGTCGTCGACCACCACATGGCCTTCAGCGCGATTGAAGAAGGCAATCCATCGCTTCCGCTTGGAAATGTTGCCCGCCTGTGGAAACAGCAGGGTGCCTTCATCCTTGCCTTCAAAGATACGCGTCAAGACACCGGTTTTACGCCCGTTCGCAATCACGACGGGAATCCCGTTATGCGCAGCAATCTGGGCCGACTCCAGCTTGGACGCCATCCCGCCCGATGACAGCCGGTCCTGTTTGTCGTCGACCAGGTCGAGTACATGGTCGTCGACCTCCTCAATATAGGAGACGCGTTTTGTATTTCCATTGCCGGCCGGTTCGCGCAGTCCGTCGGTCGAACTGAGCAGCACGAGCGCATCGGCGTCGATCAGGATGGCCACCAGCGCGGCGAGCACATCGTTATCGCCAAACTTGATCTCTTCCGTGGAAATCGCATCGTTCTCGTTGATGATCGGTACAATGCGCCGGGAGATCAGGTTAAGCAGGGTATTGCGCGCATTCAGGTGGCGTTCACGGTGCCTCAAGGCATCATGCGTCAGCAGCACCTGGCCAATCCGGCACTTGTTCTTGCCGAAGAGCTCGTCATAGATGCTCATGAGGCGAATCTGCCCCACAGCGGCGGCCATCTGCAAATCGGGCATCGCTTTGGGCCGCGACGCCATGCCTAATACCTCCAGCCCGGCACCCACAGCGCCGGAGGAAACAAAAGCCAATTCGCCGCCCTGATTCTGGAGCGTCGCCAGCTCGTCGACCAGCAGGCCCAGCCGCCGCTTATCCGGCCGACCGGAGCTTTGCACCAGCACTTTAGTGCCGGCCTTCACGACGACCCGCTTCGCGGTTTTCAGTGCGTCCCGATGTTTTAGGTTTTGCGTCATAAATCGTTTTCAACTTTATAAACTGGGACACGTGCTATCACATCGCCTCTGTTTTGTCGAGGGTTCGGCATCAATCGTGTTTTCAACCCGCAGAACTTCCGCTACCTTCTCCAAATGCGAATTACTAGTGGAATACTGCGCAATCGCCGCTTCGAGGTGCCGAACCAGGAGGTGCGGCCCACCATGGAGTCGGTGCGCGAGGCCGTGTTTTCCTCTTTGGGCGGAACGTGCGAGGGTCTCAAGGTACTGGATCTGTTCGCGGGTTCCGGCGCGCTGGGCATGGAGGCCTGGAGCCGCGGCGCGGAATCGGTCACCTTTGTGGAGCAGCACCCCGTGGTCTGGAAAACCCTGCAGGCCAACATCCATGCCCTGGAAAACGATACCCTCGGCAAAACCCGGTGCATCAAGTCGGATGCGCTTACGTGGCTTGCGCGGGCAGGGGTGCGGTTCGACCTTATCCTGGCCGATCCCCCCTACGACCTGCCCGATGCGATGCAGCAAACCCTCGACGGCATTGCCCGGCATTCGGTTTTGACAGAAGGCGGAACAGTGGTGTACGAGTTGCGTTCAAAGGGTGCGGTTGAGGTTTCCTCCGACTGGAGGGTTTTGCGCGACAAGCAGTATGGCAAAACCCGCATACTGATACTGCAGCTCAACAAAGAGGATGAACGATGAACCAAGCGGCCATGTGCGCGGGAACTTTCGACCCCATAACGATGGGGCACCTGGATGTCATTGAACGGGCCTCGCGCATATTTCCGCGTGTGGTGATTGCGGTCGCCACGAACCCCGGGAAAAACCTTCTGTTCTCGCTGGAAGAGCGGATTGAGCTGGTCCGGGAATCCACGACACACCTTAAGGGCATCGAAGTGGACGCATTCGGCGGACTGCTCGTCGACTTTGCCGAGTCCAAGAGCGTGAGGGTGATCGTCCGCGGCCTGCGCGCCTTTTCCGACTTTGAATATGAATTCCAGATGGCCCTGACCAACCGGAAGCTCAAGTCCCAGATCGAGACCATCTTCCTGATGCCCAAGCAGGACTACAGCTATGTAAGCTCCAGCAACGTACGCACGGTGGCCTCGCTCGGCGGCGACATATCCCAATTCGTGCCGCCGCCCGTTCAGCGCGCGCTAGAAGCGCGGTTTGGCTGATCACCAGCGCAAATATTCGCCTAAGAACCCGGTTGATTTCCCCAGATGGAGTGTGTAGCTTTCCCGACTTGTTCCGCATCAGGAGAGGTGTCTGAGTGGTTTAAAGAGCACGCTTGGAAAGCGTGTGTGCGCTTAACGGCGTACCGAGGGTTCGAATCCCTCTCTCTCCGCCACTTTTGTGGAGAAGACGGGAGC
>JBFHPA010000083.1:0-9200 GCA_041592955.1 Pontiella sp.
ACCGGGGGAACCCCGTCAGGGTCGGAAGGCAGCAGCGGTAAACCATGTTTTTCGGGTATCCGGAAGGTTGGCGGGAGCGCTGGCCGGGGACTCCTTCGCTGCCTTGCCGGGAAGGCGATAGCAGCAGAATGCAGAACACGATAGCCCGCGTTTGAAGGGCAATACGAAATACGAAGTACGTACTGAAATATGGCATACGAAGTTTTAGCACGAAAATGGCGCCCGCAGCAGTTTGAGGATGTGGTCGGACAGGAGCACGTCACCAGAACGCTCACGAATGCGATCAATACGGGTCGCGTGGCGCATGCCTATATTTTCGTCGGATCCCGCGGAATCGGAAAAACCACCTCGGCGCGCATTCTTGCCAAGGCGCTCAATTGCGAAAAGGGGTCGACCCCGCACCCGTGCGATGCATGCGACTCGTGCAAAGAGATCATGGCCGGCAACAGCCTGGATGTTATCGAGATCGACGGCGCCTCGAACAATGGAGTCGACCAGGTGCGCGACCTGCGCGACAACGTCCGATATGCGCCGGCGCGCGGCCCTTACAAGATCTACATCATCGACGAAGTGCACATGCTTTCAACAGCGGCATTCAATGCGCTGCTCAAGACACTTGAAGAACCCCCGCAGCACGTAAAGTTTATCTTCGCGACCACCGATGTGCACAAGGTACTGCCGACCATTCTGTCCCGCTGCCAGCGGTTTGATCTCCGTCGCATCTCGGTGCAGGATATCGTCGGGCGTCTGCGCAAGGGTTGCGAGGAGGAAGGCATCGCCATTTCCGAGGATGCGCTGCTGGCCATTGCCCGCGGGGCTGAAGGCGGTTTGCGCGATGCCGAATCCGCACTGGATCAGATTATTTCGTTCCGCGGCAAGGAGATCGAGGAAGAGGATGTGCTCATGGTCTTCGGCCTGGTCGCCCGCCATGTGCTGGAAAAATTGACTTTGGCGATCCTGCATTCGGATGTGGCATCCATCATCCAGATCGTGTCCGAGATGGATCATGCCGGCAAGGATCTTCAACGGATTGTGATGGAACTGATGGAAAGTTTCCGCAATCTGCTGGTGGTGCTCTATGCCGGCAACGATGCGTCCGCGCTCGAGCTGCCGGAATCGCAGCTTCAGTTCTACCAGGCGCAGGCATCCGAGGTCGAAGCGGGCCGCGTGCTGAGCATCATCGATGCGCTCATTGAAACCGATGGCCGTATGCGGTATGCGCTTTCGCGGAAAACCCTGCTTGAAACCGGCCTGATCCGCTGTTCCCGTGCGGCCGAAACGGCATCCATCAACGAGCTGCTCAAACAGGTAGCCGAACTAAAAAAAAACTTTAAATCCGGCGCGCCCCTAGCCGATGGCATCGCGGAAACCGCTTCACCTGCGTACGACACCGCCTCGCAAAAAAAAAAGCCGATCAAAACCGGCGAGCTTGAAATCCTGCTAACCAAGTGGGGCGGAATAATCACGCACGTCGGGAAGGCCGACCCGTTATCGCGGCGCTACCTGCTCGACACAGCGCCTGTTCGCGTCGACGAGAACCACCTTGTAGTGGGCTATGATCCCGAGTTCGCGGAAGAACTTGCGCGCTTCGATGATGCCCGCGCAAAGCTTGCGCTGGGGCGGGCGGTGGAAAAACATCTTGGCCGCTTGCTCTCCATTTCGTTCGAACCGCTCAAAGCCGATGACCGCCGGCCGCTTCCGGCAGATAAGCCGGTGACCAGCGAAAAAACCGAGCCGGCACAGGATCTTACGGGCATCAATAAATGGTATGCAAATCCCGTTGTGAAAACCGTCGTCGAAGCCTTTAATGGCGAAATTACGGATATACGGGAGTAGTGCGTAGTGCGTAGTGCGTAGTGAGTAGTGAGTAGTGAGTAGTGAGTAGAAATTTTATTTAACCAGGATCTAAGAACAAGGAACCAGGGACTTAATTATGAATATGATGAAAATGATGAAGCAGGCCGCTGATCTTCAGAAAAACATGAAGAAAAAGCAGGCTGAACTGGCCAAAACCGAAGTGCAGTTTTCCGCCGGCGGAGGTATGGTTACGGCCGTGGCCACCTGCGATATGAAGGTGAAGAGCATCAAGATCAATCCCGATGCGGTCGATCCCTCCGATGTGGAAATGCTCGAGGATCTTGTGCTGGCCGCAGTCGATGGCGCACTCAACTCCGCCCAGGAAACCATGTCCAAGGAGATGGGGCAGCTGACCAGTGGAATGGGACTTCCGGCCGGAATGGATATGCCGTTTTAAAGGCATGGAATAATGGAGTAGAGGATTGATGGAGTATTGATTGCAGGAATCTCCAGTAATCCAAAAATTCGGTAATTCGATGAACCACCTCATTCCACTCGACAATCTTGTTGCGGCGCTCAGCCGGCTTCCCGGCATTGGCCGGCGCACGGCCGAGCGCATGGCCATGACGCTGGTTCAGGACAGTAAGGGGCTGATGCGTATTCTGGCAAATGCATTGCTCGAAGCCGATGATCAAATAGCTGCCTGCGAGCGCTGTGGCAGCATCACGCTGGCAAGCATCAATCCCTGTGAACTATGCACCCGGCACCGAAAGGATGGGCATATTCTCTGTGTGGTTGAGTCGCCCGGTGACATCATAAAGATCGAGGAATCCGGCGGCTACCAAGGCCGCTACCATGCCTTGATGGGGCGTCTGTCTCCGATGCACGGCACCGGCGTTGCGGACCTGCGCGTTGAGCAGCTGCTAAGCCGTATTGCGGAAGAGGGGATCACCGAAGTATTGATCGCTTTGGGGGCTGACGTGGAAAGCGATGCAACGGCCAGCTATCTGAAGGAAATCCTTGCCACGCGCGATGTGCAGGTTTCACGTATCGCGTTCGGTCTTCCGGCCGGCAGCGCCATCGAATATTCCGATGCCACAACGCTTGCGCGTGCAATCAAAGGCCGCCAGCAAATGGGCTGAATACAGATTATTTCTCCGAAGAGAAAAGTGCGGAATTCATCATTTTCGGAAGTAATGAAATCCGTATGAAAAAGTTAATTTCAGGGTGTTGACAAGACGGGGAATTCCTGTACCTTGTGCACCTCAATTTTTTGAGCATTCCTGCGTAGCTCAATGGTAGAGTAGGTGACTGTTAATCACTTGGTTGTTGGTTCGAGTCCAACCGCAGGAGCCACTTTTGAAGAACCGGTGCTTGTGCATCGGTTCTTTTTCTTTATAAACAATACTTATGTACTACGTATATATCCTCCAATAAAGCAATGGAGATCTCTATACGGGCTTTACGGGTGATCTGCGCCGAAGGGTGGGAGAGCATCAGGCCGGTCGCGTAAAATCAACACGGCACCGATGTCCGCTGAAATTGATTCATTACGAAGCATATCTCCTTGAGAGCGATGCCAGACGCAGAGAGAAATTCCTGAAAACTACAGAGGGTAAACGGTTGCTCCGGCAGCAAATCAGAGATGTCTTAATGGAGGATGGTTCGCCCCGTCATGCGACGGGGCGCCCTGTCGAATGACAGGGCGAGTCCAACAGCAGGGGCCATTTTAAGCCCGGTTGCATCAGCAGCCGGGCTTTTTTTTAGAGATAGAGCGCATCGCGCTTATCCAGATAGGCCAACACCTGCCTGTAAGAGGCGAGATCCCCCTTGTCCTGATAGATTTCGATTCGCTCCATCTCCGCGTGGATCAGCTCACTTCTTGTCGCTTTGAGCGTTCCCTGAGAATGAACCACCTCTGTCAGCCAGGGAGAGGATGCTCCCGGACGGCTGACCACCTGCAACTTAAGGCGCTTTTCACGCAGAATGGTGACACTCGTCATGAAAGCCCGCAACTGATGGAAAGGTGCGGCGGCCACCGCGATGGTTTTATAACCTTGCTGCGCCACATAGTGCATCAAGGCCTGCGATTCGGTTCGGGTATTCAGGAGCACCGTATCGTCCATCGGAACACCCTTGATACGTGAGGAAGCTATCCCTTGTTGCTCCAAGGCTTGGACCCACTTTTCGTATCCCGCATAGCCGCTTCGTGGGGCTGTCTGCAGAATCAAAATGTCGCAGCTCGTATCATCGGCTACCGCCTTCAGCACAGATTCTGTATTGGCCTCGGTCTGAGCGAAAAGATAAATCCCATCGGGATGAATGCTTTGCGCCAGGGGATCATTGAATACCCGAAACAGCAGTTCGATACCGTCTTTGTTCATCGTTGCTCCTATTGCATACCTAATCGTCTGAAGCATGCAACCTCAGGCATGGCTAACCCAAGTAAAAAAGGGCGGTCATGACGACCGCCCTTTGCTGCTAACGAGATCCGCGGAATTTATGCGGAATAGTTTTCGGCAACCTTATCCCAATTGATCACGCTGAAAAACGCGGCAATGTAGTCGGGACGGCGGTTCTGATAGTTCAGATAGTAGGCATGTTCCCAGACATCCAAACCGAGGATCGGGGTGCCATCGCACGGAACATCTTTCATTAACGGGTTGTCCTGATTCGGCGTCGAGCAGATGCTCAGCGTGCCGCCATCATGCTTGCACAACCATGCCCAGCCAGATCCAAAACGGGTGGCGGCCGCCTTGCTGAACTGTTCCTTGAATGAATCGACGCCTCCGAGGGAATCGTTGATGGCAGCCAGCAGATCGCCGGAGGGCTCGCCGCCTTTTGCGCCCATGACTTCCCAGAAAAGCGTGTGGTTGGCATGACCGCCGCCATTATTGCGTACCGCCGTGCGTTTGGCTTCGGGCACTTCGTCGAGGCGGGCGCAGAGATCGTTCAGCGGAACATTTTCCAATCCTGTTCCTTCCAGCGCCGCATTGACGTTGTTGATATAGGCTTGGTGATGCTTCGTGTGATGGATTTCCATTGTACGGGCATCGATATACGGCTCCAATGCATCGTAGGCATAGGGCAGTTTCGGTAATTCGTATGACATGATAAACCTCCTGTAATAATTTCTTTTAACTGGCGCTATAATGAAGCGCACCTTCACGAAGTCAAATATAATAGTACTATATTAGTATTATAAAAGTTCCGGCTACCGTGGCGGGGGAGGGATTTAGGTTGAATAAATTTCCAATCCTTGGAGAATAGGCCCTTAATTTTTGAGTCAAAGAACACGTTCAACCATGGAAGCCAGAATGGAGAAATCGCAGGACATAGCTATATTGGGATTGGGTCTCATGGGCGCGTCGTTGGCGATGGGGCTGAAAAAACGCGCCTTTGTTGGACGAATCCTCGGTTATGCACGGCGCGAGGAAACCCGTGATCAGGCACTTGAATCAGGCATGGTTGACGAGGTGTTTTCGGATCCTGCCGCAGCGGTGCGCGGGGCGGATATTTCGGTAGTCTGTGTACCGATTTGGACAATCGCTAAACTGGCCGGGGAAATTATACCGGCGCTCAAACCCGGTGCGGTGGTAACGGATGTCGGAAGTACGAAATCCAAGTTGCTGAAGACCATGTCGCCATTATTCAAGGATTCCGCCGGCTACTTTATCGGATCCCATCCGATTGCCGGCTCCGAGAAAACCGGGCTCGAGGCTGGTAATCCTGATTTGTATGAGGGCCGCTTGACGGTGGTCTGTCCGTCCGAAGACACCCCCAAAGAGGCCCAACAGGCCGTAATTGATCTTTGGAAAAAGGCGGGATCGGAAGTAGTTGAAATGTCGCCCGAAGAACACGATGCGATGCTGGCTTCAACCAGCCATCTGCCACACATGATCGCGGCCGCATTGGCGCGTTCGGTGGCCAATGGGGATCCCGCGGCCAAAGCCGACTTTTGCGGAACCGGATTCAAGGATACCACCCGGGTGGCATCGGGTTCGGCGGATATGTGGATTGACATCATCGACACCAACCGCGGCGCACTCGAAACAGAACTGGACCGCTTTCACGAGGAACTTCAGGGACTGATCGCAATCCTGCGCGGCGGCAATGGCGACGATATCCGCAAGTGGCTCGAAGACGCCGCCGCCGACCGCAATCAGATCCTGAAACTTAACCGGTTTCTAAAGGGGTGAAACTTGAAATCTGAAACTGGAAATTTGAAATCTGACGCATCGCAGACCGATAAATTAGAATTCAAAAATCAAAAATCAAAAATTATTCATCCAGCGAAGCTGTGCGGCTCAGTCGAGGTGCCCGGTGATAAGAGTATTTCACAGCGAGTGGCCATTTTGGCGTCGCTGGCCGATGGTACGTCGAAGGTGACCGGCTACCTCAACGGAGAAGATGCGCGCAGTACGCTGAGCGCCATGGAGCAGATGGGGGCGAAAGCGGAGTTCCGCGATGACGCGCTCTACATCACCGGCGTCGCGGGTCAGCTGCAGCAGCCGGACGAACCCCTCGACATGGGTAATTCAGGAACCGGTACGCGACTGTTGGCCGGGCTCGTGGCCGGTGCGGGCATTGAAGTCGCGATGATCGGGGATGACTCTCTTTCGTCCCGCCCGATGGGTCGCATTCGCCATCCGCTCGAATTAATGGGAGCGAGCATCGGTTTGACCGGCAAGCGGGGCACACTGCCCATGATGATTGCCGGCGGCAACCTGAAGGGTATCGGTTATCTGCTGCCGATGGCATCGGCCCAGGTCAAATCGTGCATTCTGTTGGCCGGTCTGTATGCCGACGGGAAAACAACGGTCATCGAACCACGGCCAACGCGCGACCACACTGAAAAACTATTCCAGGCGCTGGAGATCCCGATCGATATAAAGGGACTGGAAATCTCGATCGAAGGTTTTGGTCCCCAAGGCCCCCGCTTCAAAGCCCGTGATTTTATGGTGCCCGGCGATTTCTCGTCCGCCGCCTTCTGGATTGTGGCGGTCGCCGCACAGCCGGGTGCGGAACTGCTGATCGAGAATGTGGGCCTGAATCCGCGTCGCACTGCATTGCTGGATGTGATGCAAAGAATGGGTGCGGATATCGAGGTTGCGGTGACCGAAGCAAAGGGCGATCCCTATGGCACCATCAGGGTGCGCGGGGCCGCGCTCAAGGGCACGGTGATCGAGGGCGACGAGATTCCCAACCTGATTGATGAGCTGCCGATCATCGCCGTGGCGGGAGCTTTGGCCAAGGGGAAAACCGAGATCCGAGATGCCGCCGAGCTGCGCGTTAAGGAGTCTGATCGCATTGCGGAGATGGTCAGGAACCTGCGGCTGTTCGGCGTTGCCGTGGAAGAGGCGGCCGATGGAATGATTGTCTCCGGTCCGGCTGCGCTGCAAACGCCCTCCGTTGCGCTGAATAGCCACGGTGATCACCGGATTGCGATGTCGATGGCCATTTTAAACTGCTTCAGCTCCGGAGCGGTAACGATCGATAATGTGGGATGCGTAGACACATCGTATCCGGATTTCTGGCGCCATATGGAACAACTGGGCGGAAAGGTAGAGTAGTTTTGGAGCAGGTAAAAACAATTGCGGTGGACGGCCCATCGGCTTCGGGAAAGTCGTCGGTGTCAAAAGGGGTGGCGGCGGAACTCGGCTTCATCTATGTGGACTCGGGCGCGCTTTACCGCGGTGTAACGTGGCAGGCCATCCGCAAAGGAGCCGATCCCCGCGATGCGGCGGCCGTTGTGGATACAATGCATTCGGCGGACTGGCATTTCTTTGTTCAGGATGGCGCGGCCATTTTTTCGATTGATGGCGATGTTCCCGTGCAGGAGCTGCGCGAAAAGGAGGTCCGCGAAGCCGTTGCCGATGTGGCCGCGATTCCCGAGGTCCGCGCCTTTGTCGTGGAAAGTCTCCGGACGCTTAAGAATTTTGGATCGCTGGTGATGGAGGGGCGCGATATCGGAACTGTGGTATTCCCCGATTCGCCCTACAAGTTTTACCTCGACGCCGATCCACAGGAACGGGCAATGCGCCGCTACCGGGAGCTGGTTGCGGCCGGCGAAGACGAGAAAGCACACGAGGTGATGGAAAGCCTGAAGAAGCGTGATCAGATCGATTCGACGCGCAAGACCGATCCGCTGGTGGTTGCGCCTGGCGCGCAGAAAATCGACAGCACCGCCATGACGCTCGATGAAGTCATCCAGTTAATTGCAAACGCCGTAAAGGGAAATTATGAGTGATCTAGTGAAGAATGAAGTGATGGCTGACATGCGCGTGTATCAGGCCTCCACCCGCGTATTCAAGCTGTTCCTGTTGATCTGGCACCGGCTGCAGGTCCGTGGTGCGGATAACATTCCCAAGAAGGGCGGGGTGCTGATTGCCTCGAACCATGCAAGTTTTCTGGATCCGCCCGTTGTGGGGGTTGGATACCGCGGCCGGCCGGTTCATTTCATGGCGCGCGATACCTTGTGGAATTCCCGATTCGGCACATGGTGGATGACGAAGGTGGGCTGTATTCCGGTCTCGCGCGGCACGGGCGATATGAAAGCGCTCAAGCTGACCATTAAGGCGCTCAAGGAGGGCAAAGCGGTTTCCATGTTTCCCGAAGGAACCCGTACGGAAGACGGCGAGCTTCAGGAAGCCAAGGGGGGCATCGGATTCATCATCGAAAAATCGGGTTGCGTCGTTGTGCCGGCCTACATCGACGGCACCTACAAGGCCCACCCGAAAGGATCCAAATGGATCAAGCCGGTCAAGGTGACGGTCACTTACGGCAAACCGATCACGCAGGATGATTTCCAGGCGCTCGGCTCCGGTCGTGAGGCCTATGAAAAGCACGCCGCGCTTATTATGCAGCGCATTGCCGACCTGAAAAACGGATCCGTGGACTGAACGTCCCGCAAGCGGGATATGTATTCAAAAAAGAGGCGCGCCGGTCGGCGCGCCTTCGATGCGGTTGGTTAGACGTTCTAGAGCTTTTAACGGTTGAGATGCCTCTTTTCTAGGGCGGGAACGGTTGAAAACCTTCCTGCCGCGGCTGAAAGGGCATTGCCGATCCCAGCCCCGCAAAAGCTGCGGCATCTTACTCGTAACCGGTTCTAGATAATGTCTTCGGTCAGGTCGACCGGGGTCCGCTCCAGGTGCCAGATATCGTCGCAGTAGTCCTGGATGGAGCGGTCGGATGAGAACCAGCCCATGCGCGCCACATTCAGGATCGCCTTTTCAGCCCACTTCGATGGCTTCGCATAGAGCTTGTCGACTTCTGCATTGCACTTGATGTAGTCCTCATAGTCGGCGAGGTAGAAGTAGTAGTCGCCATGCTCGGTAAGGTCGTTATAGAGATCCTTGAACAGGTCAGGCTGCTTGGGATCGAAGATATTATCGCGAATCGCT
>JBFHPA010000084.1:0-9172 GCA_041592955.1 Pontiella sp.
GAAAGTCGCGTAGATGAGGTCGGTTGCACCGACCTCGCCACAGGCGATCATGATTTCTTTACAGGTCTTATACTCGACACTTTGATCGGCACGGATGAGGATGCGCGTATCCGGATTGAGGTCCAGCTCGGCATTGATCAGAGCCTTGAGCTCTTCGATCGTTACCGGCTGCGTTCCCGCATAGACCTGATTATTCGCATCCACCGACAGCATCATCCGTCCTTTGGTGTCTTCCGGAACCTTGCCATATTGCGATTTCGGTATCTCAACCTCCACCTTTTCCAGTTCCGTAACAACCGACGCCACCATGAAGAAGATGAGCAAGAGAAACACTAGGTCGATCATGGGTGCCATGTCGACCGCGGCGTCATCCCGTTGAGGTAGTTTAATTTTCATTGTATATCCTCGCCCACAGCAAATTTACGTTTCGTGCCAAGGCACCCAGATGAGTGCCCCAAGGGGCCAATACGACCGTTTTACTCGTTCTCGCTTGCCGACGCTGCGCTCGCCGCGCCGCCCATGTCTTCGAATCCGAGCGGAAGTTCACCGGTTTCAAGCGTGTCGAGCAAGGCACCGATATTGCGTCCGAGTGTGGCGGTGGATTTGATGAATCCGTTGCGGAAGTAGTAGTAGAACAGCATGGCCGGAATAGCAATAATCAGACCCGTGGCCGTCGTTACAAGGGCCTCACCAATGTTACCGGCGAGTACCTCCGGCTTACCCATGCCCTGCGTACCGATGGTCTGGAAGGCCTTGATCATACCGGATACCGTACCCAGCAGTCCGAGCATCGGAGCGGTGGCGCCAATGATCGAAAGATAGTCGATCGGTTTCATGTAGGCTGTGACTTCCTCGGTGCTGGCTTCTTCGATGGCTTCCTTGACCTTGCCGAAGTTGATTTCACGCGTGGTGGAACACCGTTCCAGTCCGGCAGCAAAAACGTAGGTAAACAGGGTTTCGTTTTCTTTGCAGACGGTGTGCGCATCCAGAATTTTCTTATCCTTCATGAGCTTGATGAAGTCCGGCATCATGTCGGGGCGCAACAGCACCTTTTCGCGCAGGGCGAGGCCATTCTGCACGATGAAGTACACCATTGCCGTGGACATCAACCCGAGGGGAATCATCGCCCAGCCACCCTGACGGATCATCTGCCAAAGCGTTGTTTTCTGGACGGTAGCTGCAGCCGGTTCGGCGGCGGCCGTTTCTGCCGCATCCTGTGCAAACGCAACCGGAGCAATCAGCAAGCTGAGGCAAAAAGCCACTTTAACTATTTTTTTTGTCATTTCTATCTCTCCTTCTTCTGTCGGTTAAGCTTCTTCGGGGTTTAAAGATTCCTTCAATTTCTGTTCTGCCCGCAGTTTTTCAACTTTGAGCTGTAATTTTTTAGCCTGATCATCCTCATTCGTGTTCTTGTACAGCATGGCAATCTGGCGAATCACTTCTTCGGCCGAGTCGTACATGCCGAGTTCAGTGTACACCTCTGCACAAAAAAGTTCCGCCGGTCGCATCCAATCAGGATCCTGACTGTTGAACGCGATGATCTTTGCCACCAGCTCCATCGCCGCGTTGTATTGCTTTTTCAGCACCATCAGCTTGGCGGTGATGAAAAGCTTTTCAGGCGGGGCGTCATCGCCGAGGTTTTCGTCCCACCCGTATTCAGAGAGCAGGGATTCCGCCTCGGCTGCACGACCGCTCTCGATTAAAGCCAGCGCCTGGAAGACACGGCTTTTTTCCTGCAGCGCGGGATCGCGGTCATCACCGGCGATTTTCGATGAGATCTCCAGTGACTTCTCATAGTTTCCAACCTTGAAGTACAGCTCCATGAGCAGAACGTTGTATTCCACGAGATTGGATGGGATGTCAAAGTAATCGGCATATGTTTCAAGGGTGCGATCCAGCGCGGAAATAACGCGTTCGTATTCCCGGTTGCGATTCATCTCGTTGAGCTTTTCCTTGTCGATCTTAACGTCAAAAATCAGTTCCTTGATGGTGCTGACGCCAATGCGGATCGATCGCGCCGACTGTCCGGTCGAAAATTCCAGCCAGTCACCGTCGCGAGCGATCACCATTCCATCCCACGACTTGTCGCCGGGCATCACCAGCTTGGCTTTAAGCGGGGCCGCTTGGGCGGATTGAAAGCCCGCAAGCATCCCTGACATCAACAGCATGCAAATCATCTTATACATTATAGCCCTCCATATTTCTTGAGCAACTCACGCCCCTCTTGCGCCAGCGGATTGGAGCTGGTGTATTGATCCTCCAACATGGCATTGAGTGTTTTTACGGCATCTTCATTACGGCCCAGTTCAACAAGGGTAGTCGCGGCGGACAGATAGCCCTTGGCTGCCCAATCGCCGTTGGCATAGCTCTTGAACAAGAGATAGGTCCGCTGGAAAAACGAATGCGCCGCCTTGAGGTCCGCCTGCGCCAGACGGCATTGGCCCATGCCGTACATGGCCTCGGCAAAGATAGGTCCGCGCCATTCCGCCACACCCAGCACCATGTTGTAGGCCTCTTCCGCCAGCTCATATTCCTTACGCTTAAAGAGGGTATCGGCCTTAATCAGCTGCGCCCATCCCATGTATGATTCCGCGCCAAACAGGCCCTGCGCTTCATCGATGATCGCCAGCACTCCCTGAAGATCTCCGGCAATCAGCAGTTCGTGGGTTTTGGCACGATAAGCATGCCAAAGCAGATCGGACTCTTCGTACGTAGCCAGAAAATAGTCATACAACCGCCGCATTTCTTCCACATTGGCGGAATCGACCGCCGCATCGCACATCAGAGCAAGCGCCACGGGTGTGGTGATCGCAAGGTCCGTTCCCGCAGCATTCAACTCCGCCCCCAAAGTTGAAGATGCTTCATCGCCCAGCAGCAACGCCTGCGCCACCTGCAAACGCAATTTCAGCACTTCCATGCGCTCATCCACATTGGTCAGCTTGCGCTCCAGCGTGGAAAGCAAATCATCACGCGCTTCCTCCTCAAGATGATGGTTTGCCACGTTCAGGAGCTCATAAATAATCTTATCCACACCCTGCTGCTCAGGATCGTTGCCGAAGCGCTCGATCGCATCCACATAGGCAATGACGGCCTCCCCGACCTGATCGAGCTCAATCTGCGACTGGCCAATCCAGTAAACGGCTTCGGCAACATCGGCCATCTCTTCCCATCGATCCATGTAGTAATTCATCAGGTCAATGATTTCCTGCCATTTAAACTCCAGCTTGAAAACCTTGGCGGCCTGGAAGGCGGGGTATGATGCCTGAAGAGCCGTGGTGGCTTTGTCGATCGCCATACGGTAATCCGCCAGCGCACGATCGAGCGTATGAGGATCATACTCATCTTCCGGCGTTTCGGGATTATCCTGTCCATCCTTGGCCGCCTCGATATCGCCACGCATACTGTGCGCCTCTGAAACAAGCGGATCCTCCGGGAACGTATCGATAAATTTGGTGAACGTCTTCTCGGACTCCACCACCCGTTCGAGTCCAAAGAGGCTGACGGCCTCGCGGAACATGGAAGCCGCATAGTGCTCGCCGGAGCCGAACTTATCCTGGTAGGTCACAAAATCGGTCAGCGCGTTTGCATAGTCTCCCTGCAGCATGAACGTCATGCCGCGGAAATAGCGGGAGTCGCTGAAATGCGTGCTGTTCGGATACTTTTCGAGAATGATGCTGAACTGGTCGCCGGCGAGCTTGAACTCCTTTTTCTGGAAGTAGCCGAATGCGCCCATGTAGTGCAGGTCGGCCTGGAGACTCAATTCATCCTGATCGGTTGTGGCCGGGAGTGTGTCTATATACTTGAGCAGGTCGACCACTTTATCAAAATTCTGTTTAATGAGGTTGTCGCGCTGCATCATGGAAAGCAGGGTACGCGCATACTGCCCTTGCGGCTGTTCTTCAAGGTAGACGAGAATACGCTCTTCGGCCCGGTCGATCTCATTGACTTCATATAGAATCAGTACGGACTGAAGCATTGCGGCTTCACCAATATCACTCAAACGATCCTGTCGGTAGAGCTTGTCGAACAGCACATACCCTTCCCAGTAGCGCTTGACGTCCTTGTAGATCTGCCCAATCCGGAAGGTTACTTCTTCCTCATAGGGAGGAAGATCATCCAGCGTCTTCATCGACTCCTTGATTTTTTCGATGTCCGCCTTGCGCTCGTCGGCAACCGACTGCTTGATGCCGATCTTCATGTCGCTCTCAAGCTTGCTGGTTAAGGAACGGATGCGGTTGTTAGCAAAATTGAGCAGTTCCTCGCGCGGCAGCACCATTCGGTAGAGCATCAGAGCATTGAGATAGTCGATCTTATCGTCCGTTCTGCCGGCCTCATCGTATCGCGCCTTACCCGCTTTCATCAGGGTGAGATTGAGCGAGATATCATATTTCGAATCGGTGCGGTAGATCCGGGGGATCCAGACAAACAGCTCGGGCCAGTTTTCGGATTCGACGAGTGAGCGCACGATCATGATTTCGCACAGCGACTTAATGCGTTCTTCCTTGGTGTTGTTTGCCGCATAACTCAGCGGCTTGACACTCTCCGCCCATTTTTGCTGCTGGTAGTAAGACTGCCCCAGCAGGAGGTTGGCGTTAAAAAGATCCTCCGGTTCCAGATCCGGAAGACTCAGCAATCGATTCGCAAGCTCTTCGATCTTTTCCCACTCCTGAACTTCAAAAAATCCCTGCGCCATCATGCGCAGGGCATTTTTTTCCATCTTGCGCGGTTCCTTTTCGAGGTAAACCTCAAGCACTCTCATGCCGGCAGGGATGTCACCGGTCTGGTAGTAAGAGCGCGCCAGCTGGTAGCGGCAGGTTTGCACGGTTTCAATCATTTGCGGATCGGTCATATCCTTTGCCCGCCGAATGACCTCACTCAGCGCGGGAATGGCTCCCTTGTAGTCTCCGCGCTGCAACATCCGATCCGCATTGCCGATGACATCCGAAATACCCAATGAAGAATAATCCTGCGCATACGCCGCTCCGGCCGCCAGAAAAGCGACAGCCAGCAACATGCGAAACCGATTTCCGCGATAACGATGGATTAAACTCATAAATTACCCCTCACTATAAAAAAGTTTAAAAAAGACCCCGGTGTTCAGAAGCTCCGTTTAACCATGCTTTCCTCACAACACCCAATCAACATGGCACGCAACTAGTCCCATCCGAACAAGGTATCGTTCGTAGGAAACTTTTCAAGCCAATAAAACTCAAAACTCGTAGAAAACAGCACCAAGAGACCGATATTGAAAAAAACCGGATATTGGCGGCTTCTCGCCATGGATGCATACGGCTAAAGGCTTTCAGACAAGGCCTCCCTTGCCGCATGCCCGGATTCGGATTCCGCCTCGAGCACCCGATCCCCCACCAGCTTGATCGCAACCGCACCCAATGGCGCGGTCAGGATAATGCTCATTACAGCAACCGCGAGGATTACCGCGCCCGGAGCGGCGTCCAGCCCTGCGGATTGCATCGCCATCAAAGGCACCGCGCCGATGGCCGCCTGAACCGTGGCCTTGGGCCAGTAGGACACCAAGGCAAAAAGCCGCTCGGCGTGATTCAAGGGACTTCCAATCAGCGAAAGCATCACCCCCGCGCTGCGGGCCGTCAGACCACACGCAATCAATCCCACGCCCGCCAATCCCGTTTCCCATACGAGCGAAATATCCACCTGCGCACCGATGAGCGTGAAAAGCATGATCGAGGCAAAAACCCAGAGCTTGCCCAGCTTGGAAGATATCTCATGCGCAATATGCTCGCGCTTTTCCAGTATGATGAATCCCATGCCCATCACGGCCAAAAGCGCCGCGAACGGAATCCCCACGCCCTCCAGCAGATGCTGCAGGCGCACGAGCAGAATCGAAACTCCGAGAATAATCATCGTTCGCTTGGTGGCCCGTGGATTGAAGCGTTCGAACAGCCGCAGCAATATCCAGCCGATCACGAGGCCGCAGCCGATCCCGGCGGCAATCGATACGGGGATCCCCGCCGCCTTCAGCAATACGTTTTCGGCCGTTCCCGTATAAAAGCCGAGGAAGATGGAAAAAATAACGATGGCCACCACGTCATCCAATGAGGCGGCGGCCAACACCATCGTCGGTATCCCCTTTTTTGCGCCTTTTCCGCGCTCAATGAATCCGATCATCATGGGCACCACGACTGCAGGCGAAACAGCGGCGACGATGAATCCAAGCATGGCCGACTCAAGGTGGGTCAAGGGAAGAAAAAACGGCCCCAGCAGCGCAATGGTCGAGCCTTCCAGCACGCCGGGAATAAACGACATCAGCAGGGCCTGCACCCCTACCCGATTCAACACATCCCGGCTCAGCTCAAGTCCGGCACGCAGCAATATGATGATCAAGGCGATCATCCGCAGATCGGAAGAGGCATCCAGAAAACCGGGCTCCATCAGATCAAAGACGAAGGGGCCGAACAGGACACCCAGCAGCAGCATCCCCAGCAAACCCGGCATCCGCAACTTGCGGAAAATCCAATCCGCCAGCAGCCCCAGCAGAATCAGCTCGGCAATGCTAACAGCCATTCATTGTTCCCCGACACGTTTCCATCGGTGGATAGCTTTGCCGTTTTATCGCGCCCAATGGAAGCCGCAAACAGGAAAAGGCGCTCCGCAACCGGAACGCCTTTTATCATCGGAAGCCGACGGCCTTAACTCATTTTTTTCAAACACAGGGTGGCGTTATGGCCACCGAAGCCGAGCGAGTTGCTCAGCGCCGCGTTGATCTCCATCTTCCGCGCAGTATTTGGAACATAGTCCAGATCACAGTCGGGATCCGGCGTGGTGTAGTTGATGGTCGGCGGAGCAATGCTGTCGCGAATGGCCAGCGCGCAAATCGCCGCCTCAACCGCTCCGGCCGCGCCGAGCATGTGACCCGTCATCGATTTGGTGGAACTCACCGCCACTTTGTAGGCCAGCTCTTCGCCCAATGCCTTTTTAATGGCCAGGGTTTCTCCCTTGTCGTTCAGCGGGGTGCTGGTTCCGTGCGCGTTGATGTAATCAATGTCGTCCGGCTTGAGGCCCGCATCGGCAATCGCCAGCTTCATGCCACGCGCGGCTTCGTCGGCCTCTGCATTCGGCGCGGTGATATGGTATGCATCGCTGGTGCGGCCATAGCCGGCAACTTCGCAGTAAATCTTTGCGCCGCGCTTGCGGGCGTGCTCCTCGCTTTCCAGCACCAGAATCCCAGCGCCTTCGGACATCACAAAACCGTCGCGGTCTTTGTCGAACGGACGCGAGGCGCCTTTCGGATCATCGTTGCGGCGGCTGGTGGCCCGCAATGCGGAGAAGCCGGCAATGCCCAGCAGTGCGACCGATGCTTCGGATCCGCCCGCGATCATCACGTCGGCATCGCCGTACTGAATGATGCGCATCGCTTCGCCGATGGAATGCGTGGCGGAAGCACACGCGCTGGTAACACAGAAATTGGGGCCTTTGAAGCCATAGCGAATCGATATATATCCTGCAAGGATGTTGGTGATCATCTGCGGAATGAGCTGTGGAGAAACGCGGCTCGGCCCCTTTTCGTAGGCCTTGAGACACTCGTTCTGCATAATCTGCATGCCGCCGATACCGGAGCTTGCAATCACGCCGACACGCTCGAGGTCGAGCTGATCCACCTTCAGACCGGCGTCTTCAACAGCCATGACGGCGGCCGCCAGTCCATAGATGGCAAATGGATCCATTTTGCGGGCTTCTTTGGCATCGACGAACCGGGAAAGATCGAGATCACGGACTTCACCGCCGATGGTGACGGCATACTGCTCAATGTTTTCAACATTCTTCACTTGGTCGATCCCGGACTGGCCGTTTCGGATGCCCTCCCAGAATTTTTCAAGTTCACTCGCAACGGGCGATACCACACCCATGCCGGTTACCACTACCTTACGTCCGCTCATGTTCCGTTCCTCGATAAATGAAATTGCTGAAATGGCCGGAACACCCATGTTCGAGTAGTTCCGGCCATAGATAAATCAGCGATCTGGTTTACTCGAAACCTTTTTCCTTCAGGTAGCTGATAACGCCACCGACGGAAGTCAGCTTTTCAGCATCTTCGTCCGGAATTTCAGCACCAAACTCTTCTTCAAATGCCATAACCAGCTCAACGGTATCGAGCGAGTCGGCGCCGAGATCTTCAATGAAAGAAGCTTCAGTCTTAACCTGATCGGCATTCACGCCGAGCTGCTCAACAATGATATCTTTAACTTTATCTTCAAGTGCCATAATTATTCTCCTTTTCCTAGTTTCATACAAACAAACACTACATCACCATGCCGCCGCATGTCGAGAGGACTTGTCCTGTAACATATGCGGAGGCATCACTTGCCAAAAACAACACAACATTCGCCACATCTTCCGGTTCGCCAAAGCGCGACAGCGGAATCAGTTCCTTCATTTTGCCCTGCACCTCTTCGTCCAGCGCATCGGTCATCGCCGTGCGGATAAAGCCCGGCGCGACCGCGTTGCAACGCACATTACGGGAAGCCAGTTCCTTCGCCACCGTCTTGCTGAAGGAAATGACTCCTCCCTTCGAGGCCGCATAGTTCGCCTGCCCGGCGTTACCCATCAATCCAATGACAGACGCGATATTCACAATGGTGCCGGAGCGCTGCTTCATCATGCCGCGCATGGCCGCCTTCGTGCAGAGAAACACACCCTTGAGGTTGACGTTCAATACGGCATCCCAGTCGTCTTCGCTCATACGCATCAGCAGGCCGTCCTTGGTGATGCCGGCGTTGTTGACGAGCACATCAATCTTTCCAAAATCCTTTTCAATGGCTTTCACGCCGGCCATCACGCTCTCACCTTCGGCCACATTGACGCTGTAGCATTCGGCCCGGCGCCCCAGCGCCTTGACTTTGGCAGCGGTTTCTTCGAGCCATTCGGCATTGAGATCGCACAGGGCAACATCCGCACCCGCTTCAGCCATCTTTACAGCAATCGCCTGGCCCAGCCCGCGGGCGGCACCGGTAACCATGGCCACTTTATCGTTCAATTCAAACATGTAGTTCCCCTATTAATTTTCGAAATCAGACAATTGACCGATGTTACGAACTGCAACACTCTTGTCAATACGCTTTATAAGACCGGCCAGCACCTTGCCGGGACCGCATTCGACAATCTCCTCCACGCCATCGGCCACCAGCTTCTGGATGGA
>JBFHPA010000085.1:0-9154 GCA_041592955.1 Pontiella sp.
CCGTGCGCCGCCTGGACATCACCTGATGTCGCGTTAATCCTGGTTTTTGCCTTGCCGCTTGCCGCGGCGTTTTTGCATCGATTCGCGCATGGTGGCCCGCTCTTCTTCGCTGAGCGTTCCATCGCCATCCGCATCAAAACGTTTCATCATCTCCTCGCGCGAAGGACGTTCGCCATCAGGACGTTCGCTCCGGTGTTGTTCCATCTCGGCCTGCATGGCAGCACGCTCGGACTCGCTCAGCTGCCCGTCGCCATCGGTATCGAACCGCTTCATCATCTCTTCGCGCGAAGGCCGTTCGCCCTCCGGTCCGCCACGCCGACCGCCCTCTGCCTCGCGGGCTTCTCGTGCCGCGGCGCGTTCTGCTTCGCTCAGTACACCATCGCCGTCGGTATCGAATCGCTCCATAAACTGTTCACGTGTGGGCCGTTCCCCTTTTCCCGGCCTGCCCCCGCGTTCACCCTTCGGCGCGTCTTCTGCCTGTGCAATGGAGACCGCACCCGCGACTGCCATGACCAGACCCAATGTTTTCCATACCTGCGTATTCATGCAATACCTCCTGTGGTTGAGTTGCATTTCAGTTGATGGATATAAAACGGGCGATGCCACGGATTATTGTGTCTTTTTTTTTGAGGTCTGAAAACTACGCCGGCCGTTGAGCCGGCAGCTTGCGCACGCGTAGCGGCAGGGTGGACAACGTCTCATCGTCGATGGCCAGGTTAACCTGGTAGTCAGCAAAAACGTCAAATTTCACATTCTGGAAATTGAGGATGAGGTTGACGGCGACCGAGCCGATGTCTTCGCCCATGCGCGGATTGACTTCCCCTTCCATCGACTGGAAAACGGGAATCCCGTCGGGGTTGACCATTTGGAGACTGACCTTATGGGCCCCCTCCTCCATCTTGTCGAAACGGATGCGCAGGGCGATGGCGCAGGCCGGATGAACAACGGGTAATTTGGCGGCGTAAATCTGGTCAAACGTTCCGAGAATATTCAGCTTCCCATGGTTGTCAGTGGCGGCATCGCACAAGGCGAAAACTTCAATTTTCATTTTATTGATCTCCTGAAGCCGACGCTAGGCGAAGCCTGCGCCAAAGACAAAGCAATACGCTTCGAACGTTTGCTGTTAATCGGTTATGGCACCTTCGGAAGCCGAGCCCACAAGCTTGGCATATTTGGCCAGCACGCCGGTTTTGTGTTTTGGCCGAGGCCGTTTCCACTGGGCGAACCTTCGTTTGATTTCCGCCTTTGAAAGCTGCAGCTCGATGGATCGTTTTTTTGCATCAACGGTGATGATGTCGCCATTCTTGACGATGGCGAGGAGGCCGCCCTCATATGCTTCCGGCGCCACGTGCCCGATAACAAATCCATGGCTGCCGCCGGAAAACCGCCCGTCCGTGATCAGTGCAACATCCTTTGCCAGACCGCGTCCCATGATGGCGGATGTGGGAGCGAGCATTTCGCGCATACCCGGCCCGCCCTTGGGCCCTTCATAGCGAATGACGACGACATGCCCCTTCTTGACCGAGCCGTCGAGAATCTTGCTGAGCGCCTGCTCCTCGGAGTTAAATACAATGGCCTTGCCTTCGAAGGTAAGCCCTTCCTTGCCGGAAATTTTGGCAACCGCACCACCCGGTGCGAGGTTCCCCTTGAGGATGACGAGATGTCCCTCGGGCTTGATCGGCTTGTTGAACGGACGAATAATATCCTGCTTGCGCGGATATGGTTTGATGAGGGCAAGGTTCTGCTTGAGCGTCTTCCCGGTCACCGTCAGGCAGCTGCCATCAATAAGGTCTTCTTTGAGGAGCCTCGCCATGAGCGGGGCAACGCCGCCAATGGCGGCCAGATCGGCCATGACATATCGGCCGCTCGGTTTGAGGTCGGCCAGCACGGGCACCTTTTTCCCGATGGCGGTGAAATCGCTCAGCTTCAAATTCACACGGGCGGACTTGGCCATCGCCAGCAGATGAAGCACGGCATTGGTGGATCCGCCCAGCGCTGTCACGACGACAATTGCATTGAGAAAGGCCTGGCGTGTCATGATATCGGAAGGTTTGATGCCGCGTTCCACCAGATGCATAACGGCCCGACCAGCCGCATGCGCCTCTTGCGACTTGTCCCGCGAGGCCGCTACGCGCGAGGAGCTGTTGGGAAGGCTCATGCCAAGCGCCTCGATCGCCGACGCCATGGTATTGGCGGTATACATACCACCGCAGGATCCCTCGCCGGGAATTGCGTTGCGTTCAATTTCGGCGAGCTGCCGCGAACTGATTTCACCCTTGGCATGCTGACCGACCGCCTCAAAAACGGAAACAATGTCGATATCCTTGCCGCAGTAGCAACCCGGTTTAATGCTGCCTCCGTAAACAAAAATCGAGGGACGGTTCAGGCGCGCCAGCGCGATGAGACAACCCGGCATGTTTTTGTCGCACCCCCCGAAGGCCACCGCTCCGTCAAAGCCTTCGCAGGCCACGACAGCTTCAATTGAATCGGCGATGATTTCCCTGGATACGAGCGAATATTTCATGCCCTCGGTGCCCATGGATATACCGTCCGATATCGAAATGGTATTAAAGAGCACCGCTTTGCCGCCGGATACACCGACCCCTTTTACAGCCTCCTCCGCGAGGCGATTGAT
Organism: Pontiella sp.; assembly: GCA_041592955.1. Lineage (GTDB taxonomy): Bacteria > Verrucomicrobiota > Kiritimatiellia > Kiritimatiellales > Pontiellaceae > Pontiella. The sequence continues at coordinate 2,636 of JBFHPA010000085.1, forward strand.
ATGCATGTTGCAGGGCGTAACCATGCTCCAGGTTGATGCGATCCCAATCTGCGGTTTCTTGAAGTCGGCATCCCGGAACCCTACGGCGCGCAGCATGGCCCGGCTGGGAGCCCGTTCAACGCCATCCACAACGGCCGATGAAAACGAGCGCTGTTCCTTGTTATACGATTTTTTACTCATGGTATGTCCTCCAGATGTCGAACGAGTCTAAAAGGCTTTTACGGTGTTGCAACCTATTTTCAACGTATATCCAACTCCGTGAATAACGTAGCTAAGGGCTCTACGAAGATTTTTTTATGGTAGGCTGGCTGATTTCAAAAGCTTCCGTCCCTTGCATCGGAAACATTCGTTGCTACTTAACTCTCCTGTTGTGGCAGGTTTTGAAACTCTCGATCAGAGGCTTCCATTTTTGTATCAGTCAAAATGTTCAGTTAAAATTGGCCTGTATAATGCTTAATACTGTAGCATCAGACGAGGTCGCAATGAAAGTATGGTCAATAGTAGCAATTGAAGTGTCGATGGCCCTCACGGGTTTGACCATGATTGCCATGATGATCATCGTCGCCTCCGGATAACCATTCTCCCTTGGTTCCAATGGCTGGGAGCTTTCCCTCCTCCCGAGCTTCCAGTCGTTGGAACACCTTTTAACCAAATCCACCCAATTTATAAAAATCGTAATTGAGACGGACAACGTGCGAAAATTCTCATCCATGTCAATGTGCGGAAACCGAAATCCCGACTGGAAATAAAATATTACGTGAAAACAGGCCGTTTTAAGCAGAATCAGCATCTCCATGCCAATATGGCTCGTTAAATGCTTTGTCTTAATCAACTGAATGAGGCAGCGATGACAATGTGTTCCACAGGTTTCTATACAGCATCCATGACATGCACCAGCGTGGCCCTGCTTGGAATGATATCCATCTTCGCGCTTATCACCACCCATCTCCCTCAGTTCCAATGGCTGGGAGCTCACCTCCTCCCGAGCTTCCAGTCGTTGGAACGTTTTACTTTAACCCACGCCATTTCGATGCGGACAAGTCAGCACCGCCAGCATCCGCACTAACCATTCTCCTTTGGTTTCAATGGCTGGGAGCTCTCTTTCTCCCGAGCTTCCAGTCATTGAAATTTTTGTTTGTACTTCCGCGCCTCGGCGACAATTTCCTCTTCGCCGTCGACCCGTCCGCCCCGCATAAGGATTTTTCCGTCGCAAATCACGGTATCAATGCAGGAGCTGTCGGCGCTGTACACCAGGTCATCCACCAGATTGTATCCCGGGGCAAGGCGATGATTTGAGAGGTCGACGAGCATGCAGTCGGCCAGCATGCCCTCGGCGATTTTTCCGCAATTGACTCCGAGCGCCTCGGCGCCCTTGACCGTGGCCATATCGAATACATCCCGCGCCGGCAGCGCCGTCGGGTCCCGCAGGAGCAGCTTGGCATGCAGCGCGGCGACTTTCATCTCCTCCAGCATATCCAAATTGTTGTTCGAAGAGCATCCGTCCGTACCCAACGCCATGCGAATTCCGCGGTCCCGCATTTTGCCGAACGGCATACTCCCCGATGCCAGTTTCATATTGGCCACAGGATTGTGCACCACCTGCACGTCATTGCGCGCCAGAATCTCGATCTCGCTGTCGATCAGATGAATCGCATGAGCAGCAATCACGTTGGGGCCAAGAAATCCGATCTTATCCAGCCACTGGACCGGTCTCAGTCCATACAATGCTAGGCAATCATCGACCTCTCTCTGCGTTTCCGAAATATGTATATGAATCAGCAGATCGTTCTCTCTGGCAAACTGCTTCACCCATTTGATTGATTCTTTGGACACGCTGTAGATGGCGTGCGGTCCCAGTGCGAATTTAATTCGATCTGAATACTGCTCCACCTCTCGAAACAGGCGCTTGGTCAAGTCGCGCTGTTCAGCTGCTTTGGCCGGATCGCTGAAATCAATAAATACCGATGAGAGTGTCGCCCGGATGCCCATCTCTTCCACCGCCCGCGCCACCCCATGGAAATGCCAGTACATATCGTTGAAGCAGGTGGTGCCCGACTTGATCATTTCCAGACAGGCAAGGCGGGCACCATGATAGATCGCTTCCTCATCCATCTTTTCTTCGAGCGGCCAGATATAGTTGGTCAACCAGTCATGCAGCTCGAGATCATCGGCATAACTGCGCAGCAGCGTCATGGACGCATGCGTGTGGGCATTCACAAAGGTGGGCACGATGGCCATGCCCTTTGCGTCCAGAACCTCCGCATCAGGCGCGCTGAGGTCTTTCCCGATGGCCTTGAAGTGATTGCCCTCGATAAGGACATTCGTTTCCGCACCATCGAGCTCTACATTTTGAATCAGCATACGCATTGCGCCTCTCGTAAATACGAAATCTACCCAATCCACTTTTCAATGTCACAAAAAAAGCCCGGAATAACCGGGCTAATACGCGAGCTGTCTAGGCGAAGAGCCGGACAGCCCGCAGCAACGGTGCGGTACGGAGGGAACCACGGAACAGACCGAAGACACGGAACGGGGTTTACCACGGAGGGCTAAGAGGAAGGATTAGGTTCAGATTCGGTCATCGAGGCCGATGACCCTCCAGACGGCGCGAAACAGATGGGCGAGCACGCCCTACCTCCGGGGTCACCGCCCCCCGCTACAGATTCGGTCATCGAGGCCGATGACCCTCCAAATGGCGTGCTCAGGACGGACACAAAAAAAGCCCGGAATAACCGGGCCTTTTGCGCGCTCAGACTGTTCATTGTTTAATAGGCCCCATGGGCGCAGAAGACGGCTTTGAAGGTGCGGGCGATGATGACGAGATCGAGCCAGATAGACCAGTTACGCACATAGTAGGGATCCCACTTTTCCATGCCGGCGGTTCCCGCCTCGCTGCGTCCGGATACCTGCCAAAGACCGGTTATCCCCGGCAGGACCTTGTTGCGCAGGAAGCGCACCTGTTCCGGCAGATCCTGGTAGTGGTACGCCGGCAGCGGACGCGGTCCGACCAGCGACATGGTGCCCCGTAACACGTTGATGAGCTGTGGAATTTCGTCCAGAGAGGTTATGCGGAGTATATTTCCCACCTTAGTAATGCGCGGATCCTTCTTCAGCTTGAAATGGGTTTCCCACTCCTCCCGCAGTGCGGGATCCTTCTTCAGTGCTTTCTGCAGCACATCCTCGGCGTTCGGAACCATGGTGCGGAATTTTATGGCCCGGAAGGTGCCGCCGGTTCGTCCGAGGCGGGTTTGGATGAATACGGGATTCCCACGATCCTCCAGCCATATGAGCACATAGATCAGCAGCATCAGCGGCAGCCACAGCGGCAGTGTTCCGACCACCAGCAGCAGGTCGATAAAGCGTTTGAAGTAGCGGGCGAAGGGGTTCAAGAGATTTTTTGTGATCTCCAGACCGAGAATACCCTGCAGATCCCGCGGCACCACCCAGAGCGAAGGAGCCTCAACGAGGTCGGGGATGACAATCACCCGCCGATAGACTTCCAGCGGGCCTTCCAGCACGTCGACCAGCTGATGACGGGAACTTTGCTCCAGCGCTACGATCGCCACCGGCGTCCGGAAGGTGGTGTTATGAAGATTTCCCTGCACGGCCACTTCATCAATAATCGTTCCCGTCTCGACGTCGTCGCAAAAAATCATGGAGGGTATGTAGCCGAGTCCTTTATCAGAGCGCAGCGCCTCGATCAGCGTCTTGATGGTGGCGATATCGCCATACATCGAAACCGGCACGCCCCATTGCCCGAAGCGGATGACCAGGCCCCGAGCCGCCGCCCGTGCCAAGGGAATACAAACGGCGCTGATTAAATAGGTAAAGAGGAAAACAATGCGGCTGCTGGAGAGGTTGATGCGCGTAAAAAAAGAAAACAGCAGGATCGATACAAACAGCACAAACAGCGCTTTCTGAATTCGCCGCAGTTCTTCGACAACACCAATTCCCCAGCCAGGCAGGAGTTTGGCGATGGCCGAGACGACGGTCCATGCAGGGACAATAAGAAAGCCGTTATAGATATAGAAGGGAACGTCGTTAATCAGCAACAACAACCAGTTTGCTATAACCAGTGCGGTTGATACGACCAACGCATCGGACACAATGATTGCTGCAGCATTGGACACATATCGTCGTACAAACTTCGGTTGCTTTGCACCCACATCAATATTGACTGGTTCTCTTCTCAAACTCCCCCCTGAATATTGCGGACAACCTATCAGAGACTAGCAATGAGTACTAGCTTATTGTGGTCTGTGCCACCTGCTCCGCGATCCACGCATAGGTTTTTTCGATTCCGATATGGAGCGGTTGCGAGGGTGACCAGTTCAGCTTTTCGCTGATCAAGGTATTTTCCGAGTTCCGGCCCCGCACACCCAGTGGACCGGGAATGTGGTTCAGACCAACCTGTTTGCCCGCCACATCCGCGACCATTTGCGCGAGTCCGTTGATCGAGATCATCTCGTCCGAACCGATATTGATCGGATCCGACACTTCCGATTCCATCAGCCGTCGGACGCCCTCAATGCATTCATCGATATACAGGAACGAACGGGTCTGCTCGCCATCCCCCCAGATTTCTATTTCGCCGCCCTCCGCGGCTTCCGCCACCTTGCGGCACATCGCCGCCGGCGCCTTTTCCCGTCCCCCGCACCAGGTGCCCTGCGGGCCGAAAATATTATGGAAGCGCGCCACACGCACCTGAATGCCCTGGTTTCTCTGGTAGGCCAGATACAACCGCTCGCTGAAAAGTTTTTCCCATCCATATTCCGAGTCCGGATTGGCGGGATAGGCAAACGATTCCTTGAGCCCCGGATTATTCGGATCCGTCTGGATGTCCTCCGGATAGATGCAGGCCGAAGAGGAATAGAAAATTTTACCGACCTTTTTACGAGCGGCTTCATCGAGCACATTCAGATTGCAGAGGGCTGAATTATGCATCACCCCCGCATCATGCTCGCCGGTAAAGATATAGCCGGCCCCGCCCATATCCGCCGCGAACTGGTAGATTTCGTCCATGCCTTCATCCACCACCTGCGCCACCACCCGGGGATCGCGCAGATCGCCCACCACAAAGTCATCGGCCGGCGGTTTGCAAAACTCGTGTTCCTTGATGTCCACGCCCCGCACCCAATAGCCTTCAGTCTTGAGCCGTGCCACCATATGCCCGCCAATAAATCCGCCTGCCCCGCATACCAAAGCTTTATTCATGGTATCTACCCTTCAGTTATTCAGTTTATGATATTAGTTATCTTTGACATTTTTTTGTTTTATTTAACGCATGACATAGGGGCATTAGGCGTTGGGCTTTTGGCGTTGGAAAGAAAAAACTAACTTCGGCTTTCAACCAATGCTCCCATGCTTTTTGCCAACTGACTTGAACGATCCATGAGATCCGCGTAATCAATAGCATTTATGAAATCAAGTTCCCGGGCAATCTCAAGTTGTGTAGCGAGTTCAGCCAATGAACCTAACGTAATGTGAAAAAACCGAATTGAGTCCTTGTCGGATTTCCTTGCATCACCTTCTGCAATGTTAGAGGGAACAGATATCGCCGAGCGTTGCATTTGATCCCTCAAGCCCCAGTCCTTTTCAAGTAAAGGTGACTTACGGATTAACCGATATACATCAACGGCCAAAGCCTTTGCATCCTGCCACACCCTCAATTCTCTAAACCCCTGCCCCATGTTCTCACCGTTATAACTTCACTCAACACTCATTCCGGACCAGATAGCCTTACCCAAAGCCTGATATCCAGCGCCTAAGGCCCAATCATATTACTCCATCAATCTGAACAACTCTGAAAGATCGGTTGCCCCTTCCTCTTGGGGCAGCATTGCACTTGGAAGCTTTGAGTCTGAAGTTTCTTTCCCATCAAATTGCTGCCCGGAATCCGGCGCCCCCAACTTCGCCTCAAGCCATTGAATATTTCTGCGAATGGAAGGTGTTCGCTTGAGCGATTCAGCATACCGGAAGATGTCCAGTGCTTCTTCATACCGTTCCGCCTTGCGCAGTTCAACGCCAAGGGCCCACCAATAGTTGTCGTTGAACTTCCGGTAGCCCGCCGCTTCACGGAGCAGTTCCAAGCCGCTGGCTTGGAGGTCTGAGGTTTGCTGATTCCGTCCGCTGTCTTCTGTCTTCTGTCCTCTGATCTCGGCCATGCCGAGGAAGATCAACGTTTTTCCCAGCTCGAGGGTGATTTCAGGATCCTTGGGATTATGCCGATGCGCTTGTTCAAGGATCTCCCTTTCTTCCTTTGCGAGTTGAATCTTCTCGGCCATATCGAGCGAGTAATAACGCCGTTCATGTTTTATCAGCGCCATGCCCTTATAGGCACGCCAGCTTTGCGGGTCGATTTTGGCCGATAACTCGTAGAGTTTTTCGGCCGGGGCATCGCGATGCTTCCCGGCGGCATGATCTCCCATCGCCCGGATAAAAGACGACCCCATGATCTGCAGGCAGAACGCAGTTGCGATTAGATATGCGGATGCCAAGACCCAGTAAAGCAACCGCACA
>JBFHPA010000086.1:0-9106 GCA_041592955.1 Pontiella sp.
AGGAAACTCAGGTTCTCATCCGGATCGGGGCCACTAAAGTGGCGCCCTGATCAGGATTCGAACCTGAGACCTACGGATTAGAAGTCCGTTGCTCTATCCAGCTGAGCTATCAGGGCATTCTTTTTGACCCACGAATTATAAAATTCGTATCACGTTCACCCCGATATTAACGAAGCTGGAATATCCAGCTGCCGGTCCCGCCTTCGGCGGAAGTTGTCGGAGCGTATTTAAAAGGGTCGAAAATATATTCAGGGCTTGCAAAAGAGGCAAGCTGATTTACGCATGCTCTTGTACCTTTCAGATTAAACATGCACCACTAAACCGCCGGATGCGGTCCCGGATGTTTCACTGTCGGGCATGGCTGCCATACAAACTTCTAAAACCCGTTACTCCCTTCAGTATGCACCGGCACCGTCACCTTGATCCCGTTTTGAACATCCAGATTTACCTTGACCAATCACCACCGGCATAATGGAATGGGCTGTTTGTAATTATTCAAGATCAAGGGGTATCTGAACAATATGGCTACACTATACGATGTTTGTAAAAAAACGGGACTTTCCACTGCAACCGTCTCGCGCGTAATCAACGGCAGCAAGCTGGTCAAAGAGGCAACGCGGGAACGTGTTCGTGAGGCCATGGAGGAACTTAACTACCACCCCAGTCATGCGGCACGCATGCTGGCCGGACGGAAAACCGACACCATCGGCGTTGTGCTGCCGGCGATCGACAACGGTTATTATGTTCAGGTGCTGCACGGTATCGACAATGTTTCGACGAAGGAAAAGCTGAAGCTGCTCATCTCCTTCTACCACTCCGACATAGATCTCATGGAAACCCTCTCATCCTTGTGCCGGGAAGGTCGAACCGATGCCATTATCCTGATGAACAACACATTTCTCGCTCCCGAAAAGGTGCGGGAACTGACCGGCGACAACTTTCCCATCGTACTCATCGGCCAAAGGGACGGAACCACCGAGGCCATCGACTCCGTCCTCATCGATAATTTTCACGGGGCCTACTGCGCCATTGAGCACCTTCTTCAAAACAAGCCGAAGTCGTTGCTCCTGCTCACGGGGCCGAAAAATAATTTTGACAGTGATGAACGCCTTAAAGGCGCGCAGAAAGCCATCGAGGACGCCCCCTATAACCCGGATGTTTCCATCTTGAACAGCGACTTTCTCTTTGACGGAGGGCGCAAGGATTTTGCTGAGTACATCGCCAAACAAGGCACCTTCCCCGATGCCATCTTCGCCTTCAACGACGACATGGCGCTCGGAGTCCTCGATGTCCTGAACGACACCGCCAAGAACGTTCCCGAAGAGGTTCAGCTCATCGGTTTTGACAACAACCTGCTCGCGCGATGCATCGGCCTCAGTACGATCAGTGTACCTATGCGGCAACTAGGCGTGGAAGCAGGGCTGCTGGCGGCACATCGCATCAAAAACAACGATGTAAAACCGACCAGCATCACCTTGAAAACGTCACTGATTACTCGAAAGACCACGAAATAACAGGCTATTACGAGCAAACGGCGGCTTATGGTGCCTCAAGCCGGAATAACTGGGGCGATCCTCCGAGCGGCATAGTCACCAGCCAATCCTCTCCCAGAATGATCGGGGTGTTCGTCACCGCCGACCATGCAACGGGCGGCAACAGATTCGTGGTGCTGTATAGACTGAATGCTGATGTGGCTGAAGGCCATAGAATCTCAAGGTTGGATCCCGACACCTGAATGCTCAGCGCGGGAGTTGCGATTACGGCAATGTTTAAGGTCGCGGTATCGGAAGCCAGTGCGGCATCCTCCACCTTGACGGTGAATACATTCGTACCCAAATCGCCCGAACCCGGGGTGCCCGAAAGCGCGCCGTTGGTCGCAACGGATAGCCAGGCCGGGCCCGAAACCTTGGAATAGGTCAGGGTGTCGCCCGCATCCACGTCTGTGGCCGAGTCGGCGATGGTATCGCTGTAGGCCAAATTTTCATCGGCATTCGGCTTGCTGATCGGATCAGCCGTGAAGACCGGTGCGTCGTTGACGTTGGCAACAATCACTTCGAGCACGGCCGTATCGGTTCCGCCGTTCCCGTCGGACACCATCACCGTCCATTGGTTCGTGCCGACATCCCCGTTATCGGGCGTTCCCGAAAGCGCACCGTTGGTCGCCACAACCAGCCAGGCCGGTCCGGACACCTTGGAATAAGTCAGCACATCACCGACATCTTCATCTGTGGCCGAGCCCACCAAGGAGCCGCTGTAAGGTTCATCCTCTGTGCCGGGAAAGTTTGGAATCGGTTCAGCAACCCAGAAAACAGGAGCGTCGTTGATGTTGGCCACCGTAATGTTCAACGTGGCCGTGTCAATTCCGCCGTTCCCGTCGGATACCTGCACGGTCCAACTTTGGAGCCCTCCAATGTTGGACGTACCCGAGAGCGCGCCATTGGTCGCCACGTTAAGCCACGCCGGCCCCGAAACCTTGGAATAGGTCAGGGTGTCGCCCGCATTACCGTCCGTCGCCGAACCGGCGATGGTATCGTTGTAGGCACTGTCTTCAACGGCATTCGACTTATTGATCGGATCGTCCGTGAAGACTGGTGCCTGATTGGCTTCAAGCACCGTGATGTTGAGCGTCGCTGTATCGGAAGCCAGCGCGTAGTCTTCCACCTTAACGGTGAATACATTCGCACCCACATCGCCCGAACCCGGGGTGCCCGAGAGCGTGCCATTGGCTGCGACGGATAGCCAGGCCGGACCCGACACTTTGGAATAAGTCAAGGGATCGCCCACATCCGCGTCCGTAGCCGAACCGGCGATGGTATCGCTGTAGGCACTGTCTTCGGTGGCATCCGGCTTGTTAATCGGGTCGGTCGTGAAGACCGGCGGACTACCGATCATTGTCGCCTGAACATCGTCAAAATACATGAGGTTACTGACCTCGTTCACATTAAGAATTACGAAACTGACCGTTGCCGCACCGGCCGGTGCCTCGGCCTGTGTCTCGCTGAATATCCACGTATCCGTTGCGCTGCCGGCAGTAAGGAATGGAGTCGACTCAGCGCCGGGATAGCTGGGATTCGACTGCAAAGTTCCGATTTCGACAGATTCCGGCACAAGCAGCGCACCACCACTGTCTCTAAACTCGATCTTAAACAGCCCGAAAGAACCACCCGTAATCGGAGAACCCGCCGGATTGAGCATATATCCCTGCAGATTGAATACATCGCCCGGACTTGCTGAAAAGGTTTGAGACAAGTTCGGAGAAGACCACTGGCCTGCCCCCGAACTGTTGATCAACAATGAATCAGACCCACTGCGCGCATAAGCGGCCGATGCAGACGCCGAGCCACCGCTGACGTTCAGATTCCACCCGCTCGTGCCGGATTCAAAGCCGGGATTCGTCAGAAGGTTCGAGCCCGGAGTCGGAGGAGTTTCCTGCGAAGTGCCGCCGAGGACCGTGTGTCCGTTGTCGTAGAGACGAATCCAGTCCACCTTGTATTCCGCCGGAAAAGGTGCGGTGATACCGCTGGCATTAAATATGCCCGTATAGGTGCCTCCCACGGCCAGATTCAGAATAAAAAAGTGCGGCTCGTTGAATTCCGGGATACTGGAAGTGTCCATGGTCACGATCCATTGACCATTGATATAGGTCGAAATCGAGGTCGGGGTCCATACCATTTTGTAGATCACAAATGTGTCATTAATAGGTGTCGGCATATCCTTGGATAAGCCGTAGTTTGCGTATCCGCCATTGTCATCCCAGTGGAAATGTGATCCAACGCGCTGGTTGACCAGCCCTGCACCTATGGCGCCGCCAATACCCATTTCCATAATGTCAATCTCGCCGCATTCCGGCCAGCCGGCGCTCGGGAAATTATTGCCCAGCGTCCAGAATGCAGGCCACAATCCATTGGCCAGATCGGGCGTCTGTATCCGAGCTTCCACCGTGCCGTATTTGAAGGTCAGCTTGTCCAACGTCTTGACCCGGGCGGAGGTAAAGTCATTTCCCTGTCTCTCTGCGGTAATAACGAGATTGCTGCCATTCACCCAAACATTGGCGGAATCATCGGTGTAATTCTGGAGTTCCTGATTGCCCCAGCCCCAATCGCCATAGTCGTAGGACCAGATGTCGCTGTCCGGAGCTGAGGTATAGTTGAACTCCTCGCTCCAAATCAGGGTTTGCGCAGTGGCAGACATACAGACCAGAGCGACGAGCACGATGAAGCACCGCGTCAACCTTTGCGAAAATTGCAGAATGAATTGTTTGGTTATGGACATATCAAAACCTTTTCCGGTGTACCATTAGAGTGAAGCACTGCTGCAAATGTTCAAAAGCAGGTTACTTGTCAGCGCTTACAATGTAAAGATCATTATCATAATTATCGTGTTTTCGTAGCCCTTTTGCACCGAATGCCGCGTTAAGGATCGATTTACGACTGCATTTGGGGGCATAGAGGCCATATTTGCCTTTCAACGCAGCCGTGAAAAACATCCATCTAAAAGGGAAATCACACCGTTTTTTATCGGATATTTCCCCGTTAAGCGGTGATGGCCTGCCCCTTCCTGCGGTTTCGTTTACATGGCAGATGACGAATGCTCTTTACTTTGTAAGCGCTTTCATATAAACAGTATTCAGTTTAAATATGGGGAGCAGTCTCCCTGCAGCAACAAATTAAAAGGTCAACCTATGTATATCAAATCAATAATACTCAGTCTCGCCGTATTGATGCTCACGGGCACATCGGTCCGGTCCGCCGTGGTATGGGAGGATCAATTTAACGGAACGGAGATCGATACAGATACCTGGATCTGGGACGTGGCTTCGCATGGTTTCGGCAACGGCCAGATGGAATACACCACCTCCCGGGCAAAGAATTCGTATATCGACAGCGGGAACCTGGTCATTGAGACGTTTCGCGAAGACTATTTCGGTAAATCGTTCACCTCGGCACGCCTGAATACGCAAGGCCGCTTTGCTTACAAATACGGCATCCTCGAAGCCCGCATCAAAATGCCCGACACCGCCAATGGGTTGTGGCCGGCCTTCTGGTTGCTGGGAAACAATTTCCCCGGCATTGTATGGCCGGACGCCGGCGAGATCGACATCGTCGAGCTGGGCTCTGCAGCTGGAATTACCGAAGGGAAGCAACAGGAAAAGATTAACGCCGCGATACACTACTCCAACAGCATTGATGAGTATGAATTCGCAGCCGAGTGGATCGATGCGCCGGTTGACCTGAGTCTCGATTACCATCTTTACAAAATGGCATGGACGCCGACCAATCTGACTTTCTATCTGGATGGAGCGCAGTTTGCTGAATGGGATATAACAGCGGCGCATTTTGCCGAGTTCCATCAGCCCCACTTCCCGATCCTGAATATTGCCGTTGGCGGGTATGAAGGCTCGTACACCGGTGTGACCACTCCGGCCGGGGTGACGGCTTTACCGACTGCGGGATCGAGCGCCAGAATGTATATCGACTGGATCCGTCTTGAAGATAACGCGTTTACGGAAGTCTATCTTAGCGAGGATACCCGGGAGACCGGTAACTTCGGCGTGTTCACAGACACGACGCCCGTCAACAATGCCCTTGTTTTTGGTGACGATTCTGCCCCGGGATGGCCGTATAGCGACGAGGCCGCACTGTATACATGGAACAACATGACTGAAGCGGCGGCGCCTGCGTCTCCTTCCGAAGGAAGCGAGGTCTGGTCATTCGATATCGCGGGGGCGGATTGGTTTGGCATGGGGGTCTTTCTGCCGAACTTCCGCAACATGAAAAACTATTCGGACGGGTTCCTCCATTTTGATATCCAGACGACGTTGCCCGATACGATACGAATCGGTGTTAAAAGTTCCAGAGGCGGCGAATCCTGGCAATCGGTCGGCGACGAGACGTCTCCACTCGGATTTACCCGCAACGGCCAGTGGCAGACGGTGAGCATTCCGTTGAACGGATATGCAAACGTCGACTTCAACACCATCCAGCAAATTTTCATGGTTGCAGCGGATCCGGCTTCCGCCTCCGCAACCGTGTCATTCGACAATGTGTATTGGGAACCGAGTGTCGCACGGCCGAAACCTTCGAACGGCAGTTTCGGTGTCTTCACGGAAACGGCAGCCAACAAAGACGCCGGCGAATATGCGCTGGGTGTTGACGGTGAATTTTACGTGTGGGGCGAGCCCCAAACGCTGACGCCTATAACTCAAAGTCCGTACGAGGGATCCGATAGTTTGAGTTTTACTTCGGCCGGCCAGGGCTGGTTTGGCGCGGCCTTTACCCCCGCGGTCAAGTATGATCTTTCGGCCTGGGACAATCCGAACGGCAAGCTGAATTTCGCAATGAAGACCAGTGCCGCCACGACCTTTTATGTCGGGATGAAAAGCGGAAACGTCATCGGACCGCCCTCTCCGGAGGGGTGGGCCAATGAGGGACCGGCCGGTGTCGGACAGGTGTGGATCAAATTCGCGCCGGGCAGCGACCCGTACGGGTTTGCCCGCGACGGCAATTGGCATGCGATTGAAATCCCGATCGCCGACATAGCTGGCGATACGGATCTTTCCCGGGTCAGCCAGCTCTTCCAGATTCTGGGTGTCGACGGCGAGATCTCGGATATCGAGTTGGATGATATTTATTATTCCGGCGGCAAGGCGTTCCAAACCAACCTTGTTTCAGCCGTTGTGCAGGACGGGGTGGGCATCAGCTGGCCCTCTACCGATGGATCGACCTACACCGTGCAATGGGCGGCAGCCCTCGACAGCAATACCATTTGGAACAGTATTAGTCCCACCATTGAGGGTGATTGGACGACCAAAACCTTCTTTGATCCATTCGGGATCCACACGGAAAGATTCTATCAAGTCCTTGAATTGCCTTAACCCCATGAGCGTGAATATTATGAATCGTACAAACAAAAACATATTGAAACTCACCGGCCCCTCCGGATCTGCAAATTCATTGACTTCGGCGCGACCTTTATGCGCACTGCGGACACTGATTTTGGGTCTGGCACTGCTGGCAACGGCAGGCATTTCAAACGCCGCCATCCTCGCTTACGAGCCGTTTGATTATCCAACAGGAGCGCTCAACGGGGGCACCCCCACGACGGCCGCGGGCATCCCCACCGCGACCACCGGCGGAGGGTTCACGAGCACGTGGTTTTCGGGTGGCGCCGGAACCACGATTGTGGGCGGTCTGGCGTATCCCGGTCTGCAGACGACCAACAACGCATTGCAGTGGAGCACAGCCGTTCCTTACCATGGCGAGAATTTAGCGACTGCAATCCTCCCCTCCACCACGCCCACGGTTTATGTGAGTTTTCTCTACAACGCCCCCTCCTACACAGCCAACAAAAGTGGTTTCGCCGTGGATAACGGTGCCGGCGCCAATCAGGGATATTACATGGGCATGACCGCCTCAAAAGTTTTCGGTGTGGCATCGGTTGCCAACGGCAGCGGAACCGTTCTGGGAACGGCTTCCGAAACCATCGAATTCAACACCACCTATTTCATCGTTGTTAAATTCGACAAAGATGCGGCCGGAACCTACTACAAGAGCGGAAGTATCTGGATCAATCCGACGCCCGGCGGTTCGGAACCGGCGGTAAGCGGGACGTTTAGCGGTTCGTATACCGCCATGAACAAAATTGCGGACTTCCTTACGGCATTAGGAGGTTCCTCGGTGATAACCGATGAGATTCGTTTGGGCACCACCTGGGCTGATGTGACGCCAGCCAATGGAGCTACCGCTCCCGCGACGCCGACGGGTTTGCAGGTCGATTCGTCCGGAGACAACACCGTCAGCTTGAGCTGGACCGCTGCCGGCGGCAGCCCGATCAGCTACAATGTGAAGCGCGCAACCTCCAGCGGCGGGACGTACTCTGTTGTCGGCACCACGACGGCCCCCACGGTCACCTTTACGGATTCCCTGACCGGTGGCGCGACCTACTGGTATGCGGTCTCGGCGGTGAATGCGGGCGGCGAAAGCGCCGACAGCAGTCCGCCTGTGTCCGCCACGCCCACCCTCGGAGCACCGAACGCCCCCACCGGCCTGGCGGCCAACCCGGGCGACAATCAGGTCGCTTTGAACTGGACCGCCCCGGCGATCGGCAGTCCGACCAGCTACAATGTGCGGCGAACCACCGTCTCCGGAGGTCCCTACACCAACATCATTGGCACCACCACCGCCCCCGCCACGAGCTATACCGATACCACGGCCATGAACGGCACGACCTATTACTATGTGGTGTCGGGCGTGAATGCGACTGGAGAAGGCGCCAACTCCACTGAAGCCAACGCCGCGCCCGCCGCTTACACCGGCGCGTACGAGCCGTTTGACTATCCCGTCGATGATAATCTGGTCAACGGCGCCGCTGCCACAGGCGACGGGTTCACCGGCAACTGGAACAACGGGGTCGCCGGCTGGATTCTTTCCGGTCTGACCTACCCCGACCTTCCGGTGGCCAACAATGCGATGCGTACGCCCGCTGGCCGGCAATCCGTAAGCCTTGAAACTCCGCTCTCAAGCGGAACCAGATGGATCAGCTACCTGTGGAACCACAGCCCCGGAGATCCCGGCGGAAATAAAAACGGGGTATACTTTCTAAATGGCGGCACGGGACTCTACTTAGGCTTCGGCTTGCAGCCCAACTCCGCCACGGACGGATACCTGGCCCTTGCTTCCATGAACACCGTGGGCACCGTCGTGGACACCGGCCCGAGCTTACTCACGACAACCGGACTGCACCCCTATGGCGGTACCAAACTGGTCGTGTTGAAAATTGAATTCGACACGTCCGGCAACAACGACACCGTCACGGTTTACGTAAACCCGACGGCCAATCAGGCCGCGCCCGGGGTGCCCGCTGCCGGAACGTATAGCGGCTTTGATGTCGGAACCATTTCCGGCATAGGTATGCAGGTTGCGGGGGGCGGGGATTTCATCACCGATGAGTGGCGTATCGCCCTGACCTATTCCGCTGTCGTGGATGCGGTCGTCGATATCCCGAATACGCCCACCGGACTCAATGCCACTGCAGGCTCCAACTCGGTTTCCCTGAGCTGGACCGACGCGGGCGGCGGCCTTGCGACGGGGTATAATGTCAAGCGGTC
>JBFHPA010000087.1:0-9066 GCA_041592955.1 Pontiella sp.
CTCTGCCCGAAGGCTTTACCTACGCCAATTACAACGATATTCAGTCGGTTGATGATGCGATCACCTCCAAGACAGCGGCGGTACTGGTTGAAGCGGTGCAGGGCGAGGGGGGCGTGATCCCGGCCGATCCGGAATTTCTGACCGAGCTGCGCAAACTATGCGATGAGCGGGGCATTCTATTGCTATGCGACGAAGTCCAAAGCGGAATGGGTCGGACCGGTAAGTGGTTCGGCTTCCAGAATTATGATGTCCAGCCCGATGCATTTTCCCTCGCGAAGGGTTTGGGCAACGGCTTTCCGATTGGGGCGATTGTATCTGGCGAGAAGCTCGCGGACGTTTTTCAGCCCGGCCACCATGCCACCACCTTCGGCGGCACACCGCTGGCCTGTTCGGCGGCACTATCGGTCGTTCAGGTGATTAATGAGGAAGAGCTGCTGGCCAACACGATGATGATGGGCGCTTATTTCGTAGAAGGCCTGTGTGAGATCGCCGCGAAACACAAGAAGTGGATTGCCGGCGTTCGAGGGCTGGGACTGCTGCTGGGCATCGTGCTGGACGTGCCGGCGGCTCCTCTACAGAAAAAATTGCAGGAAAAAGGCATGCTTGCCTTGGCGACCGCGGGTAATGTCCTGCGTTTATTACCCCCGTTGAATGTCTCGCAGGCGGAAATCGATCAGGCCCTGAAGCTGATTGGCGAAACCTGCGCGGAGTTGGATGATGAAATGGCGGCGCAGTCGCCGAACCCCTGCCAGTGCGGTATGGGAGAATAGAAAGGATAGAAACATGGCATATGATTTAACTGGAAAAGTGAAGCTCGTGCAGGATGCACAGACCTTCGGCAGTGGATTCACCAAGCGCGAAGTGGTGGTCACCGTCGAGGACGGAAAATATCCACAGGACATCTCTCTTGAGTTTGTTCAGGATAAAGTGAGTTTGCTCGATGCGGTTCAGCCCGGACAGGAGGTAACCATTTCCTTCGATATTCGCGGACGTGAATACAACGGGCGTTATTTCAACAACCTGCAGGGCTGGAAAATCCAGACCTCAGGCGAGGCACCTGCCGCCGCCGATAAGCCTCCGGTTTCCGATGCCGATGTGCCTGCCGACTTCGATGAATACGAAGACGACATCCCGTTTTAAGGTCGAAAGGATTTAAACATGAAAGTTGTACTCGCTTATTCGGGTGGTCTCGATACCACTGTGCTGCTGACCTGGCTTCAGGAAAAATACAACGCCGAAGTCATCTGCTACTGCGCCAACCTGGGGCAGGAGGAGGAGCTCGACGGCCTTGAGGAAAAGGCGCTCAAACACGGCGCGGTCAAATGCTATGTCGACAACGTTGAAGAGGAGTTCGCCAAGGACTACATCTTTCCGATGATGCAGGCCAACGCCATTTATGAAGGCACCTACCTGCTCGGCACCTCGATTGCCCGCCCGCTGATCGCCAAGCGCATGGTCGACATTGCCATCGCCCAGGGTGCGGAAGCCATCTGCCACGGCGCTACCGGCAAGGGCAACGATCAGGTCCGCTTCGAGCTGACCGCCTACGCGCTCAAGCCCGACATCAAGGTAATCGCACCATGGCGCATGCCGGAGGATTTCACGTTTGAAGGCCGCGCTGACATGATCAAGTATCTGGAAGAAAAGGGGATCCCATGCTCGGTTTCCGCCTCCAAACCCTACAGCATGGATCGCAACATGCTTCACATCAGCTTTGAGGGAGGAATTCTCGAGGATCCGTGGAACGAACCCGACGAAAACATGTGGTGCATGACCAAGCCGCTGAGCCAGGCCATAGACAAACCTGAATATGTCGAGATCGGTTTCGAGAAGGGCATCCCGGTATCCGTCAACGGCGAAAAGCTCAGCCCGGCCGCATTGATCAAGAAGCTCAACGCCATCGGCTGTGAGCACGGCGTGGGCCGGATCGACATCGTTGAGAACCGCTATACCGGCATGAAGGATCGCGGGGTCTATGAAACCCCCGGCGGCACGATCCTGCACCATGCGCACCGCGCCATCGAATCCATCACCATGGATCGTGAAGTGATGCACCTCCGCGACTCGTTCATTCCTAAGTATGCCGAGCTGGTCTACAACGGCTACTGGTTTGCTCCGGAGCGCGAAATGCTTCAGGCCGCGATTGCGCAAAGCCAGAAAACCGCCACCGGTGACGTGCGCGTCAAGCTCTTCAAGGGCGGGGTGCATGTTTGCGGACGTCGTTCGCCGTTCTCGCTCTATAGCCCCGAGCTCGTCAGTTTCGACGAAGCGGGCGGATACGACCAGTCCGACGCCACCGGCTTCATCAAGCTCAATGCTCTTCGCCTTCGCGTCGGGGCCACGATGAAGGCCCGGAACAAGGGATAGCTTGAAAAGGCGATTCTCCGTCAAGGGCTCTTCTCGCGGGGAAGGGCCCTTTTTTTCGATTCAAATATTGTGCGCGCCGGCAACAGGAGTAGTCTCGCCGGAAAGAGATTTAACAAGGATATAGATATGAATGATAAAGCTGAAACACGGATTATGGCGGTTTACTGCGATTTCGAAAACGTGGCGTTGGGGGTCAAGGATACCGACTATGCCAAGTTCGACATGGGCAAGGTTCTCGAACGCCTCCTGTTGAAAGGAAACATTGTTGTTAAAAAAGCCTACTGCGATTGGGCGCGCTACAAGGAGTTTAAGCCGTCGATGCATGAAGCGTCATTCGAGTTGATCGAGATTCCGCATGTGCGGATGTCCGGAAAAAACTCGGCGGATATCCGCATGGTCGTCGACGCACTGGATCTGTGCTACACGAAGGAGCACGTCGATACGTTTGTGATCGTCAGCGGCGACTCCGATTTTTCCCCGTTGGTGAGCAAGCTTCGCGAAAACAATAAAGCGGTCATTGGCGTCGGGGTGAAGAACTCGACCTCCGATCTGCTGATTGCCAACTGCGATGAGTTTATCTACTACGACGATCTCGTGAAGGAAAAGAAACCCCGCAATAGGCCTGCGACGGCAAAGCCCGCGGCCAAGAAAGCGGCCAAGACCGCCAAAACGAATAAAGAAAAAACGTCCGATGATGAAAAGCAGGAAGCCTGCGAGCTGATGGTGGCAACCTATGAAGCCCTGCTTCAGGAGCGGGGCGAGGAGGAGCGCATTTGGGGCTCCATGATCAAGCAGACACTTAAGCGCCGTCAGCCGGGTTTCAACGAATCCTATTACGGCTACCGCTCTTTCGGAGAGTTGCTGCAGGATGCCGAGAAACGGGGATTGGTGAAGCTGCAGCGCGATGATAAATCGGGTGGCTTCATCGTAAGCGCCTAGTCATGAGATGAAGCCGGTTTATGTCATTTTAGGTCTCGTTCCTGTAGCGGTGTGCGCACTGCTCACCTTGCTGCAGCCGGTGTATAACGAGACGTTGGCTATTGTTCTCGATTTTACCGGAAGCTTTCATCCCATGGTGCTTCATCTGCCGATCGGTCTATGGTTTGGGGTGCTGTGTATTTTATTCGCAGGAACAAGGGTTCCTGCGCTGGATATTTCCAAGTGGCTGTTATGGGGAACGGCCCTGGTCATGATCAGCGGTCTGTTCGCTTATGTCAGCGGCCTCATGCTCTACCTCGGCGGAGGGTACGGTGACGACATGGTCCGGCCGCATATGTACAGCGCGCTGGCGTTCATTGCCGTAAGTTCGGTGTTCGGCCTGATGGTGAAAGCACGGCTCCAGTTGCGTTGGTTGTGGGTCGGAGCGGTTACCGTAAGCGTTGCCGTTGGTATTGCCGGGCACATGGGCGGTGTCATCACGCATGGACCCATCATGGACAAGGCACCCTGGATAATCCTGAAGAATGAGTCGGAACCGGTGACCGGCGTTGCTCCGGAGGCTTCCGCAGAACTGGCCGTCCTGAGATAGGAAAGCAGCGATGGTCTGAGGGCCGAGGTCGGTGATATCCCGGTCGAACATGGCGCATGGGTGAAATCATCTGTAAGTAAAACAAGGGAATGACGAAGGTTTTGTGTATTCAAGACGTTGGAAACATGAAGGTTTGATGTATAGTCCAGCGCAATATTTTCAGGAGATGTTCATGGCGGAAAAGAAGATTCCATTAAGCAGAGGAGAGATCGAAAAACTGACCGAACGCTTTCCGACGCCTTTCCATATCTATGATGAACGGGGCATTCGTGAAAATGCGCGACGCTTGCAGGCGGCCTTTGCATGGAGCCCCGGCTTTAAGGAATATTATGCCGTCAAGGCCGCGCCGAATCCCTATTTGCTGAAAATCCTGAAGTCGGAAGGCTTTGGTTCGGATTGTTCCTCGTTTGGAGAACTCCTCCTGTCGGAACGCGTCGGCATGGTGGGCGATGATATCATCTTTACCTCCAACGATACGCCGGCCTACGAATACCAAAAGGCCATAGAACTCGGCGCGATCATCAACCTCGACGATATCTCGCACATCCAGTATCTGGAGGACCACGTCGGTCTGCCGGAGCTGGTCTGCTGCCGCTACAACCCCGGGCCGCTCAAGGGCGGAAACGCGATTATCGGCCACCCGGAGGAGGCCAAATATGGCTTCACACGCGAGCAACTGTTCGAGGGCTATCGAATCCTGCGCGACAAGGGCGTGACGCGGTTTGGTCTGCATACGATGGTGGCGTCGAACGAACTGGAGATGGAATATTTCCTCGAGACCGCGCATATGCTTTTCGATCTCGTGCGTGAACTGTCCACCGAGCTGGGTATTGAATTTGAATTCGTCAATCTCGGCGGAGGTATCGGCATTCCGTACCGGCCGGAAGAAAAGGCTGTTGATCTCGAAGCCCTTGGCGAAGGGGTGCGCAAGCTTTACGAGGAACTGATTATCGGCAACGGGATCAAGCCGTTGGATATCCGTCTCGAGTGCGGTCGCATGGTGACCGGTCCGTATGGCTACCTTGTTTCGCGGGTGCTGCACAAGAAAAGTACCTACAAGGAATATGTCGGACTTGATGCGAGCATGGCCAACCTGATGCGTCCCGGTATGTATGGCGCGTACCACCACATCACCGTGGCGGGCAAGGAAGATGCTCCGTGCGACTTCGTGTGCGACGTCACCGGATCACTCTGCGAAAACAACGACAAGTTTGCCATCGACCGCGCTATCCCGCAGGTGGAAATCGGCGATCTGGTCGTGATTCACGATGCCGGAGCGCACGGCCATTCGATGGGCTTCAACTATAATGCCAAGCTGCGCTCCGCTGAGCTGCTGCTGCGCGAGGACGGCGAAGTGATCCAAATCCGCCGTGCAGAAACCATGGAAGATCATTTTGCAACGCTGGATTTCGAAGGTCTGGCGACCTTCGAGGCATAAAAAAGTGGACGAAGCTACCAGCTTCGCTAGATTGTGCATCATGCGTAGTTGATTCAAGTGGAGCAGAATGCTCCGTCTAGGGAGTTGGAGAGAGAGATGTATTTCACAGGGGTATATACCGCGTTGGTTACGCCGTTCAGCGCGAATGGGGATGTCGACTACCAGAAGCTGGAAGAACTGGTTGATTTCCAGATTGCCAGCGGTGTTGATGGCATTGTTCCGGTCGGGACGACCGGGGAATCGCCGACGCTGCGCACCGACGAGCACTTGAAGGTGATCGAGGTAGTCGCTGCCCGGGCGGCGGGACGCTGCAAGATCATGGCGGGTACGGGTGCAAACTCGACCGCTGAAGCCATTGAATTGACCGAAGCGGTCAAGGCCTTCGATGTTGATGGAACCTTGCAGGTCACGCCCTACTACAATAAGCCGAACAATTCCGGTCTGATTCAGCATTTTTCCGCCGTGGCCGATCTCGGCTTACCGGTCGTGCTCTATAACGTGCCCGGACGCTCTGCACGTGAAATCCCGTTGGAGGTTGTGGCGGAGCTGGCGAAGCACCCGAATATCGTCTCGGTCAAGGAAGCCGCCGGCTCGGTTGAACGCGTCACGGCGATCAGGAACCTCTGCGACATCGAGGTGCTTTCGGGCGATGACTCGCTGGCACTTCCAATGATCAAGAAAGGCGCCTGCGGCGTGATCTCCGTGGCATCGAACATCATTCCCTCAGAAATCGTTAGTCTTATTCAGGCGGCGATGGAGGGTGATTATGAAACCGCTCATTCACTGCATGAAAAGTATGCGCAGCTGTTTGAAGATCTGTTCATCGATACCAATCCCATTCCGATCAAGGCTGCCATGGCCATGAAGGGCATGATTGAAGAGACCTACCGTCTGCCGATGTGTTCGACGACCGATGAAAACAAAGCGGTGCTTCGTGCATCGCTTGAAAGTGCAGGAGTGCTTTAACCATTTTCGATTTACGAATTTTAATTTTTGATTTTTGGGTCTCCGACGGCTTGATTAGGGGCTGGGCATGAATGAACGGGAAATGAAGCAACGAACGAAGCGGTTTGCCTTGGAAGTTCTGAGGCTCGTTGCGAAACTTCCTCGGACGACAGAAGGGCGGATTGTTGCGAATCAATTAGGGCGCTCAGGAACTTCCGTTGGTGCAAATTACCGCGCGGCATGCCGCGCAAAGTCAAAACCAGATTTTATATCGAAGCTTGGAATCGTTGAGGAAGAATCGGATGAATTATGCTACTGGCTGGAATTGGTTCATGAAGGGAACATGCTGCCTGTTTCAGTCGTGGAGCCGATTCTCAAAGAGGCGAATGAAATAACGGCTATAATTGTGGCCTCCAGAAAGACAGCAGGTGGATTATGACTACAAAGGCGTCGCAGACCGATAATTCAAAAATCAAAAATCAAAAATCAAAAATAGTGGTGCTTGGTGCCGCCGGCCGTATGGGCAAGGCGCTGATTCGGTGCATTTTGGAAGAGAAAGTCGAGGGGCTGAAACTCCACGGGGCCGTTGATCTCTGGGATGCGCCTGAGCTCGGGCAGGATGCCGGATTGGCTTCCGGCACGAAGGAGGCCGGGATCAAGGTGATCAACAACCTCGATGAGGTGGGTGCAACGGCCGATGTGATTGTCGATTTTTCATCGCACTTTGGAACGGCCGGCAACGCGCCGCGCATTGCGGAGTGGGGCACGGCATGGGTTATCGGCACAACCGGCCTCAATGAAGAAGAGCTGGGGGCCATTGATGCGGCGGCGGAAAAGACCGCCGTGGTGCTTTCCGGCAACATGAGCCTTGGGATCAATCTGCTCTGCAATCTGGTGGAGGCCGGCTCGCGTGCCCTGAAGGATCGTGGTTACGACATCGAGGTACTTGAACGCCACCACAACCAGAAGAAGGATGCGCCCAGCGGTACCGCGCTTATGCTCGGCCGCGCCGCAGCCGAAGGTTACGACTGGAACCTGAAGGATGTCCAGGCCGATGGCCGTACCGGTCTGCCGGGCGAGCGTCCCGAAAAGGAGATCGGTTTTCACGCCATCCGCGGCGGCGACATTGTGGGCGACCACACCGTCATGCTGGCCGGTATGGGTGAGCTGCTGGAGCTTTCACACCGAGCAACCAGCCGCGATGTGTTTGCGATCGGCGCATTGCAGGCTGCCGCTTGGGTGGCGGATCAGCCCCCGAAGCTCTACAGCATGAAGGATGTGCTTGGGCTGTAGTTCAATCGTCCTCGTCTTTCTTTCTCGATTGCTCGTAATCGAAATCGAGGACGAATAGGATTATATATCCCGCACGCATCTGAACCCGAGATTTCCGGTCGATGAATCAGGCGTGTTGGAGGTTCGCGCTGCAACGCGGTAGCGGTTGCAATAGGAGTCGTGGCATAGGTAGGAACCGCCGCGGTTGACCCTTCGTTCACCGCTCTCGGGGCCGGTCGGGTTTTCGCGGGAACCGGCAACGTGAAAGTCGGGACTCCACCAGTCGAAGATCCATTCCCACACATTTCCGGCCATGTTGTACAGACCGTATCCGTTCGGGTCAAACGCATCGACCGGAGCCGTGCCGATAAAACCGTCCTCACCGGAGTTGTAGTCGGGAAACCTGCCCTGAAAAATGTTACACATGTGTTTTGCGGCGGGCATGAATTCATCCCCCCATACATAGCGCTTCTGCACCAATCCACCTCGGGCGGCATATTCAAACTCCGCTTCGGTCGGCAGGCGCTTGCCCGCCCATTCGCAATAGGCGAGGGCGTCACGGTAGGAGGCATGGGTGACGGGGTGGTTCTCCAGACCGGCGCAGTCAGATTCGGGGCCAAAGGGATGCGCCCAATCGGCACCCTCCACGTGATACCACCACTCCAGTGCCATCACCGAGCGTCCCAGCAAATCGAGTGTGCGTTTGGTGCTGTCCGAAAGCAGGGCATGAAAGACATAGGAATAGCCGAATGTTTGCGCGTCGGTTTCATAGGCGGTCGCCTCGATGAACGTTGCAAAGTCAGCATTGGAAACCGCGTATTGATCCATATAGAATGAATTCAGCGTCACTTCCCGGACGGGGCCTTCGCCGTCGTCGGGGTAACCGATTTGATCCTCGGTTCCCATAAGGAAAGTGCCGCCTTCAAGACGAATCATGTTGTCGGTTGAGCCGGACGCGATGCGCGCAAAGGGTTTTCCGGGATCTTCGCATCCGCATCGTTTTTCTCTCGGTGTGCAGCAGCGTCCTTTGCCCATGCGACCAATCCTTTTATTTCCGCTAAAAGAACACTCATATATCCTTCCGGGTGGCGATCAACGAGTAAAAAGCGACTTATTCGGCTCGGCTATTGTGTCCCGACGGTCCATCACCTATAGTTTCGAATCATGGATACATCGAAGGAACCACTGAGCAATCGTTATGCCCGCGTTTACGGCAGTCCGGGGGAAGCGCCGCGCGTCCTGGGGTTGTTCCGGGCCTTCTGGCCATTACTGGTCATTTGCTTTGCAACGGGCTATCTGGTGCGGGCGTGGTTCCCACATCCCGCACTGAGTGTATCTCAGGTGGGAGTTCTGTTCTTTCTGGTTGCCGCGGCGGCGGCCATTCTGCTCGCATGGGGCGATCGGCGGCTCGGCAACTTTCTCAAAGGCGCCAAAGGCGAAGAGTGGGTGGCGCACGAACTGGCATTTCTGAGCTCGGACTACACGGTCTTCAATGGATTGCGTCTGGGCGGCGGCA
>JBFHPA010000088.1:0-9063 GCA_041592955.1 Pontiella sp.
AACGGCGTAAATCCAAATTCTATAATTCATCGGCTGATCTCTTATCTTATCTGACCCTTCCTTTCATTCATGCAGAATGATTGTTACCGTACGCCTGAAGAGAAAAATTATTTTGCCTCAAAATCATTCTGCCTACTTGCCGCGTTGCGCACGGACGGATAGAAGGAAGCGGAGCAAAACAAATGACGAGAAAAGCGTTCTGACCCTTCCTTTTACTGACCCTTCCTTTTAACTGACGATCCAATAAGTAGGGACGGCTGTCCTCAGCCGTCCGCCCGGCGCAGGGCTTACGGCGGTGTGGGGACACACCGCCCTACCTCTGACGTGCGTCAAATAAAAAAGCATCGCCACGGCGTAGCGACCGGTTAACCGCCCACAGGGCGGAAAGCGGTTCCGGAAGAATGGCGCTTCTGCCAATTCATGGGAGGCGCGTTTTATTTTTTGGGGCGGGAGCGGTCGAGGGTTTGAAAAATTGGGTTTTAGATGAAAAACTTATAATAAAGTAAATCATGATCAGTTCATAAGTATAATAAGCTTGATCGGCTGGGGCCTTTGGAGTAGATTGTGTTTCCTATACAATACGGGAGCTTCTGATGAAATTAAACCCCCTGCAACGTTCTGGCTTTGCCGCTGTTTTTTTGCTTACCTCGCTATCTTCACAGGCCGCAGTCACACACTGGCGAGTGGTTAAAGGGCCGAGCTATCTGCAGGCCGCCGATAACACACCGGACGCCACTGCCACGAACTGGAGTATGTTCGGTATTGTCGAGACCGACCTGCCCGGTGATGCGGCCAGTGTGGTGATTACCGGAGGTAACATCGCCGGCTCCATCGCCTACGACCTCGAAGGCAGCGAGTGGGAGCTTGGGGCGAATTACAGTTCCAAAGCGGCGTTGGACGCGGTATTTCCCTCGTCGGCAGATTATCATATCATTTTGAGCGGCGGCACACTGGGTACGGTGACCCAGCAATTCAGCTTTGCTGCCGATGCGTATCCAAACACGCCGTATCTCACCGGGGCCGACTATTCCGATTGTCTGGCGCTGGAAGCGCTGGAGCCTTTCGAGGTGAACTGGAACAATGCCGGTACTACAACGACGATCAGCCTGCAGATCAATACCGGAGCGGAACTGGACGAAGGCAATACGATTTTTGAAATCTATTCCAACAACTTTTCAGCGATTGAACTGCCGTGGAATCTTTTCGTGGCCAACAGCAACTACAATGGCTATATCGACTTTGCCAACGCGGATTTGCAAAGCGGCGCCGGCGGCTTCGGCATCGATGGCGATGTTTCGTTTAATACCGCGCTGGCCTTCTCGATTGATACGGTCAATTCGGCCGTGTCGCATGATGATTTTAACGGCGGCACAAATTCGACATGGATACCCTTCCTGTCGGAGGCGGGCAAGGCTTTTACTCCAACGAATGACGTGCTCGAATTTACAAGCGATGCCGGGCCGGACGTAGATTCCACGGCCTGGATCTATGATACGGACGCGCTGACGTACACACAGGATTGGTCGGTCGCGGTTGATATTTCGAACGTATTCGATTCGTCTGCGCTTACGAATCTGCAGGAAATCTACTTTGGTCTGATCGTTGCATCCGATGATTTTAGCAACCTGTTCTCTATTGAAAATTACATGGGTGCTTTCGGGAATGAATTATTCTCGGGGGCAGACTCAAACGGGGTTGAAGAGGTGATTGAAGCCAGCGTCCCGATCCCTGCAGGTCGGGCTTCTGTAAAGTTATCGTTCGATGCAGATACCAAGCTGCTCACGAGTGCATACAGTCTGGGTGGGGACTTTACGGTATTGACCAACTTTACCGCGGGGAGCTGGGGCTATACCGACAGCGACACCTTTACCGTGGCGATCTATTGTGGAACCGAGGAAGTGGCCATTACACCCGGGCAGGTTTATGCGGATAATTTCCGGCTTTATGGAGAGCCAGCCATCAGCAATGAGGTCAGCCTGATTGAGTTGGAATATAATCGCGACTATGAGTTTCCGGACTCGGGTCCCGGCGACCGGAAAAACTGGTACAAGATCGATCTCAATACCAGCCATCACGTTGAAACGGTATCCCTTCTTACTGCGGCCGGTGACGAGCTTCAGGTTGTTGACAATGAAACGGACGGGGCCGTGCTGGAATGGTATTTTGACGCAATCGAATCCCTTTCCACCCCTTGGGACCCCGCTAATGATGGCGACTGGACCATTACGGTCGGCTACAGCGATGGAACCTTTCAATCCACCATCGTTCCTTTCACACAGGCCAACGGTTCTGCGATTCCGGTGATCAACAAGCAGCCGCTCTTTACCTCGCAGGGCGGGCTCGATGGCTTCATCACCAACGCCTCGTCGCTCGATGTGACCTTCAACACGGCCGACACCAATGCGCTCTTTGTTTCGATCGACGAGTACCCCGACAACGACGATGTCGATCTTCGCTTCTACGCCGACAGTCTTGCCACCGATGTCGCGGGGGTCATACCAACCGTGCACGGGCCGCTTTCCACCACCAGCGACACCATCCCCGTGGAGCAGGGCACCAACTGGTGGCTGCTGACACACGCCTGGGGGCGATCCGACTACAATGAAGATGGTATTACCTTCATCGTCGTCAAGATGACAGAAAGCGACGTAATCTTTGTCATCACTGACGATGCCGACAGCGACAGCATGCCTGACGACTGGGAGGTTGCATTCTTCGGTGGAACCAACGCAGTTAACGGCGGTGCCAACGATGATTTCGATGGCGATGGGTTTACCAACCTTGAAGAGTTTATTGCCGGCATAAACCCGACCAATAACGCATCCGTATTTGCCGTTGAAGAGCCGGGTCCATCGCCTTCGGGATTTGTGATCAACTGGAATTCGGTGGAAGGCCGCGAGTATGCCGTCTACTGGGCGAAGACACTGTCCGATGGTTTTGTAAGTGTGACTCCGGGATACCTGCCGTATCCGCAAAACAGCTATACCGACACCGTGCATACCGTCGAAGGCTGCGGCTTCTACTACATCGACGTGCAGCTTCAGGAATAGGCGCAGTTAATCCGTCACAGGATCGATCGGCTCACCCGATACCTCGAAAAAGCCCACGGTGCCGGCGGTGGTGTATTCATACTCGTTCGTGATACCCGAAAGGGAGGTGGGCGGGATCGTGTCGATCAGCGTCCAGGGGGCGCCCAGCTCGTAGGTCCACCACACGTCGTATTGCGTATTGGGGTAGGCGGCCCACGCAACCTGGACCGCGCTGTTGGTTAGCTGTGGCGCAATGGCCAGTTCGATGGAAAGCCCGCTTTCGGCGGAATCGTAAGCCGTGCCGATGAGAAATTCCTGATAGTCGTCCCAGCCGTCGCCGTCGGAATCGCGGTCTTCCAAAGCCGCCCGCATGATCCAGCGCTTGTTGCGGGCATTAATCTCCACATGCTGCTCGTTGTTCGTGGCATAGTGGATCTCGTCGAACGGGCTCAGGGCGGTAAGCTCGGCATGCGCCGACAGGTTTGACTCGATATGTTCGATGGGTATACCGAGCGCGCTGACCGTGGGAATAAAACAGTGATTTGTATAGTTGCAGTAGTCATCCGCACTGATCTGGTCGGGTGGAATATTGGTAAACAGCTGGTAGAAGGTGGAGCGGGCACCGCCCGGGGCATTATCGAACGAGAGCGGATGGTAGGCGTTTATGTCGGCGGATTCATTGATGATAAACGGGAAGTAAATCGATCCGGAGAAAACGGTGTTTAGCGTATCAGGCAGGGCATAGATGTCGGCATTGATGGTGGGATCGAAAAGTCCTCCGCTGTCCGTCCAGTGGATTATTTTTTCTCCAGGGCTGAATGGCTGTTTTTCGCCGAAGCCCGATCCGTTGCTGATGGCAATATTCTTACAGTTGGTGGGGTAGCCGGCGGTTTCGAGCCAGGTCATGAATTCCGACCGCTCCGGGGTGCTGGCTCCGGTCAGCCCTTCCGGATGGCTGTGGTGTGCCACAAGCATCTGGCGGGATGCGGGCCGATCGAGAATAGCGAGAAGCGTACTCGCGGAGTCGTTCACCGAGGCAAAGAATTCGAGGTATTCCTGGATCCCCAGCGGAATGTTAGCGCCTTCGTGGGGGGCATCGAAGCTGATCCATGTGTCTATGTCGTGGTTCGGCATATCAACGAGCGCTTTGCGGACGGTAAGCCCACCCAGACTGGCGCCGACGGCAATAAATTTATCGGATGAATCGGCGCGGTTCGCATTCACATAGTCGATGGCGGTTTCGGTCAGTACTGTGTTGGCAAGGATGTCCTGTGTGGAGTCGCCGAAATTAAGGATCACTAAATCACGACCGAAGGTCTGGATGTCCTGCAGGAGGTTTTCCTGATTCAACAGGTCGTACAGTTCCGGCCAGTTCATGCTGTTGCTCAGGTCGAATCCTTCAACAACCAGGACGGGGTTGTGCAGACCCGGGGCATTGGTGTCAGCTTTGGAGATATAGAGCAGCCCTTCCGCCAGATAGGGGGGAGCCGAGGTGATAACAATGGTTTCATCCGGATCGGGGATGGCCCATGCCATCGGGCAGGACAGGAAAACACCGGCCAGCAGTAAGGTTATCTTCTTCACAACGCCGTCCTCCAAATGAGCGGAGGCTAGCGGAAAAAACCGGTTTCGACTAGGGTAAATCCAAAAGGGTCGGCAGGAATCGCCGTCTAAAAAAGCTCGGAAAGCTTCCAGACCATCTGGCCGATACCGTGCTGAACATAAAGGCCGATCTGGGCGATGAACGACCAGGCGATTGCGAGCTGTGCCAAGGCGTAGGCGGCAACGGCAAATTGGCAGATGCCGACAAATCCGACACCAAACTGTGCAATCGTAACGACCCCGATGCCAAACTGGCCAATGGCGATGATGCCGCGGGCCGGAACCGGAACCCGGTTGGGGCGGTACTTGAAGGAAATGTGCACCAGAGGAAGGCCCAGCAGGGTGGTTTTGGATTTATATTCAAATCCCCATCCGTCCCACTGTTCCCGTGCGGGGTAGGGTGTGCCGCAGTTCGGGCAGGCGACGGCCTGTTCCGAAATCTCGTGGGCGCATTCTCGGCACGGTTTCATGGTGGAAACCATAACGAATACAGCGGCATTGTCGAGCGGGCTATTTCTTCGGGCGGGAGCGGGCGACGAGCTTGATGAAGATCGGCGCGCCTTCGAGCCCGAAGGCCGCACGCATCTGGTTCTGCAGGTATTTCAGCCAGTTGGAGCGGGCATTGTCGGGGCTGTTGACAAACACCTTGAAGTAGATCGGGTTGGTGCCGGATTGCGTGGCGTAGAAAACCTTCAGGCGCTTGCCCTTGGCGATCGGCGGGGGATATTTCTCGACCGCCTGCTGAATGACGCGATTCAAAACGCCGGTGGTGATTTCGGTGCGGGTCTGTGCGGCGACATAGTCGATCGCCTCGACGCTGCGTTTTATATTGTAACCGCTCTTGGCGGAAACGAAGATCACCGGAGCAAAGCCCATGAACGGGAGCGCTTCGCGCAGGGCAGGCAAATATTTGGTCTGCGTGACTTCCTGATCGGCTTCTTCGGCCAGATCCCATTTATTGACCAGCAGGATGCAGCCCTTCTCGGCATCGATAATCTTGGCGGCGACTTTTTTGTCGCGGCTGGTCGGGCCGGTTTCGGCATCGAGCATCATAACGACGACGTCGGCGCGCTCGATGGCTTTGTCGGTGCGCAGGTTGCTGAACCAGTCGACCGCGCTTTTGGAGCGGGTGTCTTTCTGGACGCCGGCGGTATCGATCAGCTGGTAATGGCGGGCGGTTTCGCCCTTGCCGATGGTGAATGGGATTTCAACACTGTCACGCGTTGTGCCGGGAATATCGGAAACAATCACGCGCTCATCGCGCAGTAGGCGGTTGATGTAGGACGACTTGCCGGCATTCGGACGGCCGACCACGGCGACGCGGAGCGGTTCTTCTTCGGTCGGGTTTTCCTCGTGGGGCAGCAGGGGAATCAGCGCATCCATCAGCTCGTTCAAGCCTCGGTTATGCAGCGCAGACACCGGGAAAACGGGGAAACCAAGCTGGTCGAAATCATAGCCGTCTTCCTCGCGCTCGGGATTGTCGACTTTATTGGCGGCCAGGAAAACGGTGCGGCCGCTCTGATGCAGAATGCGGGCAACCTCTTCGTCAAGCGGAGCGCGTCCGGCAGAAATATCGACCACGAAAATAATGAACGAGGCATCGGCAATCGCGATTTCCGCCTGGGATTCGGTTCCGGCCACAATCTGGTCCGGGGAGACCTGCTTGCCGAAATGGCCGAGTCCGCCGGTATCGAGCAGCTCGAAACGTTCGCCATTCCAGTTGGCTTCGCAGGCCACGCGGTCGCGGGTAACACCCTCTTCCTCATGCACGATCGATACACGCCGGCCCACCAGCCGGTTGAACAAGGCTGATTTTCCAACGTTCGGGCGACCCACGATCGCCACAACTCTTTTGCTCTTCGTTTCTTCCATAGCGCGCAAGGTGATACACGAAACCCCCAACCGGCGCAAAGGGAAAGGGTAAAAAGAATGGAGCGCGGAATTCGGATTAATCGAAACTGACCTTGGGCGCTTCCTTCTGTTCATCCGCTGTAACTTCAAAAAGGGTGGCAGCGGTAAAGTTGAACATGGAGGCGATAATGTTCGACGGGAAAATCTCGCGACGGGTGTTGTAGGCCGTTGCAGCATGGTTGAAATCCTGCCGGACCGCGGAAATCCGGTTTTCGGTCGCCGCCAGCTCTTCGGAGAGCTGCATCATGTTCTGGTTGGCCTTCAGGTCGGGATAGGCTTCGGACAGGGCGAAGAGCTTGCCCAGCGCACCGGTCAGCAGGCCTTCGGCGCCCATCAGCCCGGCCATGGCTCCGGCATCGGCCGGATTCTGCGCGGCGGCCTTGCCGGCGGCCATCGCCATGTTGCGCGCCTGAATGACGGCTTCGAGCGTTTCGCGCTCGTGGCCCATGTAGCCCTTGGCGGTTTCCACGAGGTTCGGGATCAGGTCGTAGCGGCGCTTCAGCTGCACGTCGATCTGGGCAAAGGCATTCTTGAAGCCGTTGCGCAGCGTAACGAGGCTGTTGTACATGCCGACGACGCCAATAACCAGCAGCACCAGCAGTCCGAGCAAAACAAGCAGAGGTATCATCGTTTTCTCCTTTATTAATGGTATGGTGATAGTAGGCAATGCCGGAATATATGCCACGTATAAAAAGCAGGTGTTTCATAAGAATCCAGGCGATCTTTGCGGTATCGGAACGGCCAGGATTTTGGCGGATTCGCCCTTGACGGGGCGGGGCGGGAAGCGTAATTTCCTCGCCTTGTTGATAGTTTGGCTCTGGTTAAGAGTGGGCGCTGCCCGCTCTTTTGTTCTCTATAGGGCCGGTTATTTGAATCTTTAGGCGAGTGAAGGAGGTAGCGGTATGAATCCAGCAGAACTGAAAGCCGTTGTCGAGTACATGGAAAGCGAACGCGGAGTCGAGCGCGAGGTCATTATCAAGGCCATCGAGTCGGCGTTGCAGAGCGCAACCGAGAAAACCGGTTACGAGGATGACGATCTGCGGATCGAGATCAACCGCAAGACCTTCGAAATGAAAGCCTATAAGACCCTTTCCGACGGAAGCGAGATCGAGTCCACGCCGCGCAGCCTCGGCCGTATTGCCGCGCAGACCGCCAAGCAGGTCATCATGCAGAAGATCCGCTCGGCCGAGAAGGAAATCATTTTCGAGGAGTACAAGGATCGCGTCGGGGAAATCGTTACCGGCAGTGTTGTGCGCTTCGACCGCTCCGACGTGATCATCGAGTTGGAGCACGGCGAAGCCATCATGCCTTCCAAGGAACGTGTGCCGACCGAAGAGTATGAAATCGGCGAGCGCGTCCGCGCCATCGTCCTCGCTGTTCGCGAGCGCGAACGCGGTCCCGAAATTATTTTGTCCCGCAATAACCCCGATTTTGTGCAGCGTCTTTTCGAGCTCGAAGTCTCCGAAATCTCCGACGGCACGATGGAAATCAAGGGCATTGCCCGCGAGGCCGGTTACCGCAGCAAGGTGGCGGTTATCTCGCACGACGAGCGTGTCGACCCGGTCGGTGCCTGCGTCGGTATGCGCGGTATGCGTGTGAAGAATATTGTGCGCGAGCTGTCCGGCGAAAAAATCGACATTGTCCGCTGGAGCGAAGACATCCACACGTTGATTACCAACGCGCTGGCGCCCGCGCGGCTCAAGCACGTCGAGGCCGATGAGGAAACGCGGACCGTTACGGTTACCGTTGAACCAGACCAGCTGTCGCTGGCGATCGGCAAGCGCGGGCAGAACGCGCGCCTGACCTCCAAGCTGACCGGATGGCGCGTCGACATCCAGAAGGATGAGGAGAGCATGGACTTCGAAGAACGCGTTGCGGTTGCGGTAACCAAGCTCGCGGCCATCGAAGGCATCGGCGACGAGTTTGCCGACAAGCTGGTCTTCTCCGGCTTTCTGACCCTCGAAGGTATTCTGGCTGCTGAGATGAGCGACCTCTCTTCCATCGAGGGGATTTCCCCCGAGCAGGCCAAATCGCTTTGGTATGCTGCCGAGGCGGCTTACACAAAAGAACACGGTGAGATTACGGAATGATGAATGTTCAAGACACAGCAACGAATGTAGGCGTCTCCACAGAGGAGCTGCTTGAGATCCTCCAGGACATCGAAATCAATGTCGAAGGTCCCGAGGCCAAGCTGACCGCCGAACAGGTGGCGCAGGTTTGCGATGAGTTGGGCTACGACTCGATCGAGGCTGCGCGCGCTGATAACGCACCGGAATCCGCAGAGGCCGAGGCCCCTGCCGAAGAAGCCGCGCCGAAACCCGCGGAAGAGGCTGCTCCGCAGGAGGAAGCCCCCGCCGCTCCCGAAGAGCCGGAGAGCGACCCCAAGCTGATCGAGCTGAAAAAGCCGAAAGTGATCGTCAAGGACTTCGCCGAAATGATGGGCATGAAGCCCAACATGGTGATCGCCGAATTGATGAAGATGAACGTTTTTGCCTCCATCAATGCCGAGATTGACCTGAAG
>JBFHPA010000089.1:0-9025 GCA_041592955.1 Pontiella sp.
CCGTTGCGGCAGGCCGAGCGCGACATGGTGTATGCCGTCCGGAACTTCAAGCGCTTCCAGCAGGATTTCGTGATCGATGTCGCCTCGCGGTACTATGCGACGCTGCGCACGCGCGACCAGTTGGAGAACGAGCGCAAAAACTACGAGAGCACCATCATGAACCGCGAGCAGACCGAGTCGTATGCCAAGGCGGGGCGGATTGCCGATTTCGAGGCGGCGCAGGCGCGACAGAGCGAGCTGAACGCGGCGGACCGTTGGAGCTTGTCGCGGTCGAACTATCAGAAGGCGCTGGATGATTTCCGGTTTGAACTGGGCCTGCCCGTTGATCTGAATGTGGAGCCGAATCCAAATGAGCTTCAGCAGCTTTCGGAAAAGGGGCTTGTGGAGCTGGATATTACGCTGGATGAGTCGATGTTGAGTGCGGTCTCCAACCGGTTGGACCTGATCAACCGCCGGACGCAGGTGGAGGATCGTGAACGCAAACTGAATATTGTGCAGCGTGCCTTCCTGCCGGATCTCGATGTGAGCTACAACATCACCAAGGAGTTTGAGAGCGCGGGCTCGGCCGATGTGAGCCAAAACCTGGGGGTTGCGCTGCGTCTTCCGCTGGACTGGACTGAGCGGCGCAATGATTTCCGAATCGCCCAAATCAATCTTGAGCGGGAGATGCGGGCGCTGGTTGAGGATGAGTCGAACGTGCAGCGCGATGTGCGCGACCTGTGGCGGAAGCTGGAGCGCAACCGTTCGGTCTATAAAAACCGTCTGCTGAGTGTGCGGCTTTCGGAGCGGCGGGTGGAGAATACAACCCTGCTGCTGAAACAGGGCAAGGCGCTGACCCGCGATCTGCTCGATGCCGAGGACGACCTCCTCAGCTCAAAGAATGAGGCCACTGCTGCGCTGGTGGACTATACAATCAACCGGTTACGGTTCTGGGATGCAATCGAGCGTTTCGAAATCGACCCGAAGGGAATGTGGTATGAACAGTCAAATGGAAATGTTGACGAACCTGTTGAAGCACCGTAGCGCGAAAATTGTGCTGGGGATTATCCTGGCGGCCGTGCTGCTTCCGCTGCTGATTCCGGGCAACGATGCCAACCGGATTGATCCGAACAATGCAAATCTTTGCCGGGTGCAGCGGGGCGATCTGGTGGTGAGTATTCTGGAATCCGGGGAGCTTAAGGCTAAAAACAATCTGGAGATTGCCAATGATGCATCCCGCGACGCGAAGATCGTTTATATCGTGGAGGATGGCTCGACGGTCACCAACGGGCAGCTGCTTTTCGAACTGGAATCAAGCCAGCTGATGGAGCGCTATCTGGACCAGCAGTCCGATGTGGCCGAAGCGGAGGCCAGCTTGCTGCAGGCGCAGGAGCAGCTGGAAATTCTGAAGCTCAAAAACGCTACCGATCTCGAAAGCGCCACGCTCCGGGTCACGCTGGCGAGGCTGGACCTGAAGAAATATGAAGAAGCGGAATTTCCTCAGATGAAGCTGAAGGCGGAGTCGGACATTATGCTGGCCGAAGAGGAGCTGAAAAAGGCGCGCAGCGAGCTCGCCGGTACGCAGGAGTTATTCGATAAGGGATACTCCAATAAGAATGATCTGGATTCGGATAAACTTGGCGTGCAGCGCAAGGAGATCGAGGTCAGGAATAAAACCACCGATTTGGAAATCCTGATCGATTATACCGATATAAAGCGGCGCAAAGAACTGAACAATGCGGTAGCCAATGCCGAGTCCGCGCTCGAACGGTTGAAAAAGTCGACGGCTTCGGATGTCCAAAGCAGGGAGGCGCAGATCGAATCGAAGAGCAAGCGCCTGGAGATCGAAAGGAATCAGCTGGAAACCCGCGAGGAACAGTTTGCGAACACAAAGGTCTATGCGGACTTCGAGGGGCAGGTTTTCTATCCGCAGGATCGCCGGTTCGGCAAGATTGAAAAAGGGGCCACCGTCAACATGCGGCAGCGCATCCTTTCGTTCCCGGATCTGAGCTCGTGGGAGCTGAAGGTCGGCATCCCGGAGGCCATGATCGATAAGGTCTCGGTTGGGCAGGAAGCCGTGGCTGTTCTCGAGGCCGTGCCCGGCTTGACGCTGCGCGGACGCATCGCAAGAATCAGTGCCGTGCCGGATTCGCAGAACTGGTTCAATTCGGGTGTGAAGACCTATACGATCATTGTCGATGTGACCACCGAGACCGATGCACAGTTAAAACCGGGCATGACCGCCACCGTGGAAATTGTGACCGATCAGCTGCGTGATGTGCTCTATGTTCCGATTCAGTCGGTGGTTTCGAGCGAGGAAAAGCATTACGTCTACATGGCAAAGCGCGGGCGCAAACAGCTTGAGGAGGTCAAAATCGGTAAATACAACACGCAGTACATCGCGATTCTTGACGGGTTGAAGGAGGATGACGAGCTGCTGCTTTATGCCGAAGTCGAACTAGAAGCGGACTCCAAGCTGAAAAAGAGCCCGCTTACCGAGGAGAGCAAAAACGACGACGCTCAGGAAAAAACATGAGTGTACCCATCGTCGAGCTGAGAAAGGCCGTCAAGGAATATGTGAACGGCCCGCTGAAGGTGACCGCCCTGCGGGGCATCGACCTGCAGATTGATCCCGGTGAATATGCGGTGATCATGGGGGCCTCCGGCTCGGGCAAGTCGACCATGCTTAATCTGCTCGGCTGTCTCGATCATCTTTCCGGAGGCGACTATCTGCTCGGCGGCGAAAACATCTCGAAGCTTGACGATGACGAACTATCCGAAATCCGGTCGCGGCGGATCGGTTTTATCTTCCAGTCCTACAATCTTATTCCGCAGCTTAATGTACTCGAAAACATCGAGGTTCCGCTTTTCTATCAGGGGGTCGCACAAGCGGACGCACGCGCCAAGGCCGAGGCGCTGGCGGAACGAATGGGGCTGTCGGATCGCCTTGCGCACAAGCCGATGGAGCTTTCCGGTGGACAGCAGCAGCGTGTGGCGATTGCCCGCTCGCTCGTGTGCGATCCGATCCTGATGCTGGCCGACGAACCCACGGGCAACCTCGATTCCAAAACCGGCCATGAAATCCTGGAGCTGATCGATGAGCTGCACGACGAGGGAAAAACCATTGTGATGGTTACGCACGACGATGATCTTGCGCAGCGCGCGCAGCGTATTGTTCGTTTCCGTGACGGCGAAATTATTGCCAACGACTGGCAGGGTCCCCCGAAAGCATGAAGTCGATGCGTCCAGAGCGGATGGTGAAGCTGGCGGTTAAAAACCTGAGCCAGTACAAGCTCCGCGCGGGGCTGACGATGCTCGGCATCATTTTCGGAGTCTGTTCCGTGGTGGCGATGTTGAGTGTGGGCGAGGGGGCCAACCGCGAAATTCAGGAAAAGATCCAGCGCATGGGCAGCCAGAATATCCTCATTAAGAGTGTGAAGGTGCCAAACGACGAAACGGGATCCTCCGGCAACCGCAGAATGATTGCCGCCTATGGATTGACCTATGACGATGCGGAAGAGATCTCGCGCTATGTTCCAAATCTTGAGGCCAGCACACCCATGAAAGTGTTGCGTTTCAACGTCCACTTCAAGGCGCGCAAACTGCAGACGGATGTGGTGGCGACCACGCCCTGGCTCCTGCGCGTGCAGAACTACCGCATGGTGCGGGGCCGGTTTCTCACCAGTGCCGACATGGAATTCGGCACGCCCGTTTGTGTGATCGGCACCCGCCTGGCTCGATTGCTTTTTTCGGGCTACGATCCGATCGGTAAAACGCTGAACATCGACAGCGATGCCTACACGGTGGTGGGTATCATCGGCGACATTGCCCAGAACGAGCTGCCCACGGGCAACGAGCTCTGGCTGGACGGGGAAAACCAGAATGTCTACATCCCGTTGCGCACCTACCTTCAGAAACGAGGCGACCTCTTTACGCAGTGGTCGGAAGGGGGCGGAATCTTTGAAAAGATTGAGTTGCATGAACTGATCCTGACGATTGATAAGCAGGAAAATGTCGTTCGGGCGGTTGATGCGGTGCGCCGTGTGCTCAGGAAGAATCACCCGAAAGAGGACTACAGCATTGTGGTGCCGCTGGAGCTGATTCGTCAGGCGCGCGAAACCCGACGTCTGTTCAATATTGTGTTGGGCTCGATTGCCGCCATCTCGCTGATTGTGGGCGGCATCGGTATCATGAACATTATGCTGGCCACCGTCAGCGAGCGCACGCGTGAAATCGGCATACGCCGCGCACTCGGTGCGCGACGGCGCGATATCGTATTCCAGTTTCTGATGGAAACGCTGATTCTCTCCATCTCCGGCGGAGTGATTGGCTTGGCATTCGGCGCGATCATTCCGATGCTCATCACCGCGACGACCGATGTTAAGACCGTCCTGACCTTCCCGGCGTTTGCCGTGGCCTTCTCTGTTTCGGTGACGGTCTCTGTGGTGTTCGGCATCTATCCCGCGCGCCGCGCCGCGATGATGGACCCGATCGAAGCGCTGCGCCATGAATAAGGTTTGCCTGCCTGCTTCATTCAGTTAGTCTTTTTTGTATGAGCACCCTTAAAAACATGGGCGAACATGAAGTCATTCGCCGGCTTACAGCCACACTGGGAACGCATTCCGATCTGCTGACTGGTGCGGGCGATGACTGTGCCGTTGTCCGGCTTGCGGATTCCCGAAGCGACCAGATGTTTACCACCGATCCATTGATTGAAAGTGTGCACTTCCAGCCACGGGAACAGCCGGAGCGCGTCGGCAATAAGGCGGCCGGTCGGATTTTGAGCGATCTGGCGGCCATGGGTGCGCAACCCCGCTGGCTGTTGGTTAATGTCGTGGCCCCGCCGGATCAGGAGTTTGAGTATCTGGAAAAAATCTACACCGGCATGAACGCGCTCTGTGCACGCTTCGGAGCGGTGATCATCGGGGGTGATGTGGCGCGCGGACCGGTACTGGAGCTGCATCTATTCGGCATCGGAGAACTCCCGGCCGGCAGCGCGCTGCTGCGTTCCGGCGCCAAACCCGGCGACAATATATTCGTGAGCGGCCCCCTCGGATGCAGCATGGAGGGGAAGCATCTTGATTTCTTACCGCGGGTGGAGGAGGGCATTTTTTTGCGGGAGTCCGGGCTGGTTCATGCCCTGATCGATGTCAGCGACGGCATTGCAACCGACCTGCGCCATATTTTGAATCAGAGCGGGACGGGCGCGCAGCTTGAAGCGGATGCCATTCCGTGCAACGGAACGCTGGAAAATGCCCTGTATGACGGAGAAGACTTTGAACTGCTCGGTACCGTTGCGCCGGATGGATCCGAGGCGCTTCGCATGAAATACGCTGAGCGTTTTGGATCGGAGATTACGTTCATTGGAACCATTACCGATGAAGCCGGAATTCTTAAATTATCCGATGGGGATGATTTCCGGGTAATCGAAGCCAAGGCTTTTGAGCATTTCAAGGACGCTTCCGGCTCCTGAACGCTCTTCCATTTCAGCGGGCTGGACACTTGTATTCCGCCTGTTTTCATGGATACTAGTGCGCTCGTTTTGCATAACTTAATTTTCAATCTTTGGGGCAATAATGGCTGATAAAAGGTCTTTCGAGACAACGATCCACGATGTGGTCTACAGCGTAGACACGGGTGCCGGGCTGAGGATTATCCGGGTCGCTCTGTATGTTCTCGTGCTGCTGATCATGGTGATGGTCTATACCGCGACCCAGTTCCGCGGGCTCAATAGCGAAGAAGCCATGGATTATGCCCAGCTCGGCAGAAACATGTCGCTCCGGAACGGCATGCTGACCAAGGTGGTGCGTCCCCTGACGATGTGGAAAATGCAAACCCTCACGCCCGGGGAAAATCCCATGATTGGCGCGCACCCCGACCTGTTCAACGCGCCGGCCTATCCTGCGCTGCTGGCCACCGGCTTCAAGATATTCGATCTGGTCGGCGTCGATCCGTTCACCATGCCTGAAGGGGTGCGCGGCGTGGCCATGCCGGCCGAGCAGTGGATCATCCTTCCGCTCAATCACATATTTGCGCTCCTTTCGGGCTTGCTGGTGTTTTTCATGGGCAAGCGGCTGTTCTCGAAGGAGATCGGTTTTGTGAGCATGACGACCTATTACCTGAGCAATCTGGTCTGGCAAAATTCGATTTCCGGATTGAATATCACGATGGCGGGCTTTTTTGTTCTTTCATCGTTTTTCTGCATGATTACAGCAACGCTGAATAGGCGTGACAACCGATCAAAGGCCCTCTGGCTGACCCCGTACCTGCTTTCCATTGTTTGCGCGGCCATCGCATTTTATACGCGCTTTATCACCATCGCGGTCGTTCCGGGTGTTTGCCTGCTGGCATGGCTGATGTGCGGCCGGTTCCGCGGGGGCACACGGTTTGTGGTGGTGTTCGTGATCCTTTTCACGTTGCTGATTACTCCATGGGTGTATCGCAACTATAAAGTTTCCGGCAACCCGGCCGCAATGCTTGGCTATGCGGCTCTGACTGAAACCCCGGCGTATCCCGGCAACAGTCTGCATCGTGATTATCATCCTGAAGTGAGTTTCGGGCGGTCCATCAACATTCTGAAAGCAAAGTGGGTTGATAATTATTCCGGCAAATATTCCGCCGTTGTTCCTTCCATGGGGGGGGGCATCTTGATGGGACTGTTCATCGCGACATTCTTCTATCATTTCGTGCGGCCGCAGGTGAACTACCTGCGTTGGGGAGTTGGTGTTTCGCTGCTGACCGCTGTGGTGCTTGCGGGCTTTTTCTCGGAGACATCCATCCAGTCGCTTCAGGTGTATTGGCCGTTCGTGATC
Source organism: Pontiella sp. (assembly GCA_041592955.1). Classification (GTDB taxonomy): domain Bacteria; phylum Verrucomicrobiota; class Kiritimatiellia; order Kiritimatiellales; family Pontiellaceae; genus Pontiella. Next base: position 6,792 of record JBFHPA010000089.1, read on the forward strand.
CCCTATGGCATCGCGTTTTTCTACATTCTGGTCGATCGTCTTGATCTTGGGGTCAGGCTTTACAACCTCTGGCTGAAGATTCTGATCGTGGTGTTGACGTTCATACCAATGTTCCTGACGCTGGCGCCGCCCAACAATGTGCTTACCTATCCGCCGTACCATGCGTCGCTGATCGGCCGTGTGGGGGCGATGCTCAACGAGCGCGAGGTGCTCTGCACCGACATGCCGTGGGCGACGGCCTGGTATGGCGACCGGTACTCCATTCTTGTGCCCAAGAATCTTGAGCAGTTCTACGAAATCAACGACTACAAGCAGTATATCAGCGGCCTGTATTTCACGACAATCACCCGCAACAAGCCGTTCGTCAAACAGCTGCTGGATGGACCGGAGCAAAGCTGGCTTCCGATCATGAGCGGCCGCACGCCTCCGGACTTTCCGCTCAAGGAAATCGTGGCGCTCAATCGTCAGGACCAGATCTTTCTCAGCGATCGGGACCGCTGGTCCGTCAAGGCTGCTGAACAGTAACGGAGGCGGCAGATGCGCATCGTATTCATGGGTTCCGCGGAGCTGGCCGTGCCTTCGCTCAAGGCTGTTCTGCAGGCAGGCAGCGATGAGGTGGTCGGTGTGGTGTCGCAACCCGACCGCCCTGCCGGAAGAAAGCGCATTCCAACCTCCTGTCCATTGAAGGCCTTTGCCGAGGAGCAGGGGCTGAATGTCATGACGCCTGAAAAGATCGGTGCCCCGGAAACGGTGGCCGAGTTGGCAGTGCTCAACCCCGACCTGCTGGTGGTTGTGGCCTATGGCCAGTATATTCCGTCGCGCGTCATCAAGCTCGCATCGAAGGAAGCGATCAATGTGCACCCTTCACTGCTGCCCAAATATCGCGGTTCCGCACCGATTCAGTGGGCCATCCTCAATGGTGATGAGGTCACGGGCGTAAGCATTATCTATCTGGCGCAGGAGATGGACGCGGGGGATATCTTGAAACAGGAAACCTATCCGATCGGTCCCGACGACACCTCCGCCGAGCTGCATGATAAACTGGCGGTTTTTGGAGCAGGGCTGTTGCTGAAGGCGATCGATGACATCCGAGAGGGTACGGTGGTGCGCATTGCGCAGGATGACTCGAAAGCGGTGGCGATTCGGAAACTGACCAAGGAGGATGGCGCAATCGATTGGACGCTGCCCGCGCAGAGCATTCGCAATCGGATACGGGCCTTTAATCCATGGCCGGGAACCTTCTGCGTGCTGCCCAATGGAGATCCACTGAAAGTCTGGATGGCGCAAATCGAACCGGGAGAGGGCCATCCCGGGGAAGTGCTGGACGACCAGCTGCTGATCGCCACAGGATCAGAGGCCTTGCGGCTGGAGGAAGTCCAGCCTGTGGGGAAAAAGCGCATGACCGCAACGGCTTTTCTCAACGGCCACCCGGTGCCCTCGGGTACGGTGCTCGGCTGAAATAGCTGCAAACACAAAAAACAATCCTTGGAAATCGCATCCTCCGCGGATTTCCAAGGATTGAAAACTAAGCAAAACCGGCAAACGCCCAGTTTCGTAAAATAATCAGGCCGTATAGCCTATTTCTTCTTGTGACGATCCGAACGTCTGCGCTTCCGACGTTTGTGGTTCGACATCTTCTTCTTACGCCATTTCTTAATGGTACCCATATTGATCTCCGGTTTTCTCTAAAAGGGAAGGTACAATAGCTACGCAACGACCTTATTCAAGTTAATTTCAATAATTCCTTCGGCTCCAGCACTCTTCAGATCGGGAATGATCTCGCGGACCACCGACTCGTCGACCACGGTTTCAATCGCATACCAGCCATCGTCGGTAAGGGAATTGACGGTCGGCGCATGCAGGGCCGGAAGAAGCTTTTTAACCTGTTCGAGGTTGTCCGCCTGCACATTCAGCTTCAGCAGCACTTTGTCGTCCGCGTCCAGAGCGGCCTTCAGCAGCAGGGCGATCTTTTCGAGCTTCTGCCTCTTCCAATCATCCGCCCAGGCATCCTTGGAGCAGAAAAACTTGGTGTACGACTCCATCAGCGTTTCAACAATCTTCAGGTTGTTTGCCTTCAGCGAGCTGCCGGTTTCGGTGATGTCCACAATGGCATCCACGAAATCGGGAACCTTTACTTCGGTGGCACCCCAGGAAAACTCGACTTCGGCGCTCACACCGTTGCGTTCCAGCCAGCGTTCGACAATGCCGACCCCTTCGGTGGCGATCTTCTTGCC
>JBFHPA010000090.1:0-8859 GCA_041592955.1 Pontiella sp.
GCCCATGCGCGCAAGGCCATCACCAAGCTCGACAAGAAGCTGGCCGCCGCCCGCCTGCGCCTCGACGCGATCCGCGTCATCAGTGCCAGCTAGCGGATGCGCGAGATCATCAACCCTTGGTTAGGGACAGACCGCCGGGCTGTCCGACGCACGAGCAGGCTTTGCGGTTTAACGGCGCGCTTCCCGCTAAAGACGGGACACTCGCAAAGCGGTGCGGCGATCGCGCCCTACCAGAAATACCTGGCGATCGCGCCCTATCTGGATTTATGCCGTTGTTTTTTCCTGGGCTTTCTGGAGGCCGACTTTTTTGTGGCCGGGGGCGTCGGGCTCGCCGGAGCGGCCACTTTCACGTCCTCCAGCTTCTTGTTCATCACATTATGGAAATAGGGCGGGATTTCGGATTCGAAGGTCATGCTTTCTTTCGTGTGCGGATGCACGATGGTGAGCTTGGCCGCATGCAGGCATAGCCGCTTCACACCCTGTCCCTTGATGCCGTATTTCTTGTCGCCGGCCACCGGACATCCCTTGTCCGCCATATGAACACGGATCTGGTGCTTACGACCGGTTAAGAGATCGATTTCCAGCAGGCTGAAATGGGCCGACTCCTTCAAAACGCGGTAGGCGGTTTTCGACAGCTTCCCTTCTTTCGACTGCGCAACGGAATACATTCGATGCACGCTGTTTTCGATCAGGTAGGAAGTAACCAGCCCTTCCTTCTCCTTCATCTTTCCGGAAACCACGGCCACATATTGTTTCCTGGTGTCCGGCCAGTTTTTCTGGAGGAAGTCCTTAATATCCTCACTCTTGGCAAAGACCAGAATACCGGAGGTATCCTTGTCCAACCGATGCACGATATACGCGCGGTTATTGGATTTGGGGTTTCCTTTGCGGACATATTCATTGATCAGAAAGTGGGCGGTATTCTCTTTGACCTTTTCCGTTCCGACCGTCAGCAGTCCGTTGATCTTTTCAACGACCACGATATCCCGGTCTTCGTAGAGAATTTCGAGCCCCTTGGGGGTATGCTTTCTCGGCGGACGTTTAAATGATTTTTGTTTTTCGTGCATAATGTTTTATCCAAAGGCTGGAACGGTTCGGAGGGACGACCTCTGTGTCGTCCTGCCTCAAGTCCGGTTAGGACGGGACAGAGCCCGTCCCTCCAGCCGCATCATCAGGAGCTGCGTCTCCGAAGGTTTTAATTTTAGGCAGCACCGGCTGCGGGGGGTCTTCCTCAACGATCTTTTTTTGAGGGTCTTCCTTGCCGATCGTTTCCTTTTTTGCCCGAACCCCCGGCTTGGCCAGGATTTCAACATAGAACGATGTTAGTGCGCGCTTCTCGATATCGCTGATGCAGGCATCGATTTCGGAAAGATGGATGACTTTCGCATCGGCTTCGGTATCGCCGAACCGGCAGTCGAAATCCCAGAAATCGACCTCTTCGGGCAGCTCCTTGCGGCGTTCGCGTTTAATGTATTTCCGGATCTCGTTTTTCACGGCATCAACCATGCGCGGGTATTTAATCTTTTCGTGGGTCAGGTCGAATGTCTTTTTCATATCAGGTCTCTCGGTGGTTAATGGCTGAGCAGTTGGCCGGCATCATAGCACCGTGTTTCGTAAAAGCGGAAGGACGCTGAGGCGGAAACTTTACCACTTGATGACGTTCATGGAGCCGAAGGAGACGCGCTGCGCATCGCGGGCCTTAACCCAGCGCTCGGCAAAGCGGGGGCCCCAGCTGTCGGAGATGGCAATTTCGCCGGTTTGCTTGTTGTAGCCGATGATTAGGCAGATGTGGCCGCCGGAGCCGGTATCTTCAGCCTGACCGGAGTCATTCTTTTTCTTTTTTTTCTGCCCGTTGCGCCGCGCGGTATTTTCGTTGGCAGCCTGCTGGAAGGACGGGGTGCTGAGAAAGCGCCACATGATCGGCAGGCCCGCATCGATGTGCTCGGAAATGCTCTCGGGGTCCAGTTTCCCGGAGATCAGTTCGAGCTCGCGCCCGTTGGAGGAGATCAGGCTTTCGGTGGCATCGATCATCTGGTTGGCATAGGTACCTCCGCCAACCCCGGTGTTGCCGGCGAGCGCGAGCAGATACATGTCGGAAGGGATGTCCATGTAGCGTAGGTAGCGTTCCCAGGTGGCGGGGGAGCAGTAGCCCTTCGGGCCCTGATTGATCATGGGAATATTGCGGATGATCACATCGCCGTTGTCGCGCCGCTCGACGCAGGAAGCCATGCGCTTCTTGAGCTCGTTCTCCTTGAGCTTGTCGACGCGTCCGGCACGGTCGGCCCGTGCGCAGGGCATGATGCGCATGGCAGCATATTTGCCTTCCTGCATGGTGAGCATGATGGCGTGCCCGTTCCAGTCCCAGCGGTAGACCTTTTCACGCATGTCGCCCTTGCCGAGCATGTCGCGTTTCGGTTTCTTCAGAACGGGAATGAGCGCATCGTGAACCCGCATGCCGCTGGTTTCGATCTTTTCAGCCATCTCCTTAATGATGCCGGGACTGATAAATCCAGTAGATTGCGGCATATCGCCCTGGTTGAGGAAAACAAACGAAAGGCTCTCCACATGCTCGTCGCCGCCGTAAAGCACAGTGGTGTAGACCGGTTCGCCAAGAACGGTTTTTTTGCCGAGCGGGTAGGCGCGATGGTTTTCCATAAAGTCGGTTTTCGACTCCATCTGCAGTTCCATTCGTGCCGCCGCGTTGGAGGTGGGGTCATCCCACAGCACGGGGTCTTTCCAGATATCGGTGCCGAACAGTCGGTTCATTTCCTGCCACGGTACCGAATGCAGATCGAACGGCAGGGCGAGGCGGGCTTCCAGATGTTTGACATCCGCCGCCACAAAGGTGTCGAACGGCACCTCAACCACCTTGCCGCGATCCGTCTTCAGCACCACCGTCCGGTCCGGGTTGACCTTCACGACCTCCGCTTCCACCGAGCGACCCTGCACATCGGTCCAGGAGCGCGCATCGGCGGACATGGCGGCAAGCAGTACCAGCGCAACGATGGGAATAAATGATTTCATCAAAGCGAATGTATACTACAATCGAGCTGTTGGAAAAATAAAATGAGACTCTTCGACGCCCATAACCATGTTCAGGATGAACGCCTGCTTCCAGACCTTGGAAACGTGATGAAACGCGCGCAGCAAGCCGGCGTGGTCAACATGGGCGTCAAGGGCTGCTGCGAGGCGGACTGGCCGCGCGTTGTCCAGTTGCTGGAAACCCATGAAGGAATTTACCCCGCCTTCGGACTGCATCCCTGGTTTATCGCCGACCGGTCGCCGGACTGCTTCCGGACGCTGGAAAACCTGCTGATCAAATATCCGCAGGCCGGCGTGGGCGAAATCGGAATCGACCACGCGATCGAGGATCGTGACGACGAAGATCAGGAAGTGGTCTTTCTCGCCCAGCTCGAAATCGCGCGCCGGCTCAAGCGGCCCGTTTCAATCCACTGCCGCCGCGCGTGGGGGAGGTTGATCGAACTGCTCGATCAGTTCGGCGAGCTGCCGCGCGGCATACTGATCCACTGTTTCGGCGGATCGGCCGAGGTGGCGACCGAGCTGGTTCGCCGCGGCGGCTATATTTCCTTCTCCGGATCCATCACGCGTCCGAATGCCAAAAAGGCCGGGCCCGCCATCCGTGCCGTGCCCGACGACCGCCTGCTGATCGAAACCGATGCGCCGGATATTCTGCCGACCACGGCCACCGGTGAGCTGAACGAGCCGGCCAATCTCCGGCTCGTGCTTGCAAAAGCGGCGGAGCTGCGCGGTATCCCGGAAGCCGAACTCGCCGCCCTGACCTTCCGCAACGCGGAATCTTTTTTCGGAGGTGGGCAGTGAAGCTTTCAACGCATGCCGATCGATCCGAAAAGCTGGTTGGGATCCGCGGGGAGGACATCCATCGATGGATAGATGATTTTTTTGACAGTGGCAGCTTTGACCATTTTGTTCGCACGGGCAGCAAGCGGGACTTCAAACCCTACAACCATCGCAAGTACCGGCATTGCGCGGAGGCACTGCAGGATGCCTACAAAGAATTCGAGGGCACCTATACCCACGAGCAGATCAAGGCGGTTTTCGAGTGCCACCTGCGCGATGACTACGACGGCTTCATTCCGCTTCAGGAGGATTTTGAAAGCGGCATGTTCACGGAAAAATACCACGAGGGCGACGAGTCCGGTGAGCTGGAGAACATCCTGAGCGAGGCCGAGCTTTCGGAATACTTCAAGGGCCGAACGGATGGCTATCGCAAAAAGGAGCGCAAGCTCTCCGCCGGATTCTACTGGCGCATCGTTTGGCCCACGGTGATCGCGGCCATTCTTTTTACCGCATCGGCCTTCACCGTTATCGTGCCGGTTTTCCGCAGCAGCATGATGAAGCAGAAGAAGGAGATGATCCGGGAACTCACGGCCACGGCCGCGAGCGCGATCGAGTTTTACGTTCGGCAGTCGCAGAGCGGCGAACTGACACGTGCCGAAGCACAGCATTTGGCGGCGGCGGAAGTATCGGAGCTGCGCTACGGGGTCGACAACAAGGATTACTTTTGGATCACCGACAGGCATCCGCGCATGGTGATGCATCCCTACCGGCCGGAGCTGGTTGGCCAGGACCTGACGGATTACACCGACCGCGAGGCCCGGGGCGGGAAGAGGCTCTTTGCCGAGTCCGTTGCGTTGGTCGAGCAGGAAGGCGAAGGCTATATTGAATATCTGTGGCAGTGGATGGACGATCCCTCGCGCGCCGAGCCCAAGCTTTCGTATGTACGCGGCGTGCCGGAGTGGGGATGGGTTATCGGTACGGGAATCTACATTCACGATGTGGAGGAAGAGATTGGCCGCTTGTCGCGCAACCTGCTGCTGGCGGACGGGGTTATTGCGATTGTGCTGCTGGGGCTGATGACCAATGTCCTGCTTCAGAGCCGGCGGATCGAAATCGACCGCAAACGCGCCGAGACCGGATTGCGCGAGGCCAAAGACCGGTACCGTGCCTTGGTGGAAGGATCGAACGAGGGGTATCTGCTGGAGATCGACGGGGAGACGATCTACGTCAACCATACCTTGCGCCGCATGACCGGCTACGACGAATCGGAGCTGGCCGGCATGAAAGCATGGGAGCTGCTTAAGCCAGACCATGAAACCAACGCCGCCGCCGAGGAACACCTCCGGCAGATCTATGCCCACACCGCGGCGGCGGCCGAATTCGAGGCGTGCATTCAAACCAAAGGAGGCGATCCGCTCGACGTGCTGATTTCGACCTCGCGAATCTTCTTCTCCGAAAAAAACGGGCATGTCATTTCCTTCGGCGAACTCAGCCGCGGCCGGGAGCATACCCTTGAAGCGTTCTATCGGGCCGAGTCGGTGCAGGATCGTCACGACACCACCATCCAGCAGCGGATTGAGGACGCCAAAACACCGGGGCAGGTGATTCAGGTGCTGAAGCAGCTGCCTGATCTGGTGCGCAACATGGTTGATCAGGGCGTGAAGCCCAGCATCCTGCGCGAGACCATCGGCGCAACATACGATGCGGCCATTCAGAAGTTTATTATCCAATCGCTGGAAGCCTCCGTCCCTCAGGATATTCCCTTTGCCTTCCTTTCACTCGGAAGCAATGCGCGCCACGAAATGACGATGTTTTCGGATCAGGACAACGCGCTCATTTTCGCCGATGTGCCACCGGACCGGCTGGCTGAGACCCGCCGACGGTTTCTGGCACTGGCCGACGATGTGTGCGGCAAACTGAAGCAGGCCGGCTATCCCTATTGTTCCGGCGGCATCATGGCGGCCAATCCCAAGTGGTGCCTTTCGCTATCGGAGTGGAAGAACCGGTTTTCCACATGGATCGCCGAGGCCACGCCGGAAACGATTCTGGAAGTGAATGTGTTTTTTGATCTGCGCTGCGCCTATGGCGAAGAGGCCCTCATGCGCGAATTGCGCGAACATGTCTGGACGCTGACGGAGCAGCATCCGGAGTTTTATATCCACTACGCAAAAAACTGCCTGGGCTATAAGGCCCCGCTCGGACTGCTGGGCCGGATTCGCACCGAAAAACGAGGGGCGGAAAAGACGATCAACCTGAAAGAGAGTCTCAAGCCGATCGAAACCTTTGCGCGCATTTATGCCCTCAAGAATGCCGTCCCGTCGGCGGATACGCTGGGGCGAATCAAGCAGCTTTCCGAGGCGGGTGTATTGAAGGAGGAAACCTGCCGGGAAATGGTGTATGTGTTCGACTATCTATGGCAGCTGCGTTTCTTCAATCAGATCGCCGCCCATGCCGCGCTCAGCACCCATACCGACGAGCTGGATGTTTCGGGGCTTTCCGACATCGAACGTGAAAACCTCCAGTCCATCCTCTCCCGCATCCCCATATTTCAGAGTAAGCTGAGCTACGATTTTCTCGGTACGCAGCTGTAGGTTATGGAACAGCATTCCAATCGAAAATCCATTCGGTTACCGGGGTATGATTATTCCGGAACCGGAGGGTATTACGTCACCATCTGCACCCAAAACCGTAAGCATCTGTTTGGGGAGATCATACCTGTAGGGGCGGACCTTCCGTTGAAATGAGATTGTCTTCGGCAGGAGAAATGGTTGAACGCTGGTGGAATAAAATTCCCGAAAAATTTTCAGGTGTTGAATGCGACGCATTCGTGGTGATGCCGAACCACGTACATTTTATCGTAATTAATAAAACCGGTGCGATGAAGGGCGAACACGCGGGTTCGCCCGTACAGTCGGAGAAAGGGATTTCGTTATCTGCGGTTGTCCAGTGGTTCAAAATAATGACAACGAATGAATATATCCACGGGGTGAAGGAGCAGGGGTGGCCTCGTTTCGATGAGCGGTTGTGGAAAAAAAATTATTGGGAGCGCATTATTCGCGACACCGAATGGGATTCAACCCGCGATTACATCCGCAACAACCCGGCCAATTGGGCGACCGATCGATTGAACCAGCCCAATCTGCCGTAGGGGCGGGCCTATGTGTCCGCCCGAAACCGCAGGGCGAACACATGGGTCCGCCCCTACATCAGAGATGGATCTTATTAAAACGTATAGGTCACGAACAAACGGGCGTCAGTGGCGGTGGTGTCGGAATCGCCGTTTACGCCGTCGCGGGTGCCGATACCGCCCTTGAAGGCCACCGTCAGGTTGTCGATTTTCGGGACAGGTTGCTTGACCACGATGTTCAGCTCTTGGGCCTGACGAAGATCACTCTTGCCTTGGTCATGTAGCGTATAGTTGTAGAGGCCGTAGAGCGTGGTTTTGGTCTGCTCGATCCTGGTGACCGCTTTCGCGTAGAACGTGTCCGCCCCGCCGCTGAACTGGCCGGAGTAGATCATCATCGAAGAACCGAGTGCATGGTTGATGCCGGTGGTGACCTCTTGAAACTCAAGGCTGTCGCCGGAAACTCCGAAGTAACCGCCTTCAAATTTAATATCCCCGAGCTGCTGTACAACGGAAAGGCCGCCGGCGTTGGCGTTGTGTCCGGAGTTCCGACCCACATCGCGCTCGGTGCGGAAGTAACCCAGAATGGCGGTGTCCTCGGACAGACTCCATTTCGCGCGGACACCGAGCAGGTTGGCCACATCGCTGGCATAGGCATCAAAGAGCGCCACTTCCAGGCCGTCAACGCAGTGGTTGACCACTTCGCCCCATGTAATGCCGTCGGTATCCCAGTTGTCGAAATTATCGAATTTCCATAAGTTACCGGCATCGATCCAGTTGCTCATTTCCCATGCATGCCCGACGAGAATACGGGTCTGGTGGAATTCCTCGGATTCTATCATCACCGCTTCGATGGCCCGCTTTTTCTGGCGGAAGTCATCATATCGGAAAACCTCTCCGTTGTTGGCGCGCCGGCCGAGATAGGCGGTGGTGTTGGTCCATCCGAGCGCTTCCATGTTGTAGCTCAGATAGGCTTCGTTCAGAACATTCACGCGTCCGTTGCCCAGCAGGCGGTCCCCCGGGCTGCTTTCGCCATCGACCATCGAGTCGACGACGCCGGCGCCGACATAGGATGCCCCGGCGGTCCATCCCGATTTGGTCGGGGAGCGATAGTCGAGCTGAACACCGAGCGTGGTGGAGTGGTTGTTGTTTCCGCTTTGATAGTCGCGGTACATGCTCAGCGTTTGGAGGCGGCCCGAGAGGGTGCCATAATCAAGCGCGTTGAACTGCTGGATTGGACCATCGGCCGAAACGAACGAAGCGGCCAGCGCAATTGCCGGAATAAGGAGGGATTTTTTCATGACGGATTCCTTTCAAAGAAAACAGGCCGGAAGATTCCGGCCTGTCCGGTTATTCGTGGGCAGGGTCAGCGAATATCTTCGAGACCTTCGTTTTCCTTCTGCGTCATCAGCGAAACAACGACCAGCGCGATGAAGCTGAGCGGAATCGAGATAATGCCCGGGTTGTCGAGCTTGTGCAGGGCGGAGGCCGGATCGAGACCATACTGCCCATACATGCTCGGCGAGGTCAGGATGATGCCAAGTGCTGACACCATGCCGATACCGATCGACCAGGCAATGCCCTTGGCGGTGGTCTTCTCCCAGAACAGCAGCATGATGATCGACGGCAGGTTGGCCGAGGCCGCAACGGCAAACGCCCAGCCGACCAGGAAGGCCACGTTCACGCCCTGGAAGGCGATACCGAGCAGGATGGCAATGATGCCGACCACAAAGGCGGAAATCTTGCCGGCCTTCACCTTGCCCGCATCGCTCATCTGCACGTTCATGTAGTTGTCCATCAGGTCGTGCGCCACTGCGCCGGAGGCGGCCACGATCAGGCCCGATACGGTGCCGAGCACGGTCGCAAAGGCGATGGCCGAGATAATGGCGAACAGTACCGGGCTGAAGGCCTTGGCC
>JBFHPA010000091.1:0-8855 GCA_041592955.1 Pontiella sp.
GATCTACCTTGGTGGATCTCATATTGCAACTCAAAATGTTACAATGTACGGGCTGACCCTTTTTTTGGACATGAACAAGATCTACCTTGGTGGATCTCATATTGCAACTCAAAATGTTACAATGTACGGGCTGACCCTTTTTTCGGGCTGACCCTTTTTTCCTTTTTTATGTGCTCGCGCATGCGTCTTGTTGGAAGCTCAGTTTGTTATCAGTCTTGCCCCAAGGCGTCTCGCCTTCCGTTGCAGACGCTCCGGGATTTCCGAGTTGGACTTCGACCCAGGCTTCACGACTGAGCCGATGACTTTGTACCCCCCGTAGTGGAGGACTTCCTTCAGTGCGCGTAGCGCACCGCGACTCTCCGGAACAAGGAAGTTGAACGGCCAAGGGGTTGTGCACGCCGTTGCGAGCACGGCCTTCTTTCCCTTCTGTTGTGGAACAGGCATGCCTCTGGGGCTTTCGCCCATGAATACGGGGACGTTGCGGTCGAAAAGCAGCTTCAGCGGCGCGCACATGTTACCCCAGTGGACGGGAGTGCCTATGACAAGCGCGTCGGCATCCGCGACCTTCCTGCCGACAACGTGTGCGTCGTCTTCGGGCAAGACACAGGTCTTCTTATCTCGGCAAGCCATGCAGCCTGAGCAGTTCTTCATGTTCAGTTTGCACACATCGACCCAATCTATCTCGTGATCCCCGCTAACACCGTCCGTCACGTACTTCATTAACGTAGCGACCGTGCCGTTTTTGCGTGGGCTGCCGTTGAGCACAAGCACTCGCATAAACTTAGTTCCTTTCTCCTGCTTCCAGACCTTATGGCTGAAGCGGGTAGCGCTTCGGCCTTCCCCCCTATAAATTAGAGGCGTGCCCGACGGGGGTTCCGCGGGCTGCTCCGGCAAGCCGGAGCCTATCCGTAATTGAATATCCTCATTCAACCCGAAGGACACGCCATGACCAAAGTATACATAGGAATCGACGCGCACAAAGAATCAAATGCACTTGCGCTGGCTTGGGCCGGAAGAGACGTTCCGGTATTTTACGGCAAGGTTTCGGCCGATCTCAACCGCACGGTGGATACGCTGCGCAAAATCCGGAAGGAGCACGCGTTGGAAAAGGATGAAATCGAACTGTGCTACGAGGCGGGGCCGACGGGCTTTGTGCTCGCGCGCCGCCTGATCAAGCTGGGCTACCATTGCATCGTGGTGGCCCCGTCGAAGATTCCGGTGAAGTCGGGCGACAAGGTGAAGACGGATCGCCGCGATGCGCGTAAACTGGCGCGGCCCCGAAGGCGGGGATCACAAAGCGCGTTACGTGCCACACGCTTCGCCATTCGTTTGCAACTCATCTGCTTCAGGGAGGTTCCGATATCCGCACCGTGCAGGAGCTGCTCGGCCATGCGGATGTTTCGACCACCATGATTTACACGCACGTGCTCAACCGTCCGGGGCTTGCCAGCGGGAGCCCGCTCGATATCCCTTAGGCCTTGTTTTGGTTTGCGAAGGATCCGGGGGGTCAGATCACCCCTTCGCGGGCGAGCTCGCGGAAGATGCGATCGACTTCGGCGTGGGCTACTTCGATGAACTCCTCGTAGTCGGCGGTGTTTTGTCCGGTCGGATCGGGGATGTCCTGAATATCTTTTTGTTCACCGCTCCAGAGGTATTCCATCATCCTGAACGTCTTATCTTTCGCCTGCGGGAAGCGCTCAAGCACAGCATCTTTCTGGTATTGCTCCATCACCAGGATCACGTCGGCCTGTTTTACCATCTTTTTGGTGAAGGCATCGGATTGGTGGCGTTTAAGACTGAAGCCATGAATGCGTGCCACGTGCTTGACCACCGAGCTGGCCGAGCCGCCGTTGCGCGCCTGCACTCCGGCAGAAAGAATGCGCACCTTTTTTCGGGAGTAGGGATAGTGATCTTTTAGATACTGCTCCATATAGCCGTGCAGGTAGGCGCTGCGGGTGATGTTCGCCTTGCAGGCGACCACGATCGTAAATTTTTTATTGAATAAACCCATGCGCGACAAGATAGGTGTTCTTGACGGATGAGGCAAATTTACGAATTGATTTTTTTTGGAACGATCCGTGGAATAGTGCCAAGACTCTTGTATGGTTCTTTCTTCAGATAGGGGAACGATGAAAACGAGCTTTAGAGTGCTGGGTTTAATTTTTACATTGGGATTGGTGATCCTGGTGTCGCTTCATTTGATCATGCTTCGCGGACTGACGAAGGCGTTGCGCGATGTGGTGCTGCCCCGCGTGAAGCAGGAGACCGGCATCGATGTCAAGGTCGGGCGTCTTTCCATGAATCTGGCCAACGGGTTTCTGTTCCTGAACGATGTTGAGGTGCGCAATCCGGAAGGTTTTCTGCTCGAAAACCTCGCTTCGGTCGAGCGGGTGAACGTGGCGGTCGACATTCCCTCCCTGTTTAAACAAAAGCTGATTCACGTCACTGAGATCGAAGTCGAGAACGTTCTGGTCAATGTAATCCGCAACAAGGCGGGGGAGATCAACCTGAACAAGCTGCAGGAAGGTTTGCCGCAACCTACTCAACCACCTGCCGAGTCTCTTTCTGACAAGAAAATGCCTCCGGCTGGACAGGTGCCGCCGGTGCAAGAGCCATCTGTGGAGCAAGAGTCCAAACCACTGCCGGAAATCCTGATAGACAGTTTGCAAGGCAACGCCACCCTGCGCTATGTGGACTTCAAGCTCAATGAACTGGATATCGCGCTGGACCTGTCGGTGAAGGGGCAGGCTATTTCGACCCAGCGAGCTCCGGACACGCCATGGGGCGATATCGGGATCGCGGGTTCTTTGGGGGACAAGCGCGCAAGCTTTGTTACCGATCTCAACCTGAAGCTGGCTCCTGTGACGGATCCTCAGAAGCCCTCCTTCGATCTGACCGGCAAGATTCTTGAAATTGATCCGACGATCATGGACCGCATTTACGACAGCCTGAATATCCGCTCGGCCCCGTTCGGTCTGGATCCGGAGTTCCACTGCAGGGCGGGGCAGTTTGAGAATTCGCTGATTGCGCTGAATTTGCGGGATATCGAGCTGGAGACGGGCTTGGCCAACAGTCTGGGTGGTATCGGTTCGATCGGCTCCCTGCGTTTTGTCGTCCCCGTCGAGGGCTCTCTGCAAAAGCCGCGCATCGATATCCAGACTGCGCTTATGTCCGCAATTGGCGGAAATAGCCGTTCCGTGCTGAGCGCCCTGCTGAAAGGCGCGGCGGAAAAGCAGGCTGGAATGGACCAGTCTCCCGCAAAAATATCGGATGCCGCAGTGGAGATCCTGGGGCAGCATGTCGGAGAAATCGGTAAAAGCGAGACGGCAAAGAAGATCCTGAAGGATTTGGTCGGCGGGAAAGAATCGGATACGAACGCACCGCCCGCCGTGAGCTCGGATTCGCTGATTGATATTCTTGGAGAGCAGGTTGACGAGATCGGTGAAAACGAGGCGCTGAAGGACGAGCTTAAGAATCTTGGTAAACGATTGTTTGGTAAATAGGGGAGTCGGTCTATGGATGAAGTGGTTTTAGCAGTTGTGGCCTATCTTTTCGGGGCCGTCCCTTTTGGATTGCTGATCGCGAAGTCGCAAGGGGTTGATATTCGCAGCGAAGGCAGCGGAAACATCGGTGCGACCAACGTGTTTCGCGTGATGGGAAAAAAGTGGGGAATTTTCACCTTCGCCCTCGATGCGCTGAAGGGATTTATTCCCGCCTACTTTTTCCCTATCATTGGAAATGTGGCTCCGGTTTACGGCGTGCTTTTCGGGTTTGCCGCGATCGTGGGGCACACCTTTCCCGTATACCTGAATTTCAAGGGTGGTAAAGGGGTGGCAACTAGCGCCGGAATGCTGCTGGGTGTTGCACCGATGGCGGTGGGCGTCGGGTTCGTTTCGTGGATCCTCTGCATGGTTGTTTCCCGCTATGTTTCCCTCTCATCCATCGTTGCGGCGATCGTTGTGGCCGCCACGGTCTGGATGCAGGGCGACAAAAGTCTGGTCGTCAACATTGCGCTGACGTTGCTGGCGGCTTTGGTGGTATGGCTGCACCGCGCCAATATCAAGCGCCTGCTGAACGGCACGGAAAACCGGTTTGGTAAAAAGAAAGAATCCGCATTATGAATGTAACGGTAATTGGCGACGGGGGTTGGGGCACGGCTTTGGCGATGGTGCTCGACCGAAACGGTCATCACACCACGGTCTGGGGTCCCTTTCCTGACTATCTGAAAGAGATCCAGTCCAACCGAGAAAACATAACCTATCTTCCCGGCGTGGAAATTCCCGCTTCCATTCAATGGACGTCCGACCATGAAGCCGCGGTGAAGGATGCCGGGCTGGTCGTGCTGGTGGTGCCTTCGCGTTTCTTCAAGCCGGTGGTTGAAGCCTTCAAGCCATTCATTCCGGCCGATGCGCTGATCGTCAGCGCAACCAAGGGACTCGACGAGCAGACTCACGAACGAATGAGCGAGCTGGCGGAAGAGATTCTGGACCATCAGGTTGCGGTCCTGTCCGGGCCGAGTCATGCCGAGGAGGTCGCCCGAGGGATTCCCTGCGCGGTGGCCATCGCCGCGCGCGACCATTCAATCGCCGAGCAGATCCAGCAGCTGTTTGTTAATGACACCTTCCGCGTTTACACGCTTGATGATGTGGTCGGCGTGGAGCTGGGCGGGGCGCTCAAGAATGTGATTGCCATCGCGGCCGGCATCAGCGACGGCATGGGATTCGGCGACAACACCAAGGCCGCGCTCATGACGCGCGGTATTGCCGAGATCACGCGGCTCGGAACCGCGCTTGGAGCCAAACCCGAAACCTTTACCGGACTCAGCGGCATCGGCGATCTGATGGTTACCTGCATGAGCAGGCACAGCCGCAACCGCGGGGTCGGCGAACGGCTGGGCAAAGGGGAAAGCCTGGAGCAAATCATGCAAAGCATGAAGATGGTGGCCGAGGGCGTCTGGAACTGTCAGGCCGCCAAGGAACTGGCCGATGAGAAGGGGGTGGCGGTTCCGATTACCGAGCAGGTAAATGCCGTGGTGCATGCGGGCAAAGATCCGCGTCAGGCGATGATGGATCTGATGGCGCGTACCCCCAAAGCGGAGCAGCATTAAGTTTTTCACCTAGCAGTTTTTGACAACCCGCAGGGGGCGCATTAAGGTGCGCCCCTTCAATTTCAACAGCACAGGGAGATTTACGATGAGAGTCAAGGCATTCAAGGCGTGGCGACCGGCAGAGGGCAAGGCGGAACAGGTGGCATCGGTTCCGTATGATGTGGTGGATACAGCGCAGGCAACGGCGTTGGCTGCTGGAAATCCCGACAGCTTTCTGCATGTGGTACGGGCTGAAATCGATCTTCCGGCCGGTACCGATCCCTATAGCGACAAGGTGTATGCCCGGGCAAAGGCAAACCTGCAACGGCTGATGGACGACGAAGTGCTGATTCGTGAGAGCGAGCCTGCGATCTATCTGTACAGTCAGCAGATGGGGGATCACATCCAGTATGGTATCGTGGCCACCTGTCATGTCGGGGATTACGAAGAGGGCAAAATCAAGATTCACGAAAAGACCCGCCGCGTGAAGGAGGAAGACCGCATCCGCTATGTGGATACGCAGAACGCCAACACGGGCCCGGTATTTCTTGCATACCGCGACAATGAAAAAATTAATGCCGTCGTCGACGCGACCAAAGGTTTAGAGCCTCTCTATAAATTTACCGCCGAAGATGGTGTCACGCACACCGTCTGGAAATTCGAGGATGCTTCGGTTCTGGAAGCGGCATTCGGTGAAATTCCTGCCACGTATGTGGCCGACGGGCACCACCGATCGGCTTCAGCGGCCAAGGTGGGCGCGATGCGACGCGCGGCCAACCCCAATCACACCGGGGAGGAGCCATACAACTATTTTCTCGCGGTCATGTTCCCGGAGAGCGAGCTTAAGATTCTGGCGTACAACCGGGTGATCCTTTCACTGCCGGACACGCAGGAGCAGTTTCTTCGGGCCCTCGAAGAAAAGTTTACGGTTGAGGCCAATGGCATTTCCGTTCCCCGCAAAGCCGGGGAGATCTGCATGTATATGAACGGAGCGTGGAGTACGCTGACCCCGAAGCAGATGCCGGAGGCCTCCGATCCGGTTGCCATGCTGGACGTGAGTATTCTGCAAAACGATGTGCTCGCACCGATCCTCGGCATCGAAGATCCGCGCGAAAGCAACAATATCGACTTTGTCGGAGGCATCAAGGGAACCGATGAGCTCGAGCGGTGGGTCGATGGCGGGCGCGCCGTACTGGCCTTTTCCATGTATCCGACCTCGATGGAGCAGCTTTTCGCCGTCGCCGACGCCGGCCTGCTGATGCCGCCCAAGAGCACCTGGTTCGAGCCCAAGCTCCGCTCCGGCCTGCTGGTGAATGCCCTCGACTAGGCTGAATTGCCCGTTCTTTTAGGCTTGATGTCCAGTATGATTCAGCCTAATCGTCTGAGTTGTAGGTAATCGGACTGTTTTATGTATGTGCATGGGACGGGAGCCGATACAAGGAATCCTATTAAAGGACAAGGAGAACATCATGAAGAAGTGGTTGATATTGGCAGTGATCGTTTGTGTGGGTGTCGTGGTTCAGGCTGCTGAGGGTGAAGGTAAGAAGAAAGATAAAGGCGGCGGCAGCGACGTGACGAAAGAGCAGTATGTTGCCAGCGCCAAGAAGCGGGCCGAGAAAAAAGGTAAGGATTTTAACCAAGCCAAGGTTGAAGCAACATTCGACAAGTTGGATGCCAACAAAGACGGTAAATTATCCGCAGATGAAAGACCCGCCCCGAAAGGCAAGAAAAACGCTGAGTAAGCTTTTTCCAGATCGCTAAACGACAAACCCCGCTTCAATTGGCGGGGTTTTTTCGTGCCTTAACGCGCCATGTTGCATCAAACGCTTTGAACCGCTATTCAACTGGGCGTGACAACATGATGTAAATGGCTATCATGCCCAGCATGTCCTTGTACGACCCAGACACAATTGCCGCCATTGCCACGCCACCCGGTGAGGGCGGAGTGGGCATTGTTCGCGTTTCCGGGCCCGGCGTCTGGGAAATTGTTGATGCGCTTTTTCAGCCGTTGGACAAAACGCCCATTTCCGCGCGGGAACACGGCACCTTCGCTTATGGCAAGGTTGTTGAGGCGGACGGAACGGAAATCGATACCGGACTCGCAATCGTGATGCGCGCTCCGAAAAGTTACACCTGCGAGGATGTCGTCGAAATACAGGGCCATGGCGGGGCGGTCGGCATGCGCCGCATTCTGCGCCGCGCGCTTGAGGCCGGCGCGCGCATGGCTGAGCCGGGCGAATTCACAAAACGCGCTTTTCTCAACGGACGCATCGATCTGGTGCAGGCCGAGGGCATCTTTGATCTGATCCGTGCGCGTTCCGATCGCGCCGCCGCGGCCGCCATGGAACAGATGGAAGGGAAGCTGAGCCGGCAGTTCGATGCGATCTACGAGGCCTTTCTCGAAGTGGCCGCCAATCTGGAAACCACGCTCGACTTCGTGGAGGACGAATTGCCGGACGATGTTTTTTCCGGTATCGCCCATCTGCTGGACGAAACTTTCCTGTCTTTGGATCAGCTGCTCGATACCTGGGATGAAGGGCGCCTGCTGCGTGAAGGCGCGCGGGTTGTTATTCTGGGTCGCCCGAATGCCGGCAAGTCAACCCTGCTGAATGTGCTGCTAGGTTTTGAACGCGCCATTGTCTCAAGCACCGCCGGCACAACCCGTGACACGATCGAAGAAGGTTTTGTGCTGGATGGAATTCCACTGCGCATTATCGATACGGCCGGGCTGCGCGAAACCGACTGTGAAATCGAGGCCGAAGGCATCCGCCGCGCCGAAGCCCATGGCGAGGAAGCGCATCTGGCGATCTATCTGGTTGATGCCTCGGAGCCGCTTGATGAAGAGGACCGGACGCGCATGGCAAGGCTTGATCCCGGTAAGAGCGTGGTGGTGCTCAATAAAATCGACCGAGGCCAAAAATGCATCGAGGCGGATGGTGTGCCGGTCAGCCTGGTGTCCGGCGAGGGCGTTGAGAATCTGAAGCAGGCCATGGCAGACAGGCTGGAGAAGGGGGCGGATCTGCATGCACTGCCGCATGCGGTTATTTCCGAGCGTCACCGCCAGCTGCTGGTTAAAGCGCACCGCGAAGCCAGGCAGGCCCGCGAATTTTTGAATAAAAATGTGGAAGAAAATGCGGTGCTCGCGACCGAACATTTGCGCGCGGCGCTTGAATATCTAGGTCAGGTAACCGGCCGCGTTTACCACGAGGAACTGCTGGATAATATTTTCTCCCGGTTCTGTATCGGTAAATAAGGGTTGCCAGCCTACGCCGCTATAATAGGGTAATAAAATTGAAACATGACTGGGTGCGCGGTATCATCCGCGCCCTTTGATACAGCGAGGATTTCAATATGAGCAGGAGCTTGGCACCGATTGTCAAATGGGGCACCGATAAGAAGTACAAGAAGGTCGATGACTTCCTTCAGCGGCCATCCGTCGAAGAGCAGGCGATGCAGGCCGCCGGCCGGATTCTGGCCGATGTGAAGGAGCGAGGCGACAAGGCCTTGATCGATTGTGCGCGGCTTTATGACAAGTCTAATATCTCAGCCCGCCGCATTCGGGTGTCCCCGGCTGAAATTGCGGCGGCGAAGAAAATCGTCGATGCGGATTTTAAGAAAGCCGCGCAAGAAGCCCATAAGCGTATTACCGCATTCTCTGAGAAGGGGCTGCGCGATGATTGGCAGATGCAAACCCCCAAGGGGGGAATGCTCGGCGAAAAGTTTGTCGCCTTCGATCGCGTTGGCGCATACATCCCGGGTGGTGCCGCGC
>JBFHPA010000092.1:0-8802 GCA_041592955.1 Pontiella sp.
CCCAGCGTGATGTCTTCGCCGGTATTATTATTAATCGTGATGGAGACTTCGCGCTCGCCATTCCGGTCTCTGACGCGGATCGCATTGGCGGCCGTGCCGGGAATCGCCGGTGCGGCGAGCGTACCGTAGGTTCCATCGGTGGAATTGAAGGTGGTCGAAACATCGCGTCCGCCACTGAGCAAGCCGCCGATGCCCGGCATGGCAAAGTCCGGGGTGGCGTCGTTGGCCGGGGTGTTTTGTGCCGTAGCTTCCGGAGAGTGCCAGGCAATGGCCACCTCAGAAGCGGTGGCGGGAGGCGGACTGTTGGTGACTTCGGCGGCAGTGACCAGCAGCATGACGTTGTCGAGATCCAAAGCCAGCGTACTGCTTGTCGCGCCTGAAGCTGTTATCCTGAACGTGACGCTTTCCCCCGTAGCCAGCGCCCGGTCGGCGAGAGGACCATCAAACCAACCGTCAATGTTCGTCCAGGCAGCTACATTTAAAGCTTCGCTATCGGGGAGGTTCGCGACCGAAAGGATCGTCACCGGAGCCACATCGTCCAAATCCCCGCTGATGTACTCCAGCAAAAGATCTTTCGGCGAAGCTGTTCTTACTCGTTCCGCATCGCAGAAGAGGCCCTGCAGATAGACGTCACTCCCGGTCGTATTGGTCAGCGAAACCGTAACCGAATCGTTATTCGTCATCTTGATGGACTGGGTAAACGGCGATGGAGCAATCTCCAGTTTTTGACTGCCCCAGGATACATCCAGCGCACCGCCGCCGGTACCGTCCGATGTGCCGCCGCTCAAGGTGGCGGACAGTCCCGGCAAGGTCACAAAATCCGGTGCCCCTTGATTGCCCTGATCCCAACCGACAAACAGATCGTTGGTCGAGGAGAGCACATCGTTGGTCGGCGCTAAAGGATCCAGCGGGCTCCAGATACGATCCCATACCACCGTCGGATGGGTGCCGTTCCACGTCACCGGGCAGAAGAGATATTGGCCCTTTTCCGGGGGATGCGAGCCCGCCTCCTTGAGGGGATAGCGGTCACCCCCGTATACCCACTGGTCGCCGAATTTCATGATCCAGCGCTGCTGCGTGGCATGGGAGCGCATCTCATTATTGACCGGCAAAGGATCCATGCCGATTTCGATTTCATTGGACCAGGGTCCGCCCAAACCATTACTTATAGCGGTCGTCCGGTAGTAGCAATCGGAACCCTTCCATCCGCCCGGACCATCATAGGTCATGTAGTAGAGTCCATCCTTCTTGAACAGCCAATAAGCTTCGCGATTGCGGTCCGTTAGCATAGAGAGGACCGGAGTGGAAATCACATTCTTGAAATCCGAGGTCAGCTCATAGATATCCACATATCGGGTAGATCCGTTTATGAGCTTCATGGAAACAATGATATAGGCCTTGTTGCCTTCCTGGTAGGCTGACATGCCGCCGGATTCATAGCCAGGGTGAAAATTGGTCAGATCGACTTTGCGAATATAGTTGTAGGGACCGGTGATATCGTTGCTCTGGCTCTCGTAAAAAGCGATGCCCTTGGCGATCAGCACATATCGGTCCGTGTTGGGGTTGTAAATAATCGTACAGTTTTTGCGGCCATTGGCAGGCGTCAGATCATCGATTAAGGTCTCGAACTGCCAGCTTCCGCTGCCCAGCGTCTGGGAGGAATACAGGCGGATATCCGGGCCATTCGCATCTTCATCCTGATCGTTACCCACCCAGTAATAGGTAATGTCGTTCGGGGCATTGCTCACGACGGTGATGTGCCCGCCCATGCTGGCCTGTATTTCGTGACTGGGATCGTTCGCCGCGTACCAAATGCTGTCATTGGTAATTGAATAGGGATCGGCTAGTGCAGAACCCGCCGCTCCTGCCAGAAAGAGCGCAACGCCCAATGCCCGTATTGCTGTCATTTTCGAGAAAATCCCGCTCTCAATACTCATACTTTTAAGCTTCATGCGTAACCCTCTTTTTTAGTTTTTCGTTCGAATGGCCTGAAAATGCGGCATTTTGCGCAAAATCATTCCCTCTATTATAGCAATATACGTTCCAAACAGACTAAATAACACACGCAGCCCTCTTTTCTTCAAACAAGACACCCCTCTTTGGAGTCAAAAAAAGCCATTCCTGTTCAACCCCGAAACCAGAAAATTGCTTACTTGCTGCTATGCTGCAGCAGCCAGTCGTACAGATCCCGCTTCTTCAGAGCCCAGCCCTTCTTGTGGCCGAGATCCGGAAAAGTGGTGAATTTAAACTGCGGATTAATCGGCCCCAGCACATCAGCGGTCTGCCTGCCCCGGGGGAAGCCCTTATCGAGCTCACCAAAAAACAGCCAGATGGGTTTGTCCTTCAAGGCCTCGATATTACGATCCTTCAGCTCACCGCCACGGGGAGCCGCTCCGGATGCCATGGGGAAAAACGCCGCCACAGGATGCTTTCCTTCGAAGGCATAGGACCAGGTGCCGCCACCGCCCATGCTGAACCCGCCGACATAGATGCGGCTTTCATCAATCTCATAGGTTTGAACGATATAATCGAGCAACGCATCGAGCTCGGCAGGCTTCCACCCCTGATGCACGCGGGGCTGGAGTATATGGAACGGCAGCTTAAATTCGCTGGTCTGTTTCGCCAGAATGCTGTCGGTCGTGGCCTGATCGATCTCCTCGGGCTTCTTTCCATAACCATGCAGGAAAAGAATCAACGGTTTTTTTCCGGGAGCCTGTTGCTTAAAGAAAAGGACCTTCTCGCTAATGGTCGGCATCTGTTGCTGCACGCTTTCCGGCACGGTTAAAACGATACGCTCCAATCCCGGATAAACTTCCGCCGTCTGCGCAAATCCGCTCATGACAAACGCCGCACTCATGCCCAGTATACATTTCGCTCTGTTAATCTTCATCCTGATCCTCTCCATCATTTATGTTTTGAAAACAGCCATTCAATGACGTTGCCGTCACCCAACCGCTTACCGGTATAATTTCCGTGCCCCTTGCCGTACTGATCCAGCGTCCAGCGATAGTCGCAGCCGACAGCCGCCACGGCATCGCGGCAGGCCTCGGCGACGGCGGTTGAAACCAGCTTGTCGCTCTCTTCGTGGAAGATCCAAACCGGCAGATCACGGAAGGTTGAAAAATCATATTGGTTGGTGAGTGCGGTGACGTTATCGATGCCGAGGAATCCGCCGGCCATCACCAGCATGCCCGCCAGCTGATCGCCGTGCCGGATGCCGTATTCCCACGCCCCGCGCCCGCCCATGCTGAAGCCGGTCAGATAGATACGATCCGGATCAACGAGCCCGGCATACTCCGTCTTGATCATTTCAACAAACCGGTCGACATCCTCCGGATTCCAGCGCGCGCTGGCCGGTTTAAAAAAGAGGTAGGACTTGCCGCTGGCGGCAAACGGCTTTTCCTCCCACATCGACCAGCCGTCCGGAAAGTTTTTGTTTTCGTTCGCGCCGTGCAGATGAATCACGACCGGTACGCTTTTCACCGCAACCCGCTCCGTAAGATTGGTCCGCATTTTGTAGCCGAACGGCGAGGGATTCGCATCGGCAGGCACCGTCACGAACGCGCCGTCGACCGGACCCACCATGCGCTGCTCCGCCTGACCGGAAAAGGTCATGCAGAGGGCAACCGCCCACACTCCACTGATCCACTTTTTAATTGGTATCTTCATACCACTTTATGTCGCCTGTTTTTAAGTCATCCTTGTTTAAACTGCGCGTCTCTACTTCGCGATCAGGGCTCGACCACAATACGGTAGAATCCGTCATCGGTTTCGATCGGAACATTCACCTCGCGCACACCGCCGTTGCCGGGATAGGTACCCATCGAGTCCCAGGCTCCATCCACGAGGTTGGTGTTTTTCTGAAGATCGTAGAAGCGCCCCGATTTACTTTCCCACGCAATGCTCAGGTTGTCGGGCAGCGCCGATAAAACGATACTTCCGTTGAGCGCATCCGCCACACCCGGGTTGGAGCGCATCACATACTCGTCGCCGTCGGACACCCCGTCGTTGTCGCTGTCCACCGTCGAACCGATCAGGGATGCATCGTAGGTGCTCAGATTGCCGGCCACCCTGGTTTCCCATTCGTCGAACAACCCGTCTTCATCGGAGTCGAGCGCGGGGGTGGAACGGGTGGAATAGAGGGTTCGATCCAGCAGCGAAGCCAACGCGCGCGCCTTGATTTCGGCATAATCCGGGTTGATCGACAGATTCGTTGTTTCATACGGATCGCTGGCCATGTGATACATCTCAACCACCGTGTGGTTGATGAAGTCGGCATCGTTGTAGGTTTTGGGTCCGGCCGTAATGATCTTCCAGCCGCCGAGACGGTAGCTGAAGCGGTAGGCATTCTGATAGGATGCGGCGGCCAGTAGATGATCGCGCAACGATGTGGCGGTTTGGCCGAAGAAATAGGGCAGCACATTCACCCCGTCGCGCGCCTGTGCGGCCGCCTGCGGCCGATCCAGCAGCGTGGCAAAGGTTGGATACAGATCCATCTGACTGAACACCTGCTCGCATATGGTTCCCGGCGGAATCACCGAATTGGCCGGTGTGCCGTCGCCCCAGCGGATAATGAACGGAACCATGGTGCCGCCCTCCCACGGAGTCGTCTTATTGCCGCGGAAGGGTCCGCTGCCAATATGCCCAACCGGAGCAAATGGCGGAAGCTGGCTGCTTTCGTTATCCGATTTCTGAAGTCCGCCGTTGTCGCTGGTGAAAATGATGATGGTATCATCCGCCACGCCGGCGGCTTCGAGGTGCTCCACCAGCATTTTCAGCTGCAGATCCATCTCGCGCACCATGTCGAGATGGGGCGTCTCTTCCTGCAGCCTGACCGGATCATCAAAGTAGGTGGTATCCGGGGTGTGCGGGATATGCACGGCCTGGGAAGCATAGTGCAGGTAGAACGGTTCATTCGCGTGATTGCTCACATGGTCGTCGATAAAGTTTTTCGCGGCCTGCATGTAGATTTCACCGGTCTTGGTGGTGTCGAAATCATTGTACCCGTAATGGATGAACTGGCTTCCGGTATCGTAGAGCGTTTTGCTGACTACCCCGTTACCATCCAAATCGATTTCGTTGTAGTCTTCTCCGTCTCCGCCGGGATCATTGGACACCAAGAAGAGGCTGGGCTGGCTGGCGGCCGACGACCACGTCCACGTCAGGGTGTTGGTGTCATAGGCGAAGCCGGTCACAGGAAAATCGTTCTCATGATATATATATTGCGGCCCCTGGACGCCGTCATGGGAGATAAAGCTATAGTCGAAGCCCAGATAACCTGTGGGCCCTTTGGCGATGCCGAGCAGCCAATCCACGGAACTGAGATTCGTGCCAACCACCTCGTTCGTATTGCCGTCGTAGAGCTCGCCGCCTAGGTGGGTTTTGCCGATGTGCGCGGTGCGATAGCCGGCGCTCTGGAACAGGTGCCCCATCGATTTCTGGCCGGCCTTGAACTGCGGAGTCTGCTCGAGCCGGAAGGTGCCGTTAAAGCGTTCCCCGCGGAAAGGCATGCTGCCGGCGAGAACGCCGTAGCGCGAAGGCGCACAGGTCGCGAAGGCGGTATGGGCATCGGTAAAGCGCATGCCTTGCCCGGCCAGCGCATCAATGTTCGGGGTCGAAATTTTGGTGGTCGAATAGCCGGAAGCACTGATGTCGCCAATACCCAGGTCATCCGCGTAGAAGACCACCACATTCGGCTTGCGCACACTGCTGACCGTCGGAAGCGCAGCCGGGGCCTGTCCGATGTAGTTTGTCAGGGACGCCTCAATGGCAATGTTGTCCACGTAGGATGTCGCGCTCCCCGAAGCCCCGGAAACAGCGATGCGGAAGACCGCCGACTCGCCTTCATCCAGCACGGTATCAAACAGCTTCCGCCGCAGTTCCATATCCAAATCCGGGAAGTCCGCCAAATCGGATGCGATGACCGTCTGATTGCTCAGGCTCCCCAGCGTGATGGCGGCGTCATCCAGGTCGCCGGAAGCATAGCTCACCGTCACATGGCTCGGGGCGCCGCTGTCACTCCGGTTAAAATCCAGATGCAGATCTTCTAGCAGTAGACGACCGGCCAGATGATTGACCAGGGTGATCTCAATCGCATCCCCTTCCACCAGACCAAACGCACCTCCCGTGACAGGCGCGTTGGTGTTGTAGTTTCCATAGGAACCGTCGGTCGAACCGTGCGTGCCACTCGCACCGCCTGTCCCGTCGATGGAAAGCACCGCTGAGACCACGTTCGTTGACACATCCGCAGCTGGCGAGCCCGAGTGCCAGGCGATCAGCGGAACAGACCCTGTTTCAGGTGCAGGAGGCGGCGGCGCCGTGGTTGCCTCGGTGATGGCCACATTGTCAATGGCTCCGGATGAGTTACTGGCCAGCGCACCGGTGAACGTGATGCTGAAGGTCGCCGATTCGCCATTCGCCAACGTGTAATCGCCGAGGCTGTTAATGCTGGCCGCATAATCGGGAAAATCGGTGCTGCCCAGGCCACCATTAAGCGTGAGAGAAATCGCGCTTCCGATCTGCGTGCCGTTGGCTACCGCGAGAGCGCCCGACACATAATTAATCGTAGCCGTTAGCGGGGCATTGGCAAAGCCGTCATAATCGAAAACGAGTTCACCCAGCGCAACATCGGAGCCGGAAGTATTGGAGATCACGATACTTATAACCCGCTCCCCAGCCTTGTCGCGGACGCGGATTCGGTTGGCGGTGGCCGGGCTGCCCGGAATCGTAACGGTCCCGTAGGTGCCGTCGGTTGAACCATCGGTCGCCTGGGCATCACGGCCGCCGCTCAGTGTTCCGGCAATCCCGGCTGCTGCCGTATCGGGTGTGGTATCCGGAAGCGTCACGCCCGGCGTGTGCCACCCCAGCAGCACCTCCGCCTGAAGTGCGGTTACGAGGAACAGCACGCTCACGAACAGATAGGAACGCATATGTAATAGTTTCATCTTTTAAACCTCTTTTTTTGCGCAAACCGATGTTCGGCCTGCCCATGCCTACATCAGAAATCTGAACACCCGGTGTTCGAAAATAGCCGGGTGATCCTTTTAGAAAAAACACAATATGACCCCGCCATAACCAGTGGGCCTACTCCCCCTACAGCTCGATCACGATGCGGTAATAGCCTGCGTTATTGGTGCCGGGAATTTCGATCAGCGTATTTAATTCACTGCCGGTGCCGGAATAGGTTCCGGGCATCGGACTCCAGCCCGCACCGGACACCAGATTGGTGCGGTGCTCAATCCCGTAGGTGCGGCCGTTTTCGCCGGTCCAGCGGACCCGCAGGCCGCCGGCCTCCAGTGCCACATCCTGCAGCACCGAAAGCATCAGTGTGCCCAGGCCGATGTTATCAATATACGACGCCCCGGCACCCGAAGCCCCTGAAACGGTAATGCGGAAAACGGCCGACTGGCCGTTGGCCAAAACCGTATCGGTCAGCGAGGTACCCAGCACACAATCCAGATCCTCGAAATCGGTCAGGTCCGGCGTCACCACCGGCTGGTTGACCAATGCGCCGACCTGCGTCGGTCCATCATCCAGATCGCCGGAGAGATAGGTGACTGTCACATCCGTCGGAGACCCTACCGCATCGCGGTTAAAATCGAGCCATAGCGTTTCCAGCATCAGATCGCCGCCGGTTTCATTCAGCACGCTCACATCGATCGAGTCGCCATTGAACAGCTCAAAGGCGCCGCCTTCGCGCGATGCGGTCACATTATAGCTTCCGTAGGAGCCGTCGGTTGAGCCGTGGGTCGCACTTGTGCCCACGGTTGTGATGAGCTGGGCCGTGATGCCAGCCGCACTTGTGTCGGGCGACGTCGATCCCGAATCCCACGCGGTGGTGAACGGAGCGTATGCTCCGGCTGTAAATTGGTTCACTTCAATTTCATCGAGATAGAACGCGGTGGGCATTCCACCGCCGGCCAGAGCATATACCGCAACCTTATGGATGCCCGAAACCCCGTTGAGAATGGAACCCGTCGCCGTCTGTCCGGCAAAATTAACGGCGACCCGTTCGCGGGTCAGCTGCACGGTCAGCTTGCGCAGATTGGCATCGAACTGATCCCAGCCACTAATCCCGTCGCTATTGTCTCTGGGCGTAAAGGGCACATCGGTGTCAAACGGCACGCCGTTCAGACTGGTGCCGACATTAACGCCGCCCCAGTCCAGATACGCTGCAACATTGCCTGCGGCATCCTCGAACTGGATACGGATTCCGTTATCCGCATGCTCGTTGATATTCAGCAGTTCGGTTTTGACTTCAATCTGCGTGGTTGCCGTAAGCGCCAGTTCACGCTTCGTTCCCGCCTCAAGCACATAGGCCCCGGGGGAGCCCACCACATTGCCAAGGTTCAGGCTGGATAAAAATTCATGGGTCGTAGGCGAGGCCGCCAGCGTAATTTCCAGCGCATGGTCGCTCTGATCGGCCGGATCATCATACGCGGCAGCCGGATTCAGGCTCCAGGTTCCGATGGTCGGATAGTCCCAGTTGCCCGGACCGGTTACGCTGTCGTCGTTATTGTTGATATACACATTGATGATACTTTGATTGATCAGGCTTTCCGTAATGGAACCGCCCGGCAGCTCGTCGAAGTAGGTTGCGCTCGGGTCGGTGATGCCCACAAAGACCGGATCGATGAGTCCCGTGACCCACGTGTCGCGCAAGGCGATGAGTTCATTCAGCACGGTCGGATAGCTGTTCTGAATTTCAGTGGTTTCAGCGAGGTCGGCGACCAGGTTGAACAGCCGGTTACGTTTCTGATAAACAAACTTGAAGCGGTCGGACGCTCTGACCACCACATAGCG
>JBFHPA010000093.1:0-8773 GCA_041592955.1 Pontiella sp.
CCTGCTCACACTGGCCGGCGCACTGGCTGCGTTTCCGTAAAACCTGGTGCCCGGCAGCGGGGCGCAGTGACGGGTTTTCATTCCCGACATAAAAAAACCTGCGAATCAGCCCGCTCGGGCCCATCCGCAGGTTTGCTTCATGCGCGGATTGCGCCTACTGGTCGAAGAGCCAGGTGGAGAGATAGCGCTCCCCAGTGTCGCAGATGATCGTGACGATCAGCTTGCCTTTGTTCTCAGGCCTTTTCGCCAGTTCAACGGCAGCATGCACGTTGCCACCGGCCGAAATACCGCAGAGGATCCCTTCTTCCTTGGCCAGACGGCGAGCCATAACACCCGCTTCATCGCCATCGATCTGAATGATTTCATCGAGCAGCGAAACATCGAGGTTGTTCGGAATGAATCCCGCGCCAATACCCTGGATCTTGTGGGCTCCCGGCTTACCACCGGAAATGACAGGCGACTTGATGGGCTCAACTGCAACGGCCTTGAGCTCCGGCTTAAGCGGCTTGAGCGCGGAGGCAACCCCGGTGATGGTTCCACCCGTTCCAACGCCCGCAACGAAAATATCGATCGCGCCATCGGTATCTTCCCAGATTTCCACGGCGGTGGTGGTCCGGTGAATCTCCGGATTGGCCGGGTTGTCAAACTGCTGCAGCATGATGGCGTCGGGGTTTTCCTCGACCAGTTTTTCTGCAGCGGCGATGGCTCCGGGCATTCCTTTTTCAGCAGGGGTCAGTACCAGCTCGGCACCGAGTACCTGCAACAGGCGGCGGCGTTCAATGCTCATGCTTTCCGGCATCGTCAGAATCAGCTTGTAGCCCTTGGACGCGGCGGTGAAAGCGAGGGCAATGCCGGTATTGCCGCTCGTCGGTTCAATCAGAGTGGAGCCCGGCTTGATGAGGCCCTTCTTTTCGGCATCTTCGATCATGGCCACGCCGATACGGTCCTTCACGCTGTAGAGCGGGTTGCGCGATTCGAGTTTAACGGCCACGGTTCCGGGCAGGCCTTCGGTAATACGGGTGAGCTTGACCAGCGGAGTGTGGCCTACGGTTTCTGTAATGTCGTTGTATATTGGCATTTTCTTCTCTCCGGTTTAGATATTGAACATGATGGGCTGATCAGCCGTGCGCTTGATGTAATCATCGTGAAGCTCTTTCAGCGTGATCTTGGAAAAATAGTCGCGAAGCTGGTCACTGGCTCCCTGCCAAACCCGCTGCACCACGCAGGTGTCCGAGCGGCTGCACCCTTCGGCAAGGCAACCCACGAGGTTGATGTCCCCTTCCGAGGCGGCCAGAATGTCGTAGACACTGATGTCGGCCGCTGCCTTGGCGAGGCGGAACCCCCCGCGCAAGCCGCGCACACTGTTCACCAGGCCGGCATTCTTAAGCGGAACAATGATCTGTTCAATATAGTCGGTGGATATCCCTTCCTGCTCGGAAATTCTTTTCTTGGGCACGGGCTGGTCACCCTGCAAACGGGATATGCACAGCAGGATACGGGTAGCGTAGCGGCCCTTGGTCGATAGTTTCATCTTAGTCTCCAATCAATCTTTGAATTGGTTATAGCTTTTATCATGTATAAATATGAGTACTTAGCCCGTCAAGTCGATTGTTGGAAAAAACTGTAAGGGTTTTATGGAATATTAACTTTTGGGGTAAATGCGCCTGAACCGTGAGAAAAACGACCTAACGAGCTACGCATTCCTCAGGCTTTTGCCCATCGACTTGCTGCGCAGCTGGCCGCAGGCAGCGTTGACGTCGATCCCCTTTGACCAGCGGACGGTGGTATTGATGCCTGCTTGTTCCAGTTGCTGAATATAATGTTCCACTGTTTCGCGGCGCGAGGTCTTTCCGTCATACTCATCGATTTCACTCAATGGAATCAGATTGACGCGGCACGGGAACGTTTTGAGCATATCGATCAGCTCCTTAAGATCCTGCTCGGTGTCGTTGACATCGCGGATCATCGTGTATTCAAACGTGATGATGCGCTTTGTGCGCTTGGTGTAATCGCGACAGGTGGCCATCAGTTCGTCGAGCGACCACGACACATTCACCGGCATCAGCTCGTCGCGGATATTGTTCGAAGGCGAATGCAGCGAAACGGAAAGCTCGACCTGCAGCCCTTCATTTTCGAAGCGCTGAATGCCCGGCACCACCCCGCAGGTGCTGACGGTAATGCGGCGCGCCCCGAGGCAAAAGCCATCCGGATCGTTCATGATGCGGATGGCGCGCATCACCTCGTCATAATTATCAAACGGCTCGCCGATGCCCATGAAAACCAGATTGGTGACCCGGTCGCCGAATTCGCGTTGGGCGGCAAGCAGCTCGCCCACAATTTCACCGGCCTTCAGATTGCGCTTCACCCCGTTCTGCCCGCTGGCGCAGAACGCACAGCCATACATGCAGCCCACCTGACTCGACACACACACCGTCCGGCGATCGGATGCGGGAATGAGCACCTCTTCAATCAGCTCGCCGTCGACCAGACGGCTGAGGATTTTGCGGGTACCGGTATTCGACTCCTGCACCTCCACCTTCTCCAAGGCATACAGAATAAAATCGGCTTCCAGCTTGTCGCGCAACGCTTTGGGAATGTTTTTCATTTCATCCCAGCGCTGCACCTGATGCTGGTACAGCCATTGCCAGATCTGCTTGGCACGGAACTTTTTCTCGCCCGCCTGCACAACCCAATCCTCCAGCTCGGAGAGAAAGATTCCGTGAATAAACTGTTTATTGCCGATTTCCATAACGCGGCGGAGTTAGCCACAGGCATACGTCGTTAGGCAAGAGGCAATAACGACCATTCTGCTTGCAACTAAATGCTTAACATTTAAAATTCATCACATGAAACCGCATATTGGAGTACTGGGACCCAACACGACGACCGCCGAGCAGAATGAACAGGGCGTCGAAGTCGGGCGGCAGATTGCAAACGCCGGCGCGGTGCTCGTCTGCGGCGGGCTCGGCGGTATGATGCAGGCCGCAGCCGAAGGCGCCAGATCCTGCGGGGGGCAGACCATCGGCATCCTGCCCGGCAGCATACGAACACAAGCCAATGCCTACATCGACGTCGCCATCCCCACCGGTCTGGGCGTTTACCGCAATGCCGTGCTGGTCAGCTCGTGCGATGCCGTCATCGCCGTCCACGGCGCGTACGGCACGCTTTCCGAAATTGCCTTTGCCCTGCGGCTTGGTGTTCCGGTCGTCGGACTCCAGACCTGGGAAGTCCATCGCGACGGAGCCGCCGACCCCGGCATCCACGTTGCCGCAACCCCCGAAGAAGCTGTAACGCTCGCAATGAATCTGGCCAAACAATGAGCTGGCTCATCTATATCGTACTGGCCGCCAACCTGATTGCCTTCCTTCAAATGGGTATCGACAAGCGGCAAGCGAAAAAGAGCAAGCGCCGCATATCCGAAGCACAACTCATCGGCCCCACCCTGCTCGGGGGTATTCTCGGAATCTTCGTCGGCATGCTCGTCTTCCGTCACAAAACAAAGAAGACCAGTTTTCACGTCAAACTGGTCTTCGCGTTCATCCTGTTTTGCGGAATCATATTTCTGGTGTCCGTCAATAAGTAGAATCAGACCCCCATTCGGCTTCCCATCAAAGGAAACTACCAGCTGTACCGCAACCCGAGATCGAAGAGGGTCGCATCTGTACCGTCGCCGCGAGTCGACTAGTACTGTCATCCAGTCCATTGCGCCGGGTAGGGACGCGTGTCCCACGCGCCCGCAGCGGCCTGAGGACAGTCCGCCCTTGTATTTCCGCCCTGTGCTAATTTCCTACTTGTTCGCGCGGAAGTACTCGATCAGCGCGTTGGTGGAGGAATCGTGCGCGAGAGCGCTGTCGCCTTCGAGCTCGGGCAGGATTTCGGCCGCGAGAACCTTGCCCAGCTGAACGCCCCACTGATCGAAGGAGTAGATATCCCAGATAATGCCCTGCACGAAAATCTTGTGCTCATAGAGCGCCACCAGCTGACCGAGCACGGACGGCGTCAGTTTTTCAGCCATGATGGTATTGGTCGGACGGTTGCCTTCGAAGGTCTTGTGAGGAATCAGTTCGGCGGGTACGCCTTCGGCTTTGAGCGACTCCGCTGTTTTACCAAAGGCCAGCGCTTCGGTCTGAGCGAAGAAGTTGGCCATCAGTTTCACATGATGGTCGCCGATGGGATTCTGCGATTTGCAGAAGCCGATGAAGTCGCACGGGATCAGTTTCGTGCCCTGATGGATCAGCTGGTAGAAGGCGTGTTGGCCATTAGTGCCGGGCTCGCCCCAGATAATCGGGCCGGTCTGCCATTCCACCTTTTCGCCGGAGCGGGTGATGTATTTTCCGTTCGATTCCATGTCGCCCTGCTGGAAATAGGCGGCGAAGCGGGAGAGATACTGGTCGTAGGGCAGGATCGCCTGCGATTCGGCGCCGAAGAAGTTGTTGTACCAGATGCCCAGCAGCGCGAGGATCACCGGCATGTTTTCCGCAAACGGCGCGGTGCGGAAGTGGACATCCATCTTGTGGTAACCGGCCAGCAGCTCGGTATAGTTCTCCGGACCGATGGCAATCATCAGCGGCAGGCCGATGGCGGACGTCAGCGAATAGCGCCCGCCGACCCAGTCCCAGAAGGCAAACATATTAGCGGTGTCGATCCCGAATTCGGAAACCGCCTCAGCGTTGGTGGAAAGCGCCACAAAGTGTTTCGCGATGGCCGCGTCATCCTTGAGCGCATCCAGGCACCAGGCGCGCGCCGAGTGCGCGTTGGTCATGGTTTCCTGCGTGGTGAAGGTTTTGGAGGCGACAATGAACAGGGTTTCTTCGGCATCCAGTCCGTGGAGGGCTTCGGCGATATGCGTGCCGTCGACGTTGGATACGAACACCAGATTGAGGTCGCGCTGCGAATAGTACTTGAGCGCTTCGTAGGCCATCACCGGACCGAGATCGGAACCGCCGATACCGACGTTGACCACATTCCTGATTTTCTTGCCGGTGTAGCCCTTCCACGCGCCGGAGCGAACCTGCTCCGAAAAGGCGGCCATCTGGTCAAGCACTGCATGCACCGCCGGTATCACATTTTCGCCGTCGACTTCGATGACGGCATCCTTCGGGGAGCGTAGCGCAACATGAAGAACGGCCCGATCCTCGGTGGCATTGATTTTTTTGCCGGTGAACATTGCTTCGATCCATTTCTTGAGATCGGCGGACTCAGCCAGAGCCAACAGCTTTTCCAAGGTTTCGATGGAAATCCGGTTCTTGGAATAATCGAGCAGAAGATCTTCGGCCTTAAGCGTAAATTGGCTGGCACGGGCGGCATCGGCAAAAAGATCGCGCAGGTGGGCGTCTTTCATCGTGGTGTAATGGGCTTCGAGTGCCTTCCATTCTGAACGTTCGGACAATTTGGCTGTCATAGAGAGTGCTCCTTTTTAGATCGGTTAAGGCGCACGAAACTACAGGCTTTGGAATGAGGGTCAAATAGTAAAATCGAGGAAATCTCTACCCCAGCGCGGGCTTGTTTTACGGCCGGTCATCCGATAGAGTGATCTTCTTTTAATTTTTACCGGCAGGATACTTATGAGAGTAATGAAAACCATAATCACGGCTTCGCTGCTGGCACTTCCTTTGATCGGCTGCGGGGAGCTGGAAAAAAGCGATCTCGACGTCAAAAAGATCAGTCGAACCGTTGCGTATTCCCTGCCGGCCTTCCACTTGAACCATTTGCCAATGGACAGCCATATCGCAACCAACGCCTTCAACCTGTTCATTGACTCGCTCGATCCGGCCCGCAGCTACTTTCTTCAGTCCGACATCGATAAATTTTCCGAGGACGCGAAACTGCTGCATAAACAGCTGCGCAAGGGTGATATATCGTTCGCGCGAAATGTCTTCGACGTGCTGATGGATCGCCTCCAGAACCGCATGGAGTTTGCTGAAAAACAGCTGAAACAGGGATTTGATATCGGGAAGAAGGAAGCTTTTCTCTGGGACCGAAAGGATGCCCCGTGGCCGAAAGACAAAGCCGAATGGGACGACCTGTGGCGAAAGCGCCTTAAAAACGAGTATATCTCGCGGCTCGTATCGGAGCAGGTCTACACGAACGATACAACGAACACCAGCACAGTCGCAGAGGCCGTTTCCAATGAGGTGATTTCCGCAACATCCTCCACCAATTCGATCGCCGATGGAACCGCCGAAGAGGATGCCATTCTCTCGCCTGAAGAATTTATTCTCGAGCGCTATAATCAGTTCAAGCTGACGATGGAATCGTTCGACGAGGAAATGCTGTTGCAGCGCTATCTCACCGCCTTCTCGCAGGTCTACGACCCCCACTCCGACTATATGTCTCCCAGCAGTGTGGAGGATTTCGATATCAACATGAAACTTTCGCTTGTCGGCATTGGCGCCATGCTGCGCCCCGACGACGGCGCCGCCAAGATTGTACGCATCATTCCGGGTGGACCCGCCGACAAGGATGGACGCCTGAAAGCCGGGGACAAGATTATTGCTGTCGGCGAGGGCGACAAGGAACCGGTCAGCATCCTGCACTGGCCCTTGTACAAATCCGTTCGACTGATCCGCGGAGAGAAGGACTCGACCGTGGTGTTGACCGTGATTCCCGCCTCCGACCATTCCGGCAGTCGCACCAAAAAAATCGCGCTCGTGCGCGACGAAGTGAAGCTTGAAGAACAGGCGGCGAAGAGCGAAGTGAAGACCCTGACGCTTGAAAACGGCGAAACTCGACGGCTCGGTGTCATCAGCCTCCCCGATTTTTATGCCGACTTCACCGCGTCAGGCAAAGACAAGAAGACGGCCCGCCGCGCCTCCTCCGATGTGCGCCAGCTGATCTACGACTTGATGCTCGAAGGTATGGAAGGCCTTGTGCTCGACCTGCGGAATAATGGCGGCGGATCGCTGGTCGAAGCAATCGAGACGGCCGGTCTGTTTATTTCCTCCGGCCCCGTCGTGCAGGTGAAGGAGCGCCAGGGGGTTCAGGTGCTGCCCGATGCCGATCCCGAGATCAACTATGACGGACCGATGGTCGTACTGGTCAACCGGCTCAGCGCATCGGCATCGGAAATTCTCGCCGCCGCACTGCAGGATTACAAGCGGGCGATCATCGTGGGCGACAAACAGACCCATGGCAAAGGTACCGTCCAGACGCTGATGCCGCTGGGCGGAAGCAAGGGTTCCCTGAAGCTGACCACGGCCGGATTCTATCGCATCAACGGCGGCTCCACCCAGCTCAAGGGCGTCACGCCCGATATCGTGATACCGTCCTATCTGGACGTCATGGACATCGGCGAGGATTCACTGGAGCACGCCCTTCCGTGGGATACCGTCCGGCCGGCGATGTACCGCACCCATAACGGTCTGGACCAGCTCATTCCCCTGCTCTCCGAACAGTCGAAGGAACGGCTGGGTGAAAACGAGGAATTCCAGTTCTACCTCGGCAAGCGCAACCGTTTGAAGGAACGCTACGAGACCCGAACCGTATCACTTTCGCTCGAAGATCGCCTCGCGGAAGCCGAGGCCGAAAAGGAACTGGATGACATTCAGAACGGCTCTTTTCTCGAGGACGAAGAGAATGACAAAACGGCCGATATCATCCTCGACGAAACCCTCAATATCCTGTCCGACCTGATCGATCTAAAGAAGATGGGTCAGACCGATGGGCTGCTCGCGCCAAACTTGAGTTCCCGGGAAGGGTCACTCGCCAGATAGACCGTTTGGGTCGGGAAGGCGAATTCGATACCGGCTTCATTATAGCGTTTGAGCAGTTCCAGATTCAGCCACTCGGAGTGTTCGAGAAACTTCCAGTAGTCCGGCGGGTGGTACCAGTAGATCACCAGAATATTCAGCGAGCAGCTGTTGAAGTCGTTGAAGAAAACGCGCGGTGGAAACTCAGCATTCATTCCCTCGTGGTTATCGAGCAGTTCCTTGAGAATATCCAAAGCCTGCTGCACCTTGTCCGGGGGCGTGTCGTAGGTGATCGTCACGTTCATGACCCGCTTGATGTAGGGGCGCTTGCCAATGTTCTGGATCATCATGTTGGCCAGTTCGCCGTTGGGCACCGTAACCACGTGGCCGTCCAAAGTCCGGATGCGGGTGGACCGGAAGCCGACCTCCTCCACCCCACCATCATGCCCGTTGACCTTTACGCGTTCACCCAGCTCGAACGGCTTATCGGCGAAGATCACCAGCGAACCGAAGAAGTTTTTGATCGTCTCCTGTGCTGCCAGCGCAACAGCCAAACCACCCACGCCCAGGCCCGTCAGGATCGACGTGATCGGCTTGTCGCTTAAAATCTGAGCAATCTGCACCAAAGCCAGCACGACAATCGTGATTCGCAGGCTCTTGCGGACCATGGGCGCCATCATGTCGTCCATTCGGGTCATGGTTTTTTTGGTGAAATGCGAAATGGCAAAGTCCACCACATCGACCAGCGAATAGATAAAGAAGGTTACGGCCACCGTAAACAGCACACTCATGCTGTCCGCAATAATGCCGTCAATCGTTTCACCGAACTGAAGCGTGTTTAACCCATACTTCAAGCCAATGGAAAAAAACAGAAACGGAATCGGACGCGCCAGTGCCTGGAAAGCAACCTGTATAACATGCTTCTCCTCAAACCGCTTCGACTTGCCGAAATTAATCAGCAGAATCTTTACAACCGCCCCGAACAGCAGCGCGCCAAACACCCAACCCAGCAGCATAAGGATCTGGCCCCATGTATTCCCGGCAATAACAGTTTCTTCCAGCATGACGTGATCTCCGTTCACTTA
>JBFHPA010000094.1:0-8765 GCA_041592955.1 Pontiella sp.
GACTTCTTAAAGGTCTTCACCTGCATGCATACCCATCTGCGCAACTTCCTTAATTTCCAGGACTGAGTTTCTGGTTTTTCTGCGACAAACATTAATTTATTTATATGTTTACATATTTATACTTGAAAGGATCATCGTATGGACGTGAATAAACTGGTCATCATTGGAGGCGTCGCCGGCGGTGCCAGCGCCGCGGCACGGGCAAGGCGGCTGAACGAATCAGCTGAAATCATCCTCTTTGAACGCGGTCCGGATATTTCGTTCGCTAACTGCGGTCTGCCCTATCACATCGGCGGCGCGATCGGTGAGCGCGAAAAACTGCTGGTCACTTCACCCGAAATGATGAAACGCCGTTTCCAAATCGATATCCGGACGCGTACTGAAATCATTGCGATTGACCGCGCTAAAAAGGAGGTCGTTGCGAAGAATCTCGAAAGCGGCGAGGAATACCGGGAAACCTACGATGCACTCGTCCTCAGTCCCGGAGCCGAGCCCATCCGACCGCCGATTCCGGGCATTGAAAACCCCAAGGTACTGACCCTGCGGAACCTGCAGGATATGGATCGGATTATCCAGACCCTGGAACTTCACACGATTGATCGTCCCGAGTTTGCCAGCCGGAGCAATGTGGCCGTGATCGGCGGCGGATACATCGGTCTTGAAATGGCGGAGGCGTTAATCGAGCGCGGTCAAAAGGTTTCCCTGATCGAACTTGCGCCGCAGGTTATGGGCCCCGCCGATCCGGAAATGGCAACCCCAATCCATGAGGAGTTGATCAGGCACGGCGTCGATCTCAGATTAAAAACCTCGGTCACCGCTTTTGCGGATGCGGACCATGAGTTGATGCTTGAGCTCAGTGACGGCAGGCAGGTCTTGTTCGATATGGCCATTCTGGCGATCGGCGTAAAACCTGAAACCGCGCTGGCTGTTGACGCCGGACTTGAACTCGGTAGCACGGGCGGTATTAAAACAGATAACCGCATGCGCACATCAGACCCTTCGATCTATGCCGTTGGCGATGCCGTGGAAATAACGGATTATGTGACTGGCCAGCCGGCACTCGTGCCGCTGGCGGGTCCGGCCAACCGGCAGGGCCGCATTGCGGCTGATAATATTTTCGGAGGCGAGAGCGTTTATCGTCACACCCAGGGCACCGCCATATGCAAGGTGTTCGACCTGGCGATCGGCATGACCGGTCTGAGTGAAAAAACGGCGCGGCGCCTGGATATCGCTTGCGAGAAGGTCTATGTCCATCCCATGAGCCATGCTTCATACTATCCGGGAGCGAAGCCGCTCTCGCTCAAGCTGATCTTTGATCCAACCTCGGGAAAGGTTCTGGGGGCTCAGGCGGTTGGGTCCGACAGCGTGGATAAGCGGATCGACGTTATTGCAGTAGCCATCCGCGCCGGACTGACCGTGTTCGATCTTGAAGAACTCGAGCTGTCCTACGCGCCCCCCTACGGTTCGGCCAAGGATCCGGTCAATTATGCCGGTTTCGTGGCTGCAAATGCGCTGCGCGGCGATGTGGGCCTCTGCCATGTTGAAGACCTGCGCGCCCCGGCGCCCCATCAGAAAGTGCTCGATGTCCGGACCGCACGCGAAGTATCGTTTGGAACCATTCCCGGAGCGATGAACATACCGGTTGACGAACTGAGAGATCAGCTGGTGAAACTCGACCGGGATACAGAGTGGCTGGTTACCTGCCAGGTCGGTCTGCGCGGCTATCTGGCCTGCCGCATCCTGATGCATAACGGATTCAAGTGCCGGAACCTGACCGGCGGATATAAAACCTGGCTGATGAATGCCCAGTGATTGGAAAATGAAAATGGATAAGACACAGATGCTTCGACTGCTGATTGGAGTCGCCGTCGGCGGATCGCTGGGTGCTCTGATGGGATATTTCGGTAAATGTTCCTCCGGCACCTGCCCGCTGACCGCCACACCGTGGCGGGGCGCGATTTACGGTGCTGTCATGGGAGCCGTGTTCAGCTTATCTTTCAGTAAACAATAGAAGATACATCATGAAACAATTCGTCTACGGAGCCGTATTCGGCATAGCGGCTGGAATGATCGGCATGGCAGCGGTCATGCCCAAACTCATGCTCAAGGAAGCGGTCAGCCCGCTGGATTATGAAAAAACGATCGCCCACATTCAGAATAATGTGACCAATGCCGACTGGAAGGTGTCCGCCCTCATGAGATTGGACAAGACACTCGCCAAGGAAGGAAAAACCGTGCTGCCCGTTGCTTCGTTTAAAATCTGCCAGCCCGACCATGCTGAAAAGGTGTTGCTGGACGATAAGGCGCGCTTCTTGTCTGTGATAATGCCCTGCTCAATTGCGGTCTACGAGAAGTCGGACGGAAAGACCTACATCGCAACCATGAACAGCGCCCTGTTAGGCCGCATGTTCGGCGGTACCGCCCAGCAAGTGATGGGCGGCCCGGTGGCCCGGGAAACCCGGAAGTTCGTGAGTTTTGATTAAGGGTACCGATATGTCGCTTAGAAAGATTACCTCTCTCACGGCATTGCTCGCCTTGGGTGTTCTGGTGGTATCGGCCATCTTTTCCTATCTGGCTCCGCGCGGGCCGGGCTCAAGTGCTTGGACAGCGTTGGGACTTGGAAAACACGGCTGGTTTTCGCTGCACACCAACATTGGTATCCTGTTCCTCGTGGTCTCCATCCTGCACACCATCCTGAATATCAAACCGGTCATCGCCTATCTGAAGAACAGCGATGGAAAACTCCGTGTTTTCACGCGCAACTTTAACATCGCGCTGCTGCTGACCGTCTGGGTGGTGGCCGGCTCCCTGTTTGACTGGCCGCCTTTCTCCGCTGTGGCGAACTACAAGGAAGGCCGGGGCAACCGCGAACGACACCACGAAGTGGCGGTGGAGCCGGAACCGGAAACCAAGGCCTACCCCGAAAAGATGCCGTTCCTGTTCAGCCGCCGCGCGCTTTCCGGCGTCTGCGATGAGTATGGATTCGATACAGAATCCATTATCCGGAGATTGCACAACGTCGGGATTCATGCCGACGGAAAATGGTCGATTAAGCGAATTGCGGAAGAAAACGACACCGAATCCTCGACGATCTTCGAGGCGATCCGGCAGATGCAATAGAAAAGGATAGCACAGGCTAGCGCTGGTTGTGGCTGCGGATCGTGCGCTGCGTGTCGCGGTCCGATTCGCGCTTCTTGATCGTGTCGCGCTTGTCGACCACGTTCTTGCCTTTGGCCAGGCCGACTTTGATCTTCACCTTGCCCCGCACGAGGTACATC
This sequence comes from Pontiella sp., assembly GCA_041592955.1. Lineage (GTDB taxonomy): Bacteria > Verrucomicrobiota > Kiritimatiellia > Kiritimatiellales > Pontiellaceae > Pontiella. The sequence goes on from JBFHPA010000094.1 coordinate 3,279, forward strand.
TTGAGCGGGACGATCGTGAGGCCTTTTTCACGGATTTTACCATACAGGCGCTCAATCTCTTTGCGGTGCAGCAGCAGCTTGCGCTCGCGGGTCTGGTTGTGGTTGAAGATGTTGCCGTGGTCATAGGGTTGAATGGTACATCCGATGAGCCATGCTTCCATACGATCATCGATGTGAACATACCCTTCCTGAATGCTGACATGCCCCTGCTTGACCGACTTGACCTCGGTACCGGTCAGTACAAGACCCGCCTCGATCTTTTCCAGGATGTGGAAATCGCGCAACGCCTTGCGGTTGGTAGCGAGCACTCCCGCCCCGGGATCGTTCTTCTTCTTGTTTTTTCCAGTCATGGGGTGAACATTCCTGATCGCCGATCACTACATCCGAAACACGTCCCAAACTCATAATAGAAAAGCTCAAAACATTGAAGCTTTGAGCCTTTCGAGATTCCAACTTGCCTGGACTGCAGATCGTTTCTAGAGAAGGATCGATGTCTCGAAATCGATTCCGGGCGCAGTGGCCTCTTCCTTGGAGAAGATCATTTCAGCGGTCAACAACCCCTCGGCAATCTCCTTGAGCACAATGTCGTGATTATCCTGCTCGGGATGATCGGCCTTGACCATCGGTCGTGCGCCGGCGTTGAGCTGACGGGTGCGATAAGAAATCAGATTCACCAGCAACGGGGTGTTGGGGATCTTTTCTTCCGCCGTGTTCAGATAATCCATGTTCATAAGTTGGCTCCGCGTAAATTGCTTGCTTTGTTCTGTTAAAACAGAATCCCGATAAGTGTGAAAAAACGGCGCGCAGTATAGCACTACGCTGTTGGGCGTCAAATGCCATTTACGATAAAATCCGCCCTTGAAAAGGGCGGATTTACGCCTTAAATGCACGGCCGGGGCAACCCCGGCCGCCCATTTCATGAACGGACTACATCATGCCGCCCATGCCGCCCATGCCGCCGCCCATGTCGGGCATCGCAGGAGCATCCTTTTCCGGCAGGTCGGAAACCATCGCTTCGGTGGTCAGCAACAGACCCGCGATCGATGCCGCGTTCTGCAGCGCCGAACGGGTTACTTTCGCCGGATCAATGATACCCGCAGCGATCATGTCGACATATTCTCCGGTCGCCACGTTGTAGCCATAGGTCTGCTTGCCCTTCTTGACTTCCTGAACCACGATCGCGCCTTCTTCAGCCGCATTGGCCACGAGCTGACGAAGCGGGGATTCAATCGCCTTGCGGACAATCTCCACACCGATGGTTTCGTCGCCTTCGGTATCAACCTTGTCCAGGAATTTCTGCACGCGGATGAGTGCCACGCCACCGCCCGGAACAATACCTTCTTCAACCGCGGCGCGGGTGGCATGCAGCGCATCCTCAACCCGCATCTTTTTCTCTTTCATTTCGGATTCGGTCGCCGCGCCGACGTTGATCACCGCAACACCACCGGCGAGCTTCGCCAGACGTTCCTGCAGTTTTTCGCGGTCGTAGTCGGAGGTGGTTTCTTCGATCTGGCGGCGGATCTGGTCAATGCGCGCCTTGATGGCGGTGGCCTTGCCGGCGCCTTCAACGATAGTGGTGTCGTCCTTACCGATCGTCACGCGCTTGGCGGTACCGAGGTCCTCGAGCGTCACGCTTTCGAGCTTGATGCCGAGGTCTTCGGTAATGAACTTGCCGTTGGTCAGCACAGCGAGGTCTTCCATGATCGCCTTGCGACGGTCACCGAAGCCGGGTGCCTTCACGGCGCAGACATTCAGGGTGCCGCGCAGCTTGTTGACCACGAGAGTCGCCAGCGCTTCGCCTTCGATATCTTCGGCAATGATCAGGAACGGCTTGCCGGTCTTCGCGACGTTCTGCAGCAGCGGGAGCATGTCCTGAAGGTTGGAGATTTTCTTCTCGTAGATCAGGATGTACGGATCTTCCAGCAGTGCATCCATCGTGTTGGCGTCGGTTACGAAGTAGGGCGAGAGATAGCCTTTGTCGAACTGCATGCCTTCAACCACGTCGAGGGACGTTTCGATGGACTTGGCTTCTTCAACCGTAATCGTTCCGTCCTTGCCGACCTTGTCCATGGCCTGGGCAATGATGTTGCCGATGGTGGCATCGCCGTTGGCCGAGATGGTTCCCACCTGGGCGATTTCTTCGGTCGACTTGACCTTCTTGCTCAGCTTTGCGAGCTGCTCAACCAGGGTTTCGACGGCTTTGTCGATACCACGCTTGAGGCTCATCGGATTGGCGCCGGATGTTACGTTTTTCAGACCTTCGCGATAAATCGCTTCAGCCAGAACCGTTGCGGTCGTGGTGCCGTCACCGGCAATGTCGGAAGTCTTGGAGGCCACTTCCTTGACCATCTGTGCACCCATGTTTTCAAAGGCGTCTTCGAGTTCGATTTCCTTCGCAACGGAAACACCGTCCTTGGTAACCGTCGGCGAACCGAACTTCTTGTCGAGAATCACGTTGCGGCCTTTCGGACCCAGTGTGACCTTCACCGCGTTGCTCAGTTTTTCAACACCGCGCAACAATGCGTCGCGGGCTTCTACATCATATATAATTTGTTTAGCCATTTTTCTTAATCTCCTTAATAGATTGGTTAGCAAACCGCCAACTCACACCCATGCACACGCATTCAAAAACGATTCGCGCACATTCGTGTTTATTCGCGGTTCAACTCCTGAAGTTAGCCAATTACAGCGAGAATGTCGTCTTCCCGCATGATCTGATATTCTTTGCCGTCCACTTTCACTTCGGTGCCGCCGTATTTCGGCATCAGCACGATATCGCCCTTCTTGACGTTGAACGGAACCTTCTTGCCGGTATCATCGATCTTGCCGGTACCGACCGCGATCACTTTGCCTTCCTGCGGCTTTTCCTTCGCCGAGTCCGGAATAATGATTCCGCCCTTAACGGCTTCCTCTTCCTTGATCGGCTCAACCAGCACACGTTCACCCAATGGTTTAATCTTCATGAATATATCTCTCCTTGTTTGTTTTAGACTCTCGGCGGACACCCGCCTTTTTTAGAATGTTCTATTTCTTCTTGTCTTCGTCGTCGACCATTTCAAAGTCGGCTTCTTCGACATCGGAGGCCTTCTTTTCACCGTCGGCGCCTTCGCCTGCGGCAGCCTGTTCAGCGTCCGGCGCGCCCTGCGCATTGGCATACATCTCTGTCGCCGCGGCCTGCATCTTTTCATTCAGGGCTTCGAGCGTCGTCTTCATCGCGTCGTAGTCCTCGGCTTCCAGCGCTTTCTTCACTGGCTCAATGGCGGCTTCAACCTCTGCCTTCTTGTCGGCCGGAATTTTGTCGCCGTTGTCCTTTAGGAATTTTTCCGTCTGAAACACCGTGGAGTCCGCTTGGTTCTTCAGGTCGACCTTTTCACGAAGCTTTTCGTCCTCCGCCGCATGAGCTTCGGCATCCTTCACCATTTTTTCGATCTCATCGTCCGAGAGGCCGCTCGACGCGGTGATGGTGATGTGCTGCTCTTTACCCGTGCCGAGATCCTTGGCATTCACCTTCAGAATACCGTTGGCATCGATGTCGAACGTCACTTCAATCTGCGGGGTACCGCGCGGTGCCGGCGGAATGCCGTCGAGGTTGAAGCGCCCGATCGTCTTGTTGGCGTTGGCCATCTTGCGCTCACCCTGCAGGACATGGATTTCCACGGCAGGCTGGTTGTCGGCCGCCGTCGAGAAGATTTCGTTCTTCTTCGCCGGAATGGTGGTATTGCGTTCAATCAGCGGTGTGAATACGCCGCCGAGGGTTTCAATACCCAGCGTCAGCGGAGTCACGTCGAGCAGAAGCACGTCCTTCACTTCACCCTTCAGCACGCCGCCCTGAATCGAGGCGCCTACCGCCACCACTTCATCCGGGTTAACCCCCTTATGCGGCTCCTTGCCGAAAATTTCCTTCACCGAATCCTGCACCTTCGGCATGCGCGTGGAACCGCCGACCAGAATGACTTCATCCACTTCCGACTTGCTCAGACCGGAATCACTCAGGCAGGTCTTCACCGGCGAAATCGCCTTGTCGATCAGATCGTCGCACAGCTCTTCAAGTTTGGCGCGCGACAGCGTCACGTTCAGGTGCTTCGGGCCACTGGCATCGGCCGTGATGAACGGCAGGTTAATGTCGGTCGACTGCGAGCTGGACAGTTCGCACTTGGCTTTTTCCGCGGCTTCCTTCAGGCGCTGCAGAACCATCGGATCCTGCGAAAGGTCGATGCCCTGGTCGGCCTTGAAGCCGGCAACGAGCCAGTCGATGATCTTTTGGTCGAAGTCGTCACCACCGAGGTGGCCATCGCCATTGGTGGCGGCCACTTCGAATACGCCGTCGCCGATATCGAGAATGGAAATATCAAACGTACCGCCGCCCAGGTCGTAGACCGCGATCTTTTCTTCCGACTTCTTGTCGAGGCCGTAGGCCAGCGATGCCGCAGTCGGCTCGTTAATGATGCGCAACACTTCAAGACCGGCAATCTTGCCGGCATCCTTGGTGGCCTGACGTTGGCTGTCATTGAAGTACGCCGGCACCGTGATCACCGCTTGCGTAACGGTTTCGCCAAGATATGCTTCCGCATCAGCCTTCAGCTTTTGAAGAATCATCGCGGAGATTTCCGGCGGCGAATAAACCTTGTCGTCGATCTTCACGTGGGCATCGCCGTTCTTTGCCTTGACCACGCTGTAAGGCACGAGATCGATCTCATGCTCAACTTCCTCAAATTTTCGGCCCATGAACCGCTTGATTGAAAAGACCGTGTGCTGCGGATTGGTAACGGCCTGACGTTTCGCCGCAGTTCCCACCAGACGCTCACCGCTCTTGGTGAATGCCACAATAGAGGGCGTAGTCCGTCCACCTTCGACATTCGGGATAACCGTCGGTTCGCCGCCTTCCATCACGGCCATGCACGAGTTGGTGGTACCGAGGTCGATACCCAATACTTTAGATCCTGCTGTGCTCATAATTGTCTCCTTTAATAAATTGGTAATGGTGTCATTCGTGACGACTGCCCTAGAGCACCGAGTGTGCCAGCGGGAGTATTGCGTACTTCCTACTGCGTATTCCCCTGCTCATAAACCACATAAAGATGAAGGACGAAAAAATGCGCACGATAGACAGAAGCAGGAATCTGCGCCACATGGCTCACCTTCAGCGCACCGCATGGCACATCTGCGCCATCATGTCACACCCGCCAACCTTCAGACTTCTTGTTAAATAAATTGATATGCCCATCGGGGAGTCTGTGATAAACAACTCGAATTCTTGGAGAAAATTTTGATGAAAGAAGAGAACAAGGTAACGATTGAGTACTGCTCGAAGTGCAAGTTCATGATGCGCTCGGCATGGATTGCCCAGGAGCTGCTGCAAACCTTCGACGGCGATCTAGACGAAGCGGCGCTGCGCCCCAGCCTCGCTCCGGGGATCTGGCGGATTTATGCCAACGGACAACAGGTGTGGGACCGCAAAACCGAACGCGGGTTGCCGGAACTGAAAGA
>JBFHPA010000095.1:0-8750 GCA_041592955.1 Pontiella sp.
ATCCAGCGCGCGTTTAACGGTTTCTAGCAGTTCGTCAATTTTGAACGGTTTCGGAATGTAGTCGAAGGCCCCTTCCTTCATGGCTTCGACGGCGGTCGATACGGTCGCGTAGGCCGTGAGCATAATGACGCCGACATGAGGCCGCAACTGGCGGGTATTCTTCAGCAGCTGCATGCCGTCGACCGGCTCCATTTTGATGTCAGAAATGAGAAGATCGAACTGCTCTGACTTCAGAAACTTCTCTGCCACCCCACCGTGTTCGGCGAGTTGCACATCGTATCCCTTGGAAAGCAGTATTTTATTCAACAAACTGAGAATTGTCGGATCATCATCCGCAATGAGAATCTTGGCCATTCTGCAAACCTCTTCCTGTGGTATTCAGATGGCCTATTTAACCCTCATTTTTGATAATCGAGTCAAGCTTAATGATAGATATAAGATCGGCTGGAAAGTATTCTGCGAAGTCGATGAAGTTCTTAACCATCGCGTCCATGCTGCGTGAGGCATCTTCAATATGGCCGAAGATCTCAGTCCGATCCTTCCGTCGCGGGCTGTTCGGCAGCCAGTCTACGGCGGTGGAATCCTGTTCGTAGCTTTGCAGTATTTGCACCGAGGCGGACAGGGTGGTGAGTGGTGAGCGGATTTCCTGCGCCATTTCCCCGGCGATTCGGGCGGCCGAATGAAGCTGCTTGGCTTTTTCAAGTTGTTTTTCCGTTTCAATGGTCTGAGAGAGGTCGTTAAAGGTCAGCAGCGTGACCGAGCAGGTTGTGTGCTTGCGGCCTTTGGACGCATGCAGTGCGTTTTCCAGTATCTCGAAATCTTTTGAATTATAGGCCACGGGCAGGGTTGCGCCTCCCTTGCAGCATAGATAAACCGATTTCCCGTACGACAGGGGAAGCGGTTCCATGCCCTCTGCACAAAGGATGGTATAATCAAGAGAGCAAAGGTTTTCCTCGGTTTCGCCCAGTAAGCTGCAGATCTCTTGATTGGCCGATAAGATACGCCCGCTCGCTTCGAGCAAGAGAGCCGGTGACGGAATGTTCTGAAGCAATGCGGCGGTCGTTGTTGAAAGTTCCGTTTCCTGCGTGGCGATATAATTGCACGCCTTCGAAATATAGATGCTCACGCCCCCGAAAAGGGCAAAGGTCAGGCAGCGTATCATGAGCGCCGAACTGGCGGATCCAAGCCGGAAGGCGCTATCGGCCGGAATGTATTCCACGAGCATCCGGTTGGAAAGCATGGTGGCCATCAGGGCGTAGGTGACAATGGCCAGCGCAGTGATTTCTGTCGCCTGGCGAGGGGTTCCAACAATGCCTGCCGATAGAATAACAAGCGGGTAGAGCAGAGTGAGGTTGCTGTGGGTGCCGCCTGTGAAATAGACCACGCCTGTTACCAGCAGAAGGTCGACAACAAACTGCAGCGGGGCGAACTCGGATGTGCGCAGTTTGCTGCGCAGCCAAAGGGAGTAGGGGATGGTGATGATGAACGCGAATCCGAGGAAAGCATAGAACGCCACATCGTCTTTCGGGATCAGCAGCGAAACAAACACAAGCAGCCAAAGGAAACCCAGGCGGGCGAGCAATATCGCCGTGAGTTCCGGCCAGTTGGATGCTTTGCTAAGTTTGATCATTACGCCCACGTCTCCCCGCTGGTTACATTACAACTTCGCTCATCTTGAAGATCGGAAGGAACATGGCAACCACGATGGTGCCAATCACCGCTCCGATGAACACCATCAGCAGCGGTTCAATCATGGAGGTGAGACCATTGATCGTGGACTCAACCTCATCCTCGTAAAACTCAGATACCTTATCCATCATTTCCTCAACCTGCCCGGTCTTTTCGCCGGCCGCCAGCATGTGAACCAGCATGCGTGGATAATACTTGTTCGGCTCCAGTGCCGCGGAAAGCGGTTGCCCTTCCTCGATGGTTTGACGTGCTTTGAAAAGCGAGTCGCCGATCACGCGGTTGCCCGTGGCCAAACCCACGATCTCCAGCGATTCCATGATCTGCACGCCGCTGTGAAGCAACTGGGAAAACGTGGAGGCAAAGCGACTGACCGCCACTTTGGTGGCCAGTTCACCGAGTATGGGAAACTTTAGTTTGCATTCGTCGATGACGTACTCTCCACGATCGGTTTTATAGAGCCGTTTGAACCCGTAAACCAGTCCGGCAACCAAGACCACGAAAATATACCAGTAGGAGGTCAGGATGCCGCTCAAATCCAGCAAGGTCTGCGTAAGTCCGGGAAGGTCGGCGCCGAAATCCGAAAACATCGTCGCGAAGACAGGCACCACAAACATAATCAGCGCCGTCGAAAGGCCGACAGCAACGATCATCACTACAGTGGGGTACATCATGGATGACTTTACTTTGGAACGCAGCTTGTTGCTTGATTCCAGAAATTCGGCCACACGGGCGCAGGTGTCGGGCAGAATACCCCCCACCTCGCCGGCGCGCATCATGCTGACATATAAGTCGTCAAAAATGGTTGGGTAAAACGCGAGCGACTCGGAATACATGGCACCGCCTTCAACCCGCTTGCGAATACCTTCGATCACCGGTCGGAAGTTTTTATCGCACGTTTGCTGCTCCATGGCGCTGAGCGTCTGTACCAGCGGCATGCCTGCCGAAAGCATGGCCGATACCTGCCGGGTGAAGATCGAAAGCTCCTTGAGTCGGATTTTCCGTGCGCCTCGGACGATGGGAAGTCCGCCTTTGGCTTTTATTTTTTTCGAGTCCATAGTTTGATCCTTTTAATGTTCGCTGGTGACGCGCATGATTTCTTCGATGGAGGTCATTCCCTCACGCAGGCGTTCAAGGCCTGCTTCGCGAAGGGTGCGCATTCCGCTTTCGACCGCAATTTTGGAAATGGCGTCGGCTTCGGGATTATTCAAAATGGTTTTGCGAATGGCTTCGTTGACCAGAAGGATTTCCATCAGTGCCCCCCGGCCCTTGTAGCCGATGCCGCTGCACTTCGGGCACCCAGTTTTCTGGTAGAACTGCGTGCCTTCCAGCAGGGCGGGGTCGATGCGGTTCCTTTTCAGGGTTTCAAGCGGAATGTCCATCTCCCGTTTGCAAACCGGGCAGAGTTTTCGGTACAGGCGCTGGGCCTGGGTAAGCAATATGGAAGAAGCCAGCATGAACGGTTCAATGCCCATGTCCGTGAGGCGGGCAATGGCTCCCGCAGCATCGTTTGTATGCAGCGTGCTCAACACCATGTGACCGGTCAAGGCGGCTTCAACGGCGATGGTGGCCGTTTCGCCATCGCGGATTTCTCCGACCATCACCACATCCGGGTCCTGGCGAAGAATGGAGCGGAGCGCAGATGCAAACGTCAGCCCGACGGCAGGATTGATCTGAACCTGATTGATGCCCTCCAGCTGGTATTCCACCGGGTTTTCCGTGGTGATGATATTGGTTCCGGTTTCATTGAGTTCCTGTAATGCAGAATAAAGCGTGGTTGTTTTGCCGCTGCCGGTCGGGCCGGTTACGAGAATCATGCCGTACGGCTGGCCCAGCGCATAGGTGAAGTTGTCCTGGGAAACCGTATCCAATCCCAGCGCGTCAAGGCTGGGGGCGAGGGCGGTTTTGTCGAGAATACGCATTACAACTTTTTCGCCATGCACCGTGGGCAGCATGCTCACGCGCACATCGACCTCTTTGCCGAGAGCTTTAATTTTAAAGCGACCATCCTGCGGTACGCGACGCTCGGCAATGTCCAGCTGCGACATGATTTTAAGGCGCGATATGATGGCGTTCTGCAGGTTCTTGGGCGGGCTGGGTGTTTCGTAAAGCACGCCGTCGATGCGGTTGCGCAATCGAACGGTTTTTTCCATGGGTTCGACGTGGATATCCGAAGCGCCTTTGCGCAGGGCTTCGATCAGGATTGAATTAACGATACGAATCACCGGCGCTTCACCGGCATTCTCCACCATATCGTCAAGGCTTGCGTCCTCGAGACCTTCCTGGCCGACTTCAACATCGCCCTCTTCCGCCATATCCTTCAGGATGTCTTCAAGCGCCTGGGTTGATTCCTCGGTAAGGGCGTTCAGAACGTCTTCAATCTCTTTGCCCATGGCAACCAGCGGGACCAGTTCCATCTTGGTGTGAGAGGCGATGTTTTCGCGTGTCATGATGTCGAACGGATCCGCCATGGCAATGGTCAGGCGTGTTCCCAGCAGTGTCAGGGGGACGGCTTTAAGCTCCTTCCACTTTTCCTTCGACATCAGATCGATCAGGACGGTGTCGGCAGAAAAGGATGAAAGAGAAATGGGCCGTAGGTCGAGATATTGGGCCGTGGCGAGTGCCATGTCCACATCGGACACAACACCCTGCTCAATCAACAGTTTTTCCAGCGGCGTATTGTTTTCTTCCGCTTCCTTTTCGGCCTCCGTAAAGATCTCCGCTTCAATGGGGCGGATTTCTTTCAGGCAATCCATCAGGCTTCTAGAGCTTGTTCTCATATCGTTGTCATCCGGTTTTGATCGGTCATCGTCCCCTTTCTAGCAATACCCATGCCTACCAACGGAAAAGGTGGGCTCAGGGCATAATGTTTCCGGCAGTCAGGCATGTATTTGAAAATCGGGAGCAAGCATGCGAAAAGCGGGCGATTATATCCATGTGGCCTGCAATATGCTTAAAAGTGCGCAGAACCAGGCTAGGAGACTAACATGTCAGAAACTGAACAACCGATCGATGGCGCTTTGGCGGACAGCATTGCGATGCTGGAGCAGATTCTCGAAGTTATGCCTCAGGACGGTACGGCGCTCAAAGCCTTATATAACGCGTACCACAAGAGCGGACACAATGAAGAGGCCTTGGACTACCTGAACCGTTTCGTGGATGTTGCTCTGGGCGGAAACGATACCGAAGCACTTGCGTATGCCCAGGGGGAGCTGTTGCATTTTCAGGAGGAATTTCCCTCCGAAGTGGCGGCGCAGACTGCACGAATGCGGGCGCTTGTTCCGTCCGATGCGCCGATGCCGACCGAGTCTTCTGCGGATCGTGACGAAGAACCAGCCGTTCAATCCGAAACCGACATTAGCGAGGAACTGGCTTTGGCATGGCGGCTCTATGAGGAAGGTCAGCTCTCTCAGGAGGAATATTCAAGTGTGCTGCACGATCTTACCGAAACCTCTTCGAAGGAGCTTGATGTGCCTGTGAGCGTCCTGCATGTGTTGAATGATCGAGGCTTTACCCAGATGAAGAGGATACTCAACTATATGTCGAACAGATCCGGAGTACCTTTTCTCTCGCTGTCAAACTTCGAACTGGAGGAGCCGGTTGCCGAAGTGCTTCCCGAAGGAATCCCGGCTCACAATGGCGCGCTGCCGTTTGCATTTTTTGGAAATGATCTGCTGATCGGTGTGCTGAATCCGTTCAACAATGTGCTGATCGAAAAGGTGGAGGCCGCAAGTGGACATCGCTGCCACACCTTTCTGGTCGATCCCGAAGACTATGACCATGCGCTGGTGAAGCTGCGGGTTCTAGCTTCGGCGGCTTAAGGGTTTCAGTGTTCGTCAGACAGAATCCGGGTTTCACCCATGTATTCCACTACGACATCATGGGAACGAACCTCGATGAGTTTGGCTTTGCCGTCGACCAGTTCGCCGAGAAACACCTGCTTGCCGTTGATAATGGCAAAGCCTGTTCCATCACTGGAACGGCCGAAGCCAGTCACACGAAGCCTTGGCCATCTGACCTTTTCGCTCCGGCTGGCGAGCAGCTGGCTGATGCCGCCACTGTCCTGCTCCGTGCTGGAGTCTTCTTGAGCAACTGATTCCTGCAAAGAGGATTGGTTTAACTCGTGTTGGTAGGGTTTTAGTTCGCTGAAGTTTAAACTTGGGAGAGTCGCCTTCTTGCCGCCCGCTTTGAAGCCGTAGTGGAGCATCATGAAACTACTGAGCAACAGGCCTGCGATGAGCAGCACCAAGGTCACCAGCATGGTTCCGGACGGGCGGGATTCCGCATCATCGAGTTGGTCTTCAGGGCTCGGGAAGGTGTTGTCTGTATTGCTCACGCTCAACTCCAGAATGGGTGGAAAATCAAAAAATTGATGCGGAACATAATTGGTAATGCCACTGTTTTTAGCAAGGCGGAAATTGGAGCTTAATCATGGTATGGATACTGCTAAATGTGACCCGCACCCATTTATCAGGCCGCCGTGTAGGGAATGAAAGCGGTCAGAGATCTATTTAAGTAGGAACGAAGAAACATGGATATGAAAGCGCTCGGCAAGAATAGAACGCAACGTAAATTGGGCGTTCTTGTAGGAGTCGACTTTGCAACGACCGCCACCAAGGTGGTGCAGTTGAAACAAAGCAAAGGGGAGTTGGCTCTGACCGGAATCGACATGCTGCCTGCGGTTGACTACAGCGCAACCGCGAATCGGATGGAGCTGCCCCGGAATCTATCCTCCTACTACGGATGTCTGGCCTATAGCGGAGCAGAATCCGTGGTACGCATGGTGCACACCCCGTTGCCGGCCGAAGAAGCAACACTTCCCGAAACCGAATTGCGGAAGCTGCTGAATGTTACAGATGATTTCCGTGTTTCAGCGCAGCTGATTAAACGGGGAAAGGGCCGGCAGGATTCCAGTCTGCTGGCTGCTGCGATACCGCAGGATGACGTCCGCTATATTCTTAATCTATTTCCCGCAGGTCCGCCTGCTCCGGCATCTCTGGAGGTTGCCGGTCTGGCGTTTGTCTCCGCTTTTATGAATGCGCGCGCTGATGAATGTGCGGATGATGCGATCTGTTTAATCGATGCGGGCGAGTCCGTCAGTCACTACGTCTTTATGAATAAGGGCGTTGTGGTGCTGGTGGGCAAAATGGATTTCGGTGTGCGTACACTGCGTAATAAACTTGTGGCTGACCTCGGGGTGGATGATGAACTGGCCGCTTCAATTCTTGATGATCGTTCCATCAACATTTCCACTTCGCTCGCAAGCGTTATGGCGCCCATCACCAAGCAGTTGAGCATTTCGAAGGATTTCATCGAGCGGCATCAGGGTTGTCGGGTTTCAAAGGTTTATGTTTCTGGTGGCATGAGTCTTTTACCCAGTTGGTCTGATGAACTTATGAATATGATTCATACCGAAGTGGAGCCGTGGAGCCCGCTGGAGAACATCGCGATAGCGCCCGACATCGTTTCGGTAGAGATGAATCAGCAGGCGACCCGCTTCGCCGCAGCAATTGGTGCCGCAATAGGAGGATTTCAGGATTCATGAGCTGTCCCCGTGTAAATTTACTGAAGAAGTCCGAGCTGCGCTATCAGGGCGCTGTCAGCCGCCGATTCATGCTCGTCGGCGTGGTGGTAACGCCCATCGTGGCTATTGCCCTGCTGAGCAGCATCAAGCTGGTTCAATACACTACCGTGAAGTACGAACTGAAAACGAGTCGTGAGATCTGGACAGAACTCGAACCGCGACTGGAGTTGTATAAGAACGAGAACCGCGGCCTGGTGACGAATCAACAGGTTATGGAGTTGCTCGACGGCTGGCAGAATTCGCAGGCCTCATTCGTTAGATTGCTGACAGATATCCAGGACACCGTTCCGGAAAATATCCAATTCACCCGGCTCTCCGTCCGCAGTGCAATGGATTCTTCAACCTACAAATCTCCGGAGGATATGGAGCTCGTCTACAACCTGGTTGTCGAAGGAATTTCCCATGGTGACCAGGCTGAAACCGAGGCCATCCTGCTTCCGCGAAAGCTGCTTGCCGCGGAGGAAGTAGCCGCCACATTTGACACGCTCAAGTTGGCATCCATGCGAAAGCGCGGTGGTGGAGGTTCATCAAACCAGCGTGACTTCCGGGTGGTCAGCGAAATTCTGAAGGGAGGGGGGCAATGATGCTTAAGGATTTAGTCAACGGGCAAAAGCAAATGCTTGTGCTTGGCGTAATTGGTGCCGTTGCGCTGGTGTGTCTGGCTGTGGTGGGCATTCGCTTCAGCCTGTCCTCCGTTGCCAAGGCAAAGGAGGAATTATTGGACCTGTCATCCAAAATAGAGATGGCCGACAATGTTTTGTCGAAGAGTTCCAATACCAGCAGGGACTATGACAACAGCGTGAAAATCTTGAAGGAGTGTCTTGATAAGATTCCGCCGGAGCGCGATTACTATTCATGGGCTTCGCAGGTCATCTACGCCACCGCCAAGGCAACGGGTCTGGAAGTTGATTCCATCGATGAAATATATGCTCCGGGTTCAAGAGCGGGCGCAAAGAAAGAGGATATTGGCTTTCGCTCCTATTCTCTGCGCATTACAGCCCGAGGCGGCTATGCGCAGACGAAGCATTTTATCAGCCGCATAGAGCATGATCAGCCCCTGGCCCGGTTCCCCGGCATGGAGATCAGCTCAGGCTCAAGTCCGGATTCACACAATGTTCAGCTTTTCCTCCAGTGGCCGTTCAACCTGAGCACGCTTGAGGAGCTTTGGGCCGAGGTTGAGTCAAAGCAAAAATCCATCGCGTTAAAGTCCTCATACGGACGAAAAAAGAGCGAGTCCAAGTTGGAGGTGCACGGAGCAGCCGGGGCAGAAGATTCGGGATCCCATGCGCTCCCGGCAAAGGATGCTTCCGAGACTCCGGATGGTTCGGATATCAACTTTCATCAGAATGGAGCTCAGTATGCGCTCCTGGGCAATAATGCGAAAGGGGAAGTACCGTTCAATGAACAGGCTTCCCGAAAGCTCGTGGCATCGAAGAATGTTTCTTCTCAGCGAGTCGCGGGAGGGTATCAATGAAAAATA